>NZ_JBIAYZ010000003.1:0-210975 GCF_042898635.1 Micromonospora sp. NPDC000442 | reverse complement strand
CGAGGTGGCGCGATGAGTGAGCGCAGCGAACGAATCATTCGGCCCAGTGTGGTGGTGCCTCATCGTGACGCCGAGCGAAGCGAGGTGGCGCGATGAGTGAGCGCAGCGAACGAATCATTCGGCCCAGTGTGGTGGTGCCTCATCGTGACGCCGAGCGAAGCGAGGTGGCGCGATGAGTTACGCCCGGGTGCTCTGCGTCGGTCTGGTCGGGGTGACCGGGCAGTTGGTGGAGGTGGAGGTGGATCTCGCTGCCGGCCTGCCCGGGGTGGTGATCTCCGGGTTACCCGACACCGCCCTGCACGAGGCGCGCGACCGGGTCCGGGCCGCGGTGGTCAACTCCGGCCAGCGGTGGCCGAACCGCCGGATCACCCTCAACCTGCTGCCGGCCACCCTGCCCAAGTTCGGCTCGGCGTTCGACCTTGCGATCGCGGTGGCGCTGCTCGGTGGCTCCGGCGAGCTTCCGCTGTTGCCGCTGGACGGCGTGGCGGTCCTTGGGGAGTTGGGCCTGGACGGCACCGTGCGACCGGTCCGGGGCGTACTACCGATGGTCGCCGCGGCGGCGAAGGCCGGCGTCCAACGGGTGATCGTCCCGGCCGACAACACCGCCGAGGCGGCGGTCGTCCCCGGGCTGCTGGTACGCGGCGTGGACACCCTGCACCGGCTGGTCGCCTTCGTCCGCGACGGCACGCCGCTGATCGAGCCGCCGGTCGACGCCCCGCCGCCGGCCGCACCCGGCCCCGACCTGGCCGAGGTCGCCGGGCAGGGTCTGGGCCGCCGCGCTCTGGAGATCGCTGCCGCCGGTAGCCACCATCTGGCCCTGATCGGGCCCCCGGGAGCGGGCAAGACGATGCTCGCCGAACGCCTGCCGTCGATCCTGCCGGAACTGGACGACGAGGCCGCGCTGGAGGTCACCGCGCTGCATTCGATCGCCGGCCTGTTGCCGGCGGGTGGCCGGTTGATCCGCCGCCCACCGTTCCAGGCACCTCATCACACCGCGACCGTGCTCCCGATTCCAGCGGGTGTGGGACTTTGCGCATGGGCGAGCCCTCGACCCGCAGACCGAGGGCTCGTTGAGTATCTCAGCGTCGGTGCCGTGGCCGCCAGTCGGCCGGTGGCGACGTCTCGGCGTTGCGGCGGCCAGCCCACACGTAGGTGAGTTGGGCGGCCACGGCGAGCGCCAATAAGAAGGTGCCGATCGGGTCGGTCATCGGGCGGGCTTCCGGACCCAGCCCATGAACCGGACGTACCCGTACAGCGGGTCGAGTGGTGCGCCGAGCTGGCGCAGGTCTTCGGTCGCCTCTTCGAGTAGGGCGGCCATGTCGAGCCCGAGCAAGCTGCCACTCGCGTACTCGGCCAACAGTTCAAGTCGAGCTTGGTCGCAGGGCCAGCCATGGGCGCACGCGGCGCAGAACCAAAGGGGGCGAACGGGTCCGTGACGTTGCATTCGGGGGGCTCCTTCCCGGGCCGAGACGGGTTGCACCCCCGACCACCGGGCTCGGCCTCCAGCAGCCGGGGGGCATATCTCGATCTCAACCCGGCTCTTGCCCCCCTGTCAATCATGGCAGGCCGCATTGCGTAGGCCAGATTGGGTAGACCTGGGCGTGTCTACCTTCGGGCGCATGGGTGAGGTCCCCGGTCCGCTGGTCGGACCAGGCGAGATTCAGCAGATGCTCGGCGTCGGCCGGTCGCGGTTTCGCCAGCTCGCCATGTACCCGACATTCCCGAAGCCGTTCCAGGTCCTGATGGCCGGCGCGGTGTGGCTGCGCTCGGACATCGAAGCTTGGATCGCGCAGTACCGGCAGCCACGCCCACCCGCAGACGAGGACGAGCAGGGGTAGCGAGGGCATCCGGGAGCCACGGGGACAAACGGAGAGGGCCGGAGGGGTGTCGTCGCACCCCTACCGGCCCTCGTGGCCCGGGAAACCTTCAGGGGACCAAGAGGAACGGGTTGCCCCCGCGATGCACCGCCTTTACCTCACGGCGGACGGCGCGGTACGCCTCCTGTCCGTCCCCAATGTCGAGTCCCTCGTTGAGCCGGTGGTTGAGTTCCAGCATGGCGGCCAGACGCAGAACCAGCTCGGGCGCTGGTTCCTTGTCGAAACACCTCTGTGCCGCCTGAATGAAGCGGAGGACTCGGATGCGCCGCTCTTCGGCCTCGTTCCAGTCCTCCAGCGCCCACTGTGAGGCGAGTACAACGTCCGATGCGAGCGCTGCGAAGTCGGCCTCCGGCCACTTCTCAGCCACCACACCGAAGATGGTCGGCCCGCCCACCATGGTCTCCGGCTCGATCACGTCTCCGAGTTTTTTCATCGCCTTGACGGCGACCCTCCGTAGCTGGGCCATCGTCGGTCCATTCGGCACCACCGGCTCCCCGGTCTTCCCCATCGCTTACCCCTCTCGTCGTCCCGTGTCGGACAAGCGGCGACGGTAGGCGTAACCCCAGATGTGGGGCAAGGGCGCGATGCCGACCACTACATCTAGTTTGACAAGCGGGTAAGTTTGATCAACTAGCAGCGCAGGCCAGCCCGCACGGGAGAACCCCGGTGTGAACTGAGTCACACCGGGGTTCCGGTCGTACAGGTCTCAGGCGACCACCCTGAATTCACCCTTCCGGGCGACCCGGCGGTGACCCTTCTTGTCGTGGTAGATGGCAACGCCGTCCGGCATGACCGTGCCCGGGTACGTCCAGCGCCCGACCTTGATGGTCTGACCGTGGGCACCCGTCGCCGGCACCGGGGCGTCGACCACACCGGGGTCTGAGTCGAGGTCGTCGACCTCCAGCTCGTCCAGGTCGCGCAGCTCCCGGGCGTCGATCTCCGGCTCAACCTTCTTGGTCTTGGCCGCCTTCTTGGCTGCCCGCTCCTGCGCCTTCGCCAACATGGCACCCGCCTTGGCCGCGAGAGCGAGGCTCACCGACTGTGCTGCGGTAACGGCGTCGCCGCTGTACAGCACCCCGGTCTCACGACCCCAATGGATGTCCTTGCCGTCCAGCTCGGCCCGGACCAGGAAGCTGACCAGCTTCGCGTCGTGGCCCTGGGCGAACAGCCGGGCGGTCTGCCGGTCGCAGCCGGTCGTCTCGAACGCCTCGCCGACCTCGAAGGTCGAGCAGCGGCAGGGCTTCGGCGAGGTGGGGCGGGTGCGCTTGGCGGTCATTGGTGGCTCCTTCTGAGGTGTCGATCTTGCCTCTCTGGTAAAAATCCAAACATCTCGCATGAATTCGCCACAATTATTCGAATTCAGGCAGCCAGCGAACCGGCGTCGCCCCCGATATCCGACCCGCACTCGCCCGGCTGGCAGGCGTGATCCTCCGCGAGGTCATGCAGGTAACGCGCCTGCTCGAAATCGGCTCCCCAATAGTCGAGTCCGCAGACGGTGCACAGAACCGTGTAGTTCTCCGACTCCGGCTCGGGCAGCAGGTCAGCTACCGCCTGGTTGAGGTCGCACTCGATCTCGTCCCACCAGTCCGAACCGGCGGCCAAGAACAGGTCGGCGTGACGCACCCGCATCAGCTCCTTGGCCAACATCGGGATGCGGTAGCCGTCGGTCAACCGGTGTAGCGGGTCGGGCTGGCCGCTGGTGACCTGCCGGGCAGCGTCCTCTGCGGTCAGCTTCACCGCGAGTGCCAGGCAGTACCGTGCTTCGTCTTCCAGACCGTCGAACATTTCGCGTCCTCCATCGTGTGGGTGGCTGTCTTCTCCACACGAAAACGCGGCTTCCCAGCGGCACAAGCCCTGCCGTACCGCCGGGCGTGTCCAGGTCAGCCCGACACGTCACGCATAGCGATCTGAATGCGAGTCCCGGCGGGGTGCGCCTTGTCGATGCCATTCAACCCGCGCTCGACGTGGAACGTCTGGGGCGAGACACCGGCATCCGGGCGATGAATCATCGCGTGGTCGATGTGGAGCAGTGTGGCTGCTGATGGCGTGCTGCCCATCGTGAATCGGATGGCGAGTCTGGCTGCCCCAGCAGGCGCTTCTGCAATCGAGTACAGCGGCGTCCAGCGGTCGGCCAGCACGACGATCGAGCTGCTGGTCAGCGAGACGAACCCGCCTCCGGAGTCGTACCACAGGTGATGCAGGTTGATCGTCCGCGCGGCGGCGCAGTGAACCCACGCCCCCGCGCGGTACTGCTGGCCGGCGACGATGCCGAGCACCTGCTCGCTGATGACTCCCGCAGTCGCAGATACGCCGTCGGGCGTCAACAGCAGTGAAGCACCACCGAAGCGCTTCTGCGCGGTTGAGCGGGTTACGGTACCCGACAGGTTGGCGGCCCACGGCGAGATGGTCGTCTCGAAGTCGTAATTCTGGTTGAGAATCGGCTCGCCGATCCCGTTCACTCTCACCAATTCGCCCCCCATCTGGATGGCGAAAGGGAAGCTCTGTGGGTGCTCAGTTGTGGTCACCCATCGGCGTTTACCCGTGTCCGTCTGCACGACGAGTTCAGTGTCACCAATGCCGGCAGCCACCCCCAACTCGGAGCCTGCGGTGGCGAGGCGGCCACGCACGGGATCGCCGATGACGAAGGCGGTCCACACCGACCCGGGGGTGGTGTTGAAGGTGATGTCCCAATCGAACGCGTCGATGGTCTCGGTGTACCCCCCGGCCATCTGCAGGGTCTGCCCCGCGTCGTCCGGCAGACCGTCGATCAACAGCATCCCGCCCGTGTCGGTGGCCGCCACCCGGTGCCGCTGTTCTGTGTCGCTCCACCATCGGCTGCTGAAATCGACCCGTATGCGCGGGTACCGCACCTCATCGGCGCTTTTCTGATGAAGCTGCCAGTAGGCCAAGCTGCGCAGCTGGCTGGCCGCCGCGACGTTGAACCTCGGCGCGGTGTCGTACCGGCCGATGCCCTCGGGCGGGGGTTGGATCGAGTTCGGACCGGTCTCAACAACCGCCCTCGCCCTGCCCTCAGCCTTGCCCTCAGCGGTGACATCGTTGAACAGCTCGAAGTCGTCGGGCTGCGGCTCGAACGGCTCGGAGACCTGGGCGAACTGGATCAGGGTGCCCGGCTGGTTCAACAAGTCCTGTCGGGCGCGGTAGACCAGTCCCAGCTCGTCGCGCGCCTCGAACAGCAGACCGCCGTCCAGCTCGGCACCCTCGCCGAGCAGGTCCAGCAGTTTCTCCGGCCCCTGGATGCCCATCGGAGCCGTCGCCTCGCCCTGAATCGCAAGGCTGAGACCTTCCTCGGCAGCCAGCCTGACCATCCGAGCGCCAACAGTCTCGCCCAGGTAGGCGGTGAACGCATCAAGGGACGGCTGGGTGCCCCAGCCGAGGCCGCGCCACACGGCGACATGACTGGCCGCATCCATGTCGCCGGAGGGCGAGATCCGAATCTCCGTGGGCTGCTCGAACCCAACGCCCGACGCCGTACCGGTCAACACCTGCGCCCCGTCGATCCACAGGGTGTAGGCGCAGGAACCGCCATCGTCCGACACTTCCAGGCGCAGCAGATGCCACAGGCCATCGTCGACCCGTGTGGTCGTCCCGACTGAGGTGAACCCGCCGGAGCCACTCAATTCAATCGAGGTCTCGTAGCCTGGCGTCGGTTGGGCGAAGACGTTGATCAGCGTGTCACCGCAGTGGAGCCGGAACACGACTCCCGACTCTTCGCCGGCCACCGGTTCGGTGAACAGCACACCCAGCTCGACTGTGTAAATCGTCGAGTACGGAGCCGGTTGCAGGCCAGCGACCAGCATCCCCCGACCGGACAGGTCTACCGTCTCCCTGCCCCCAGGTGGGCCGGCTTGGCTGCCCGAGACGACACCGGTCTTGCGCCGGTTACCGGAGTCGGCGGGGAAAGCCCGCAGCGGGCGGCCTCCGGTCGCCGAAATGAACGCCTCGGCCTCACGTCCGTCGCCGGACTCCAGTGGCCAATAGTCGACCGGGCTCGCGCCGCTGTCGGCGGCCAGCCGCTCATAGTGCCGCCGCAGCGGCGAGTCGAGCGCTGGGGTTCCCTGGCCGAGCCGGCGCAAGATGCCGGCAGCTTCGATCGGCACCCACCGGTCGCTGTCGGTGATGTCCCTCCGTGGCGGCCAGCTCGGCACCTCGAAGTACCCGCGCCGGTCGATCGCCTGGTACGCCGAGTACGACACTTCGAGGTTGCTGTTGGTGTTGCCGGCCTCCCGCCGTGAGGCGAGACCGACCAGCCCGGGGCCGGTGATCGCCCCGTCGACCGAGGTCAACTGCCAACCGACCGGCTCAGAGGTGCCGTCCGGCCAAGCCTTCACCGACAGTCGCTTGTCGCAGACACTCGACCTCAGCCACCAGTCTTGGCCGCCCGTGTAGGTGCCGACGACGTTGAGGTTCAAGACGGTCAGCGTCCCGCCGACCCGACGGCAGGTCTGAACCTGCACCGAGCCGCCGGTCTCGAAACCGAGCCGCAGCCACAGGTGGTTGTCGGCATCGACCCACCTGGCGTAGTGCCCAGCCCTGGCTGCCGAACCGGTCGCTATCGCCGACACGTTGACTTTCGTCAACTGCTCTACGTCGGTGTAGGCGGTCGGCAGAAACGATTGATGCAGGACGTTCGCCGACGGGTGCAGGTGCTGCGCCACCCCGGCAGCCACCGGGTAGTCGGTGGAGGTTGTTCCACCCGATGCGGTCCACTGGCCGCCCCACCCTGCCGTGTCGGTTCGCCCGTAGTCGTCGGCGGCCAGCTCGATCCCGACACGCACCGGGGTGTTGCGCCCGATCTTGCCGAAGTTGGTCGACAGCGGCCAGCGGGGCGAGTATTTGCCCTGGCGGTTATCGAGTACCGCCGTGCAGGTCGCCGGATCGGTTCGGGTGGTCGAAGACCGGATGCCCCTGGCGATCGTCAACCCACCGCCCGAATCGGCATCCGACAGCCGGACGTCCCCGCTGATGTCGGTCCAAGAGTCGCCTTTGAGGCACAGCTCGACCGTGACGGGCAGTTCCTCAGTGGGAAAGGCGTCTGTCACGGTCGAGCTGCCTCTCAGTTCTTCTCGTCGGCGGTCTTCGGGCTACGGCAGTCGCGGCAGAGCACGTCGGCCCGCCTGCCGTCGTAGCGGCCACAGATCACGCGGCAGCCAGCCCCCGCACAACGCCGCTGGTGGAATTCGCCGCTGCGGTACTCGCCGGTCTCTTCGACCATCCGGGCAGCCAACTTGGCCTGCCTGACAATGAGTGGTTCCATGCCTGCGCCCCTTCCTCGGGCGGTCGGTGCTGCGGAGGTGCCTCGCCCACCCCCGCAGCACCGAAAACCGGATCAGGAGGTCTTATTCTGCAGGAGCTTGAGCGCCGTCGGGTCGATGACGTCCGAGCCGACCCGCGCCCAGGCGAAGAACCCACGCTCGCCGGTCGGCCGCCGGTTCGTACCCATGAGGTGCGAGACCAGCTCGATGTTCATACCGGCGCGCTGCGCGACCAGGAAGCCGCGCATGTCGCCGACCACCAGCAGGTTGCCGGCCGTGGTGCCCGAGACGGCCGGGCTCATGTAGTCCGTGGTCCGGTACGGGCGACCGAACAGCCGCGAGATGCCGTCCTCGGTGATGTTCACCGAGAAATTCGGGTCGGTCGTACCGAACTGCCGGATGGTCGACTCCACCGAGACGCTCGACAGCCACGCGTTGGCCTGGCGGCCACGGATCCGCTCGGGCAGGGAGTTCCACAACCCGTAGATGTCCGACGGAGCGACCGTGCCGGCCGTCGCCGTCCCCACCCGTGCCGTGGTCGTGGCAGCCAGGCGAGACACCAGGCCGACCGGGGTGTTCGCCCCGGTGCCGATCGCGAGGTTCTCCGCGAGCAGCTCCAGGTAGCCGGACTGGATCAGCGTCGACATGTCCGAGGCGAAGCTCGGCCAGTCCATGTCGACCTCGATCGAGAACGGGATGAACCCGTCCGCCCGGTGTACGGGCACCTCGGGCTGCGCGACCTCCGGGCTGTTGTCGGTGGTCTCGGCCGCCTCGGCGTTGAACTGCCAGGTCATCCCGGCGGAGCTGAGACCCTTCCACTTGTCGTTGGTGATGGTCTCGACCCGGGCCATGTTCAGGATCGGGTTCGACGAGCCCTGCCCGGTCATGATGAGCGTCGGGTCGAGCACGGCCGGCACGGCGAATCCACCGGTCGAACCGGTGCCGATCGCGAGCGCCCGGACCTCCGAGATCGCCCGACGCTCGACGTCGGTGATCTCGTCCGCCTTGCCGCGTACCGCCTTCATGAACGCGCTGCGGTATTCCTCGCGGGACGAGGCGACGATGTGACGGGCGATCTCCGCACCGTCGGTCGCGTCGGTCTTCGTGCGGAGCAGCTTCTCGACCTGGGCGCGCTGCTCGTCGGCCAGGTGCTCGGTGACCTGGCCGCGCTCGCCGACGATCTGCCGTGCCCGCTCCAGCACCGTCCGGCTGTCCGCCCGGCGGGTGTCGATGTCGTACGGGTCGCCCGTGGCCGGGCTGACGTGGGTGCTGCCCCATTTGGCCCGGGACTCTTCGACCAGCTTGCGCCGCCGCTCGTCCGCACGGATCTTGTCGATCGCCTGCTCGTTGCTGCGCACCTCTTCACCGAGAGTGTCGATCTCGCGGCACTGCTTCTCGGTCAGTTCGCCCTCGCTGTGGGCGATCTCGCTCAGTCGATCGGCGAGTTCGAACTGACGCTTCTTGAGCTTCTCCAGCTCGGTCATATCCGGTTGCCCTTCCGCAGCCAACTCCGGGCCGCAAAGACGTAGGAACGTGTCTGTTTTGGCCCGGGAGTGGCGGGTCAGGGAACTGCGTGCCGGACCCCGGCGGGGCGAACCCCGGCACGTCGGCGCGGTGGCAGCTCCGGCACCCTCAGGAGTAAGCAGAGGGCTTATGGCCGGGCTTTCGAGTCGTGCCCCCCGACGTGAGAAAAGGGGGTCGACAAGACCGCAGCTCGATCGTGCGTGTTTTATTCCAACACGAGGTTTAGCGGCGTGCCATTTCAGCGCCAATGCCAGCGGCCACGTGGCCGCCACGTCATGCCACGGTGAATCCGCCGTTTAACGGCAGCCGGTCGAGAGCAACCGGCACAAGGGGCAGCCTCCGGCGGTATCTCCTGCGCAGGTCGCCGACGATTCTTCATTCAGTAGCCACCCTCGTAATCCTCGAAATCGGCCTCCGTGGCAGCCACACCAGACAACGGCCGGTTACCACGTTCGGAGTTGCATGCCCGTCGGCAGGTCGGGCACCGGGCGTCGAAGTAGATCCCGCCCGGACCTCGCTGCCGAGCGACCCCGTGTGCCGGGCGCATCTTGGTTGCGTCGATCGGCTGGCGCGGGTTCAAACTCAGCGGTTCGAGGTGGTCTGCGGTCTTCGCCCCTCGGTGGCCGCAGATGTGGCAGACATCCCCGAACATCTGGAACATAAGCCGCTTAGCTTTCCGAAAGCGCCGGGTACTGCGGATGTCCTTAACCATCTTGGCCGCCACACCAACGAGCGACGTCCTCCGGTCGACCGAATCGTTTAGCGGCGTTCAGGGCGGCACCTCTCGACGCCAACCCGACCTGATCCGCGATTTCGATCCAGGCCAAACCCGAAGCACGTAGCCACGCCGCACGCTCACCCCTCGCCCGGCGTTTGAAATCGCGGATACTCTCCCCCGATTCGACATTCCGCTTAGGCTCGACCCATTCCATAAAACCGAGTAAAACACTCCGTTTGATCTGTCGGTTTTACAAGGAACCCGCCTCAGCCCGGAGAGAGAGAAAACGACAAGTGGCTGGGTTGCCACGACCAGTTTCCCCTCTAAAAAGCGAACCGCCGCTGTCGCCTCGATGGTCGAGGTCTGCGCTGTTTCGCTTGCGTGTGCCGACTGTCCTGCCTGTCGTCTGCTGGGCGTCGGTCTCGGTGGGTAGGTCGGCAGCCAGCCTGACACGCGCTCTCGGTTGGCTTCCGTGACGGCTGTCTGGGCGCATCCCCACCGACATACCGGGCGTGGGCTCCCAGGCTGTCCCCGTGGACGGGAGGGCCATCGTCGTACCTGTCGTGCGGGGGCTGTCCCTGGGTGCCACCGGGCAGGGGGGTAGGTAGTGAGTAGGGGTAGGTAGGGGTAGGTAGGGGTAGGTAGTTCAGCCCTCGGGGGTGGGGGGTGGGTCTGGTGGCCCGCCCGGTCGGAGGACGGTCAGCAACTCTGCGGTGACAGGTTGGGTGAGCCGGTAGCGGCTCCCGCCTCCGCGTGCTCCGCCGCGTTGAACGACGCCCATTCGACCGAGCAGTCGCAGCGCCTCGCGGGCTTGCTTCTGGAAGGTTTCGGTTCCGCCTGCCAACAGGTCGCGTGTCGACAACATGCCGTGGTTGGCGGCCAGCAACCGCACGACGGTCACGGCGGTGAAGGCGAGGGCGTCCGGGTCGGTGTGTTGGGCGGGGCGTCGAGCGAGCTTGGTTCCCATGGCGGAAGCGAACCCCGCCGTTTGGGCGTCGGGCAAGGACCACAATCCAGGGGCGGATGTCTCGATATCCCACGAACGGGCGATGTCGCGAAAGCGACACTCAGCCAAGTCGAGCCGACCCACGCTCAGTGCCTCGCCCCCACCGGGTGACCGCCGTCACAAAGCCTTGGCAGGCGATCGCCGACCGGACACATTAGATGAACAACTCCAGATCTCCCTCACATGACCCCAACGCACCCATCAAGGGTGAAGTGTGTCTAGTGAAGGGTGAGCAATGGAGAGCAGTTCTCTGATCCGGCTGCTGTGCCTGCTGGTCGCCGTGTTGTTCGGCGGGTGGGTCGGTACGGCCACGGGCTGGATCTCTTCGACCATCGAGCCGGGTTTCGGCCGGACGCTGGTCGCTGGCGGCACCGGGTTCGCGGGTGCCTTCCTGCTGATCCTGACCGCCATCCGGTTTCTCAGCGGTCGCGACTCCTGACACCCTCGCCTCCGGGCGATCCCTGGCGGGGGCTGGGGTCGCCCGGAGGGTGTCGGGCAGAGCAGGCAGCCACCCGACCGAACACGGGTGGGGTTCTTCTCTCTGTGCTGTTGTCGGCGACAGACATTGTTGTCGGGGGACACCCTTCGGGTGTGTCCCCCCGACGACAACATCTGTCCTGGTCGCGGCCGATGATGTTGTCGGATGTTGTTGCGATGTTGTCGACAACATCCGACATGGCCTCTGACCGGCCACGCTGTACTTGCTGGCCGCCGGATGTTGTCGACACCTTGTTGTGCCTCCGAGTCATGTAAGGACCGATGAATATTGTCGGCATTACCGACAACCTTGAGGGCACCCTCCGTAGAGAGTGCCCTCACTCGTCGTTGGTTATCTGGCTGCCTACTCCGGCAGTGCCGGCACCTGCGGCAGCGTCGCCGGCTCGCCCCTGGCTACCCGGGCCTTCATCGTCTCGATGGCCGTCCGGATGACCGCGTTTGAGATTTTCAGATCGGCCGAGCCGCTGACACCTCGCAGGTGCTCGACCAGTTCCGCCTTGCGGGCCAGAACCTTCGGGTTCCCGGTGTCGGTCCCCAGGTTCTCGGCGATCCACTCGATGATCTTCTCTTGGATCAGCCAGCCTGAGCCGCTGGGCTTGGCATCCGGCCCGTCGCTCGTCAGGTGCCGGGTGTTGGACCAACCTGCCGGACCTCGGTCGGCTTTCCGCTCGATCCACCTCCGGCTGATCCCGTCACCGGTCCGGGTGTCGGTCCGCTCCAACAGCAGTTGCCCGGCCACTTCGGAGATCGCCCAGACGTGATCGACGTCTTGGCTCTTCGCCGAGCTGCCCCGGGTGCCTCGCTCGCTGTCCTTACCGGTGTGGTCCAGCCGCAGCGAGGCGATGCCGGCACCCTTCAACGGCATCAAGCTGTTGTTGTACAGCGCAAGCCAGGTGTCGGCGTCGTTCTCCTTGCCGGAGATGAACCGGGAGATCGTGTCGAACACGACCAGCTCGGGCCGGTACTCGTTGACCACCTCCCACAGTTCGCGGCCACCCTGCGGCGTGTCCAGCGCAGGCAGGTGCGGGAAGCTGAGATAGACGAGGTTGCCGCAGGGCCGGAACCCGAGCGACCGCATCCGGCCGATGAACACCCGCAGCCCGTTTTCTTTGTCCAGATACAACACTCGGGCTGGCCGCCGCGCCGGGTCGCCCAGCCACGGCAGCCCGGCGGCGATCCGGTAGGCCATGTCCAGCGCGATGAGGCTCTTGCCGACCTTTCCGGGACCGTAGAGGCTGGCTTGCTCGCCCGGTGCCAGCAGCGAGCCGGGCCACTGCTCCAGCGGTGGCAGCTCGACGTCGAGCAGGTCACCCCAGGCGGTCGGCGGGTACTTGTCGCGCACGGTCGGCGGTTGGACGATTTCGCCCGGGATGCCGACCCCTACGAGCTGCTTCCCGGGCACCGGGACGGGCTGGATCCCGACCGACATACCCGTCGGTCCCTGCGAGGCGCTCCCCGTGGTCACGGGGGCGGTCTCCGGTGCCCTCGGACGCACCGGGGCAGACAACGGGGATGGCCACATGTCCGGGCGGTCCGGCCAGCGCTGCGCCGCCTGCTCGTGCCAGGGTTCCGCCCGCAGCCGCTCGACTTCCATCCCCTGCTCCTGTTCGTCCATGTCTTCAAAGCCGGGCACCCAGCAGTCGAGCCAAACTCGCTCGGCGTCGGTCACGCCGTCGACCCAGCAGGGCGGCAGTTCGCACCAGCAGATCGGCGTCTCACAGTCGTGCGGGTTGCAGTCCTGGCAACTGGCGAGGTCGCATTTGTGGTCGACCCACTCGACCAACTCGACCTCGCCAGCTTGGATCCGGCGGGCTTCCTCGATAAGCCAGTCGCGGTCGGGGTGCCGCCGCAGTGCGGTCAGTTGGGTCGCCTGGTCCTGCTCCGACAGACTGTCGAAGTCGAATGGCGGAAAGAACTCGTCCAGCGCCGCCCGCTCGTCGGCGGCAATCGGCGGGCTTGTGTCTGCAATAAGGCTCGTGGTCACCTGTGTGGGTCCTCTCCCGTCATCCTCGCCCTGGATGTTTTGGACACTCGGCCCGGAGGTTCGCCGCCTCCGGGCCGAACGCTTATTTCTGGTGCCTCTCGTCCAATCGGTAAAGGAGTTGGCCGCCGCACTGCTCGACGTGCACCACCCCCGCCCGGACCATCGCCCGTAGCTGCCGGGCGAATCCGCCGTCGGACACGTCGCCGTGCGCCTTCGCCATCAGCCGCAGTCGGTCCCGGGTGGCTGCCGAGCCGTACAGGGCGGCCAACATCGCCTGCTGCGCTGAGGTCGGTGCGGACGGCCGGAACTGCTTGCCGCGTCCGGTGCCCCGGCGGCCACGCCTACGCGGCGAGGTGGGCGCTGATCGCGTCGATTCCACGCTGCGCCTCCTTCCGAATCTGGTTCTCGACGGCCTTCTCTTCGACCGACCGGGCGAACTGCTCGGTCACTCCGTAGACGTAGACCGGCGGCAGCCCTGGGTGGGCCAGCACGATCCAGACCGTTCCGGCGTGCACCGAACTGTCAGCCGCTTCGCGGCTGTACGCGTCGGAGGACAGCCCGACGATTCCGCCCGCTGCGAGCGCCTGCGCTGGGTCCAGTTCCGGGCAGACGCAGATCATCGGACCGCCGTCGTCGGCTTGGCCGAGCAACGCAGCCTTACCGAGGCTGCCAGCGATCGCGAGCAGCAGATCGACCATCCGCCACTCAGCCCAGACCGGCAGCAGGTTTGCGGGAACAGCGAGTTCGTGTCGGGGGTGGGCACAAACCGGGGTCGGAGTCTCGGTACCGTGCCCCGGCTCATCCACGCCACCAGGTGCTTCGCCGGTCGGCGGTCCGGGCGGGGTCGGGTACGGCATCCGGTGCTCAGGCAGCTCGCTCATGTCAGTTTCCTTCCTTGGCGGAGGGGGTCCGCCGGTAACGGTTTGCGGTGATGAGTGCTTGCGGAAGCCAGAACCCAGCGAGACCGAGTACGACCGCTCCGCGTGGGTCCCAGGTCGCATCGACCGATGCGGCCATCCCGAGCACGACCGTCGTCCCGCCGACGGTCGCGACAGCCACCCAGATGGCGAGCCGGCGCAGGTTGCGCTTCATGCGGCACCATCCAGCAGCCGGCGAAGTCGCTGCATCTGCTCGGCGGTCGGCCCGGGGGTGTTGCCGAGCAGGTCCTCGATCGCCAGCTCAGCCCGGATCGCCCGGCGTTCGGTGTGGGCTTCTCGCGTCTCCTGTGCGTCTGCGCCCAGCCGTGCCGTCCGGTGACCAATACGCGCGTCGGCTGTCCGCAACCGGAGGTCTCCGGCCCATGACAATTTCGCCATTGTTAATCGCCTTCTCCCGCTGGGTGGCTTTTTCGCCTTCTATGCCCAGCGGAGCATGCGATTTACATTCCCAGAAATGAGGAATGTGTTTTCCAGTGGCAACGGTCACATGGCGACTATTCGCGCCTCCAGATAAGGCGTCGCTCGACGGTGTGAATGCAGGTCTGAACCGGCTTCTCGTGTTCCGGATCGGCGCACCAACTGCGATCCGTCGTCTTAAGGACCGTCGGCACCCCGAGTCGGCCGGGCACGCACAACTCCCGGGCGAGGTCGCGTCGACCGCTCATCGGGGTGGCCGCCCAACTTTTACGCGCCTCTGCGTCCGAGGGGGCGACGAACCGGGATGCCTTCGGTGGCACCGACAACTCAACTTCGAGTTTCTCCAGGCGACGCTCGTCCGCCAGTAGCGCAGGTTCCGCGCTGGCCGCCAGGGTGATCGACAACCGACGAGCGGCCACCGCTGCGGCGAGGTCGGCGAGCTGCAGCTTCACGGCAGCCAGCTCGCGCCGCACCTCAGCCAGCCGTTCGTCGCTGCCCTCCGGTCGCCGCGCTGTCTGCTGGTCGCTCAATGCGTCGATGATCGCTTCCTCGACCAGGTAGTCAACGATCGCCTGGTTGATCTGCACGCAGTCTCGGTCGTGACACCTCAGGTGGCGGGGTTCGTCTCCGCGCTCCGAGGTGGACATCTTGCTGCCGCAGACACCGCACCGGACAACCGCTGTCGACAGGTGGATGCCGAGCCCTGCGCGGGTCGTCTTGCGGCTCGGGTCACGAAGGGTCGCATTCACCCGGTCCCACTGCGCCGGGTCGACGATCGGCTCCCAGAGTTTCGCCGGGTAGATCTTGTCGCCGTGCTTGCGGCGTCCCGCGTAGACCGGTTTGATTGCCATCTGTCGCAGGTGCGCCGGGCTGAACGGGCGACCGGTGCCGGGCGAGACGACCCCTTTGGCTGCCCAATCCTTGGCAATCCGGTTCAACGACCAGCCGTCATCGAGTTTCTGGAACAGGTCGCGGATGTTGTCCGCCTCGGCGGGGTCTTCGTACTGCTCGACCAGCTTGCGGGTTTTCTCGTCGTACCGACGGCGGTACCCGTACGCCAGCACGCCCCAGGGGCGGCCAGCGACAGCGCTCGCCGTAGCGGACCGCAGCACCCGCTGCCGGGTCTTGGCCGACTCGTGTTCGGCGTCGACAGCCATCGTGAGCAACGCTTTGCGGTCACCCGGCACGCGAGGGTCAAACAGCCGTTCCTCGGTCGAAACCCAGACCTTGACCTCAGCCTGTTCGAGCGCCTCCAACAGGCTGACCCACTCGCCGACCTGCCGGCTACCCCTGGAACCTTCCCATAGCCCGAGGATGCCGGCACCGAACGTCCCGGCGGCCAGGTCCGCCATCAACCGGTCGTAGTCGTCGCGCCGTTTGGTGCCGTACCGACTGGCCGACACCCCGTCGTCGCGATATGCCTCGCCGATGGTCCAGCCGTGGCCGCTCGCGTCGGTCTCCAGCTCGCCGAGCTGCTCGACGGTAGAGCCGGAGGTACCGCCCTTGTTGTCACTGACCCGCAGGTAAGGCCGCATCGTCTCGCCCATGCCGCGTACCAAAACACGGTCCTTGCCCTGCTGACAACTCCCCACCTGCCGGAATTGCCTGCGTTCCCTCGATCGTCGGTGGTGGGTCCGGGCTCGCCCGCCCCGGTGCGATCTCGCTCGCCCACCGCGGGGTCCTGCTCATGGACGAGGCGCCCGAGTTCAGCAAGGCGGCGCTGGAGGCGCTGCGTCAGCCGTTGGAGCATGGCCGGGTGCTGCTGACCCGCAGCCGGGGCAGCGCCGAGTATCCGGCCCGCGCCCAACTGGTCATCGCAGCCAACCCCTGCCCGTGTGCGAACCCGGCCGGCGACGACCGCTGCGAGTGTCCCCCACTGGCCCGCCGTCGTTACCTCGGCCGGCTCTCCGGTCCGCTGCTCGACCGGATCGATCTCCAGGTGCGGCTATCACCGATGCGTGCCGCCGAGCTGATGGAGACCACCAGTCACGAGTCCTCAGCGGTGGTCGCCCGGCGGGTGGCGGCGGCACGGGCGGCGGCGGCCGAGCGCTGGGCACCGCTGGGTCGGCGGCTCAACGCCGAGATACCCGGTCCGGAGCTGCGTCGGGCGCCGTGGCGGCTGCCCGGCCGGGTCACCGTCGAGCTGCGGTCTCGGCTCGACTCCGGGTCGCTCTCCGCCCGCGGCTTCGACCGGGTCGTCCGACTCCCGTGGATAGAGGAATGGCGTAACTCCTTCGGACAGGAAATCCTCCGGTCGCGGTGAGCTGAGCTGCGCAGACTGTCCAATCAGTCCACATCACAACTGCTCTGACCTGCGGAAACATAGATCAACAGGGTTGCCCCGGGGGCTGTGAGCCACTAACGTGAAGGGTGCAGGCGAGATACCAGCGCCCCCTGGCGCACGGTCCGCCGGCCGGTCCCACGCAGAAACCGGATGGCACCCGGGGGCCGGAGGCACTTCAGGCCCTATCCCGCGCGCCGGTCAGCCAGCCGGAGGCACGCGCAACTACTCCGATTCATGGAGCGTTGCCATGCCTCTGTCCGTCCGTGAGCGCACGTCGAAAGCTGGCCGGGCCTCCGCCGCCGCCCTGACCCCGGAGCAGCGCCGCGAGCGCGCCAGCCGCGCGCACCTGGCCTCCGCCGTGGCCGCCGTGGTGAACCGCGCGCCGGAGCTGACCCCTGATCAGGTGGCCCGGCTCCGCGCTGTCTTCGGTACCGCCGCCGGCTCCGCCGGCCAGCGGGCCGCCTGACCTATCCCCAGAAATGCCGAAGGCCCGGCTGGCACCGGGCCTCAGCGAAGAAAGGTACTGACTCGTGACTCAGTCTAACACCGCAGTCCTGATCAACACTGATTGGCCCGTTGGCCTTGACCCGGACACTCACGCCGCCGCCCTGGAACGCGCGAAGGCGGACCTGACCTACCTGGACAGCCTGGTGAACTTCTACTGGGTCCGCCTGGAGGAGCAGCCGCTGGAGAGCCTGGAGGCGGACGAGCGGGAGCACTACCGGGGAGAGGTCCTGGAGCGCCTGGAGGCCGGCGTGACCACCCGTAGGAAGCTCTCCCCCATCCTGGCCGCCCTGACCCGCCTGGACATCTCGGTCCAGACGGTCACGGCGGAGGACCCCCTGGCCCTGGTCCGCTTCGCGTGCCCGCTGTGCGAGGAGGACATGGTGGTCTGGGACAGCCACGAAGGGCGGCCCGGACCGGTGGGTCAGGGCCGCCTCCAGCACACGGACTACCGGCACAGCCGGGCGTGCCGCATCAACACCCAGGAGGTCCAGTCGGACTTCCTGGCGGCCCTGGGGCTCCAGGCGTTGGACCCAGAGGTCCTGGACTGGGACGACAGCGACGACATGGAGCGGGAGCCGGACTGGATGGTGGACGGCATCGTGGCGCGCGGTGACTACATGTCGCTGTTCGGCCCGGCGGAGGTGGGGAAGTCCCTCCTGATGCTGGACTGGGCGCTCCAGATGGTCCGCCGAGGGCTCCGGGTCCTGTACCTGGACAAGGAGAACGCGCCGGACGTGATCCGCCGCCGGCTGAAGAAGATGGGGGCCACCCAGGAGGAGCGGACCCGGCTCATGGTTCTTCCGTTCGTCGCGCTCCCGGACCTGGCCACTCAGGAGGGCGCGGACGCGCTGAGGGAGAAGGTGGACCGCTACCGGGCGGACGTGGTGGTGTTCGACACCATCTCCAAATTCAGCCAGTACGGCCAGGCCAGCCAGTCCGACCGCTGGCAACTGATGTACAACCTGTCCTTCGTGCCGCTCCTGGCCAGCGGTAAAACCATCATCCAGTTGGATCACGTCGGGTACGCCAACCGGGACCGCGAGCGGGACTCCAGTGCGAAGCGAGACAACGTGGCCGTGTCCTGGGCCCTGGCCTCCGCCAACGTGAAGGACCGGGACCGGCTGGTCCTGACCCGGGTGAAGAACCGGCCCCGGCACCCCGGAGCGGACTCCCTGGCCGTGGTCCGGGAGGACGTGCCGCTCCTCCGCCACGTCATCGGCCAGGCGGTATCCGACGACCTGAAGGCGGCCCTGTCGGAACTGGAGCGGGCCGGGGTCCCGGCGGGGGCCGGGCGGCCCACGGCCCGGGAGTACCTGAACCGGGCGGAGGTCAAGATGTCGGACGCGCTCCTGAATCGGGCACTGAAGGCCCGGAAGGATGCCACGGCGTGAGCAATGTCCGATATGCCGGTCCCGCACAGCGGCACTGTGCGGACTGTGCGGGACCGGCATGTCGGACAGGTAAAACCGCAGCTCAGGGGACTGTGCGCACAGCGCCGCACAGTTGGGCTGTGCCGAGACTGTGCGACGCACAGCCCAGCGGCCAGGGAAGGCCCAGGTCACAGGCCATTTCCGCTGTGCGCACAGCTACCTACCTGTGCGGGCGGGGGGGAGTAACTAGTTACTCCCCCACCCGGCCAGAGACAGAAAAGAAACAAACAAGATCCATTCCGATACGCGGCCAGACGAGGAGCCCTCCCTGGCCGCCTGAGACAGCCGGGCCCACATACCCCCCGCCGTATGGTGGAGGTGTGACCACCTGGGAAGAGAAGTCCCGCCCGGACGGGGACTGGATCATGCCGCGCGGCCTGGCCGCCGTCATGGAGGAGCTGGAGCTGTGTGACGTCCCGCTGGCCGCCAGCGTCCGGGAGGCCCGGTGTCGCCTGGAGCTGAATGGCGTGTGGGTCGGCCATTTCATGCTGGGCCAGGCTCTCCGGGAGCGCTGGCGGACCGCTGGACTCCCAGAGGTGGAGACCGGCCGGCATCGGTCCTTCGTCGCCAGGACCTCCTCCCTGGCCGCCTGAACGTACGGTGACTCCGGACCTGGTTGCCTCTGGCTGCCTGAAGAGGCAACGGAATCCCCAGCCCACGGCCCGTCTTCGCCTGGTTGCCCTGTTGCCTCTGGTTAGGCGGGGCTGGGCGGTCGCCTAACGGAATCCCCAGGCCAGGGGCCACCCCTGGCCGGCTAGGCCCGGCTGGGCGGAGGTCACCACTCCCGGGAATTGGGGCTCCTGTTGAGGCCCATCAACTGGCCGTAGTCGAAGACGCAGCGCGGATGCGCGCACACGGCCGGACTCTCCAGCGTCCACTGGGTGGTCTTCACGGTGTGGTCGGACCAGATGAAGCCCCGGTGGCAGATGGGCTCCTCAGCTTCGATGGGCTCCCCGCACTTGAAGCACCTGGGCAACGGGGTGCCGTCCGGGTAGGTGTCGTCCGCCATGCGATGGATTCTCGCCTCCGCGCGCCCAGGCATCGACCAAGCCACGCCAGGAGACGTCCGCCGCACCGTCCGATGTAGCAATAAGAGTCATTATGATGTTTGCGCCAGTGGCACTATGGACTAGTTTCTGGCACTTCGCGGCGTATATGGTCCGGAACATGAGTCGTATGCCAGCCGGTCAGCGTCACCTCCAGGAGCTGGAGGCCCTGGAGCTGAGCAACGCCGGCCACTCCATCGACACCATCGCGGAGCGCCTGGACGTCAGCCGGCGGACCGCCGCGCGCCGGGTCCAGGCCGCCCTGGAGCGCATACCGGCCCAGGAGGCGGACACACTCCGCCGCCAGTCGGAAGCACGCTTCAACGGCTGGATGCGCCGGGCCAATGTCCTCCTGGAGTCCCCGGAGCTGTCCCTTCAGGACACGGTGAAGGTCCTGGGTCTCCTCCTTTCCCTTGAGCGGGAACGGGTCCAGCTCTACGGACTTCGCCTCCCGTCCGCCGTGGTGGTCCAACACGAGATGGGTCCCGGGACCCAGGAGGTCCTTCGGTGAGCCCTCTGAGGTTGGGTCCCGGGTCCGGGACCTCCCGTCTCCTGGGTCCGGGGTCACAGGACCGTTGCCGGACCCACCGGGTCCCGCTGGGACCTGTCCGGGTCCCCACGGGACCCGGTGAGGAGGCCGCCGCCCGCCGCCTGAGTGAGGAGGCCGCCGCCCGCCTTCGTGAAGCTGGCGTGCCGCTCCCCCGGACCCGTCCGATGTCGGCCACCCGGGCCCGGTGTCCGGAGTGCGTCCAGGAGGCCGCCCTGGCCGCCGTGGCCCGCCTGAACGGGGAGGACCAGTGACCACTGAGGACGCCGCCGCACAGGCCAGGCTCCGCCGCGTGGCCATGCTGGCCGCCCAGGCAGGGAAGTCACCGGCCCAGATCAAGCGGGCCCTGCTCAATCAGGCGAAGCGGGACGCCGCCGCCCGCCGCCGCGCCATGCTGGCCGGCGGCCAGGGGGAGCAGCCCTCCGCCACCGACCAAACCCCCACCGACTCAGCGACGACACGACGCCGGGCCATGCTCGGACTGAAGGAGAGCAACTAATGATCAGGGATGAACGGGTCCGCTACTCCCCGGAGCTGGGCGTCTGGACCGTGGACATGGCCGGCATGACCGCCGTGAGCCCCGGCCAGGCGGAGAAGATCCTGGGCTGGAGCATGTTCCTGGCCAGGGAGGCGGAGTCCGGGCTGGAGGGTTGCACCTGTGACCCCGGGGACCAGTACTGGGACGGGCCTGAGCGCCGGGTCCCGACGTCGCCTCACGGCCACTTCGTGGGTCAGGCCCGGGGTGCGGACAGCCGACTCATGGTCATCGGTCACGGCAGTCCAGTCACGGTGGCACCCGGGACCGGCCAGGAGCATCAGGGCCGCCAGTGCCCGCTCCGCAACGTGGACGGGGAGCGCCAGGCGAAGGAGCTGGTGGAGCGCGGCGGCCTCACGGAGCTGTGGGACCTCACCGTGGCCTTCCCTGCCGGAGCCGGCCCGCTCCAGCCCCTGAGCACTGGGGAGGAGGCCCCGAAGGTCTGGGAGGCGGAACCGGTGGACTTCCGGGCCGGTGGCCTGCGGGTCAGCGTGCCGGCTCGCCACGTCCACCCCGCCGTCCAGCCCTCCCTGGCCGCGTACCGGGACCTGTCGCTGAAGGCGGCGGAGCTACACCGGGCGGCCCAGGAGGCCCAGGAGCGGGCCGCCAATGCTCCCCGGGAGCTGCGGCGGGAGGCGACGCAGGCCGCCATCCATGGCCGCGCCACGGACGCCGCGAAGGCGGCCCAGAGCATCCGGGACCTGGAGCTGGAGGCCCAGGCCGCGAAGGCGGTAGCGGACGGTACGGAGGACGCGCTGAGCGCCACCCGGGCCGCCGTGGTGAAGGCCGTGGAGGGCAACCGGGCGGAGTGGCTGGCGTACCTGGGCGGCCAGGGCCGGGCCGCGCTGGGCCGGCTGGACGCCGCCCTGGCGGAGCTGGACGCCGCGCTGGGTGACCTGGTGGCGGTGGACGCCATGCGGGCCAACGTGGAGCGCCCCCTGGCCGCCGGGGCTCGCCTGTTCGCTCAGGGCTCCGCGCTCACCGGCCAGGTGAACGCTTCGCGGGCCGCCGCGCGGGAGGTCCGGACGAAGGCGGCGGAGACGCTGGCTCCGTTGTCCCGCTACGCCACGGAGCCGGAGGCGAAGGCGGCCAGGAAGGCGAAGGCCACCGCCTGAGCCGGTACGGACTACGGCCCGCCCCCCTGGTTTACGGGGCGGGCCGTTCCGTGTCGTCCACCCGACACTCCTCACCCGGCACGCTCCGGGCCGGACAGGATCGCGGAACGGGTCCGATCACCGGAGGAGACGCAACGTGGCCAAACCGACCAACCACAGCATCGTGACCAGCATGTTGGAAGCCGCTGACTCAGACGACACTGACCCGGCGGACGCGGCTGTATACCGCCAGGAGGCGCTGGTGTACGCGCTCCTAGGGCTGGCTGAGGAGGTCCGGGGCCTCCGGGAGGCGGTCAACGGTGTGGAGGACGCCCTGGAGGACCAGGACAACTTCGGAGTGGGGACGCACGCCCGGCACATCTCGGACTGGCTGAAGAAGATTGCGGAGCGCTGAGCCCTCACAGACAACGGCCCGGACCACGCGGTCCGGGCCGTTCCGTGTGTGCTCAGTCCTCCGGCGGCGGCGGTTCGTCCGCTCCCCTGGCCTTCCACGGCTGGTGGTCGGTGATCCAGCGCTCCACGTCCTCCACCAGCCACACGGACCCGCCGGCCAGGTGATCGAAGGGCTCCGGGAAGTCGGGCCGGCTGGTGAGCTGGACGACCCGGACGCGGGACACGCCCAGGCGCTCCTGAAGCTCCGCGCTCCCGTACAACCTCCGCCGCCAGGCCATCTCCTGAGCATCACGACGCCATCCCCTTACGGATGTGAAAGCCCTGGTTAGCTCACCCGTACGCGCAGCTCAGAGCTACTTCTGATACGTAGCCAGTCCACTTTCATACTTGACAGGGGGTAGGGCGATCCGGTCCCCTGGACGGGCAACACACCGGGTAGCGGTCCGGGTACGTGAGCGGGGCTCCGTTCCCGGACCTGCCTGTCTCTGGAGGTGGAGCTATGCCCATGGACGACGGTCCGATCACTCCCGCGCTGGTCCTCTGGACCGCTAAGCGGGTCATCACGCAGCACGCGGAGCCGGCCAGCCCTCACCGGGCCACCGGCCGGTGCGCTCAGTGCCGGGATGATGGCTGCTGGATGTTGGGCTGGGCCATCGGCGTGGTGAAGGAGCATCGCCTGGCCGCCAACCGGCCCGCCCGTTTCGCCACCCCCCGGCCGTGATGGAGCGGGAGGTCCCCCGGGAGGTCTGGGTCCCCCGGCTGGCCGCATGGACCATCGCTGAGCACCAGGAGGCCCGCTGTCCCCGGTGCCGACCGGACGGATGCCGGTCACTGGACTGGGCCCGGGACCGCCTGGAGCGGTACGCCACACCTACGCCCGGCCCGTCCTAGCGGTCGCCAGGACCCACCGGGCGTAACTCAGCGCCAGTCGATCACGATGGACGCGCTTATCCGCTCCGCCGTCCGCTCCCAGGCGGCCACGTCCTGGCCGAAGCGGACGCCACGGCCAGGCGGGAGCAGGGTCACGGTCATTAGCGTGTCGATGACCACCCGGAGCCGGTCCGTGTCCAGGGCCTCCACGGCGGCCCGTACGTCCGGGGCGTTGATCAGGGGGCCCAGGATGTCCGCCCGTCCGGCGTCCGCCTGCTGGCGCTCCACCTCCTCCAGCTTCGCGCGCAGCTTCGCGGACTCCCGGCGGACGCCGGTCTCCGTGAGCGTCCCGTCCGCCAGCAGGCCCGCCAGATTGTCCAGGCGGGTCCGGAGCGCGCGGGCCTCCCGGCGCAACTTCACGGCGTCCGGCCGCTTGTCGTCGGCCAGGAGGAGGGCGGCGTCCGGGCGCTCCAGGCGTCCGATGACCACCTCCGTCACCCACCAGTCCACCGGGCCCACGGCGCGCCCGACGTGGCCCAGGGCGGCCCGGCATCGGTACGTGGCGTGGCCCTCCCTCCCTCTCCTGGCCGGAGCCGCGCCACGGTGCACGGTCGCTCCGCACTCCGGCACCCCGCACAGCGCCACGCCGGTCAGGAGGCCCTTCCCGCCGCGCGCCGGATTGGCTCGGGACGGGTCGGTCAGTAGCTCCACAACGGCCCGCCACGTCTCCTCCGACACCAGACCCTCCCAGGCCGCCGGGCCCACAATGGCCTTCAGCCTGGCCGCGCGAGGGTCCATGACCTCCCGGAGCGCTTCCGTGACGTGTGCCCGCAGGCCCGCGTAGCGCGGGTTCAGCAGCACCGGGCGGACTGTCTGCGCGGTCCACTCGCTGGGCTCCGTGGCGGTCCGCTTCGGGCAGGCACGGGGCCGCACGCTGGCCGGACAGGCTCCGTCGCATCCGTGGGTGAATCGGGCCTGGGGTGTGTGGAGGCCCCGGGCGTTCCAGTCCGCCGCCACGCGGCCCAGGGGGACGCCGGCCAGGACACCCTCATAGGCGTCCCGGACGGCGGCGGCCTCCGGCTCCCGGATGGTCACGCCGTCCGCCTCATAGCCGAAGGGACGGCGGCCTCCGATGCGGCGGCCCTGCTCCGCCGCTTGGAGCGCGGCGCGTCGCTGGCGGTCTGACTTCTGCTCGATTTCGTGCTGTGCCACGGAGCCCAGGATGTCCGCCGTGAGCCGGCCCGCCGGAGTGCTGAGGTCCAGGTCCGTCCCGCGCACGAAGGCCACCGTGAGGCCGTGGCGCTTGCCCAGCTCCAGGAGGCGGAGGCGGTCCCTGGCGTTGCGGGTCAGCCGGGTCATGTCCCAGGCGACCACGCACGCCGCGCGGCCCTCCTGGACGGCGGCCAGGACAGCCTCAAAGCCTGGCCGCTGGCGCTTGCCGGAGGCGCTGGTGTCGTTGTCGCTGTGCTCCGCCACCACGCGCCAGCCGCGAAGCTCGCAGAGCTTGCGTGTGTCCTCCCGCTGGCGGGCCACGCCCAGCTCATCCCCGGTCCGGTCCTGGCTCTGTCGGAGGTAAATCACGGTGTCCACGTCTGCCATCTTGGCATCCTTGTGCTTGCCTGGACGATCGCCGACCTCGACGGGCGGGCACGGCCGGACGCCGGGGACGTCAACGAGGCCATCACGCTCAGGACGGGAGAGGGCACATGAGCACCCACGAGGAGTTGACCCTGGCGCGGGTGGCGTTGACCTGGCTGGCCGAGCCGGGTACCCGGTCGGTGCACGGACTGGTCGACGAGTTCGGCCCGGTGGGCGCGCTGGAACTGCTGCTGAACGGCGGAGCACCACAGCAGGCACTGCGCGAGTCCGTGGCGGCGCGCAGCCGGGCCGGTGATGCCAGGGTGGTCGCCGCCGAGGCGCTGCACCGCGCCGACCGGCTCGGTGTCCGGGTCGTCATTCCCGGCGACGACGAATGGCCCGGGACGGTGGAGCACCTGCGCAAGCTCCGCCTGTTCGACGCCCGCCGCCGGGTGGACGTCGAGACCGCGCCGCCGCTCTGCTTCTGGGTACGCGGCTCGTGGCCGCTGGCCGAGGCGCTGGACCGGTCCGTGGCGGTGGTGGGGTCGCGGGCCGCCACGGCGTACGGCACCCACATCGCCACGGATCTGGGCTACGGCCTGGCCGACCGGGACTGGACCGTCGTCTCCGGCGGCGCGTTCGGCATCGACGCCGCCGCGCACCGTGGGGCACTGAACGCCGGCGGGCTCACTGTCGCGGTGCTCGCCTGCGGTGTGGACCGTGCGTACCCGATGGGCAACGCCGCGCTGTTCGACCGGATCGCCGACACCGGTCTGCTGGTCAGCGAGTGGCCGCCGGGCGCGGAGCCGCTGCGTCCCCGCTTCCTCATCCGCAACCGGGTGATCGCGGCGGGCACCCGGGGCACCGTGCTGGTCGAGGCGGCAGCCCGCAGCGGCGCCACGCAGACCACCCGGCGGGCCATCGCCCTGGGTCGACCGGCGATGGTGGTGCCGGGCCCCGTCACCTCGGCGATGTCGGTCGGTGCCCACGAGGTGCTGCGGGAACATCCGGAGGCGCGGTTGGTGACCGGCCTCGCCCAGGTGTTGGAGGAGGTGGGTCGGATCGGCGAGTTGGCCCCGGTGCCGCGTGGGCCCGAACGGCCCACCGATCTGCTCGACGACGACGCCCGGTCGATCGTGGAGGCAATGCCGCGACGCGGCCGCATCGGTGTCGACGCCCTCGCGGCGCGGGCGGGCCTTGCCGTCCGCACGGTGCTACGCAAACTGCCGCTGTTGCAGGAGTTGGCCCTGGTGGTGCGGCGGGAGGACGGCTATGCCCTGGTCACACCGAGCCGGCGGACCACCCGGCCCGGCCTGGCCGCGCCAGCGAGCGGGCCGATGGCCGCCGACGCCCCACCTTCCGCCTGATCACCGGTCCCGTCGAGCGCGCCGCCTGTTCGCCGTCCGGGCGTTCCGATCGTAGGGTGGATCTCGTGGGCAGGATGGGCAGGCAGGGGCCGGCCGCCAACGGCACCCAAGCGATGCACGACGCGCTGCCGGCGCCGCTGCGGGACGCGGTGGACGAGTTCGCGGGGTACCTGGCCTCGGTCCGAAATCGCTCGGCACACACCGTGCGGGCGTACGTCGCCGATCTGGTGTCGCTGTTGGATCATGCTGGACGGATGGGCTGCACCGAGGTGGCCGAGCTGAGCCTCGACACGGTACGCAGCTGGCTGTCCCGACAACGCACGACCGGCGCCGCCCGCACCTCGCTGGCCCGCAGGGCCGCCGCGGCTCGGACCTTCAGCGCCTGGGCTCACCGGCAAGGGCTGCTGCCCTCCGACGTCGCCGCCACGCTCGCCAGCCCCCGACCGCGCCGGACGCTACCCACGGTGCTTCGTCCCGAGCAGGCGGCCCTGCTCGTCGAGCAACCTGCCCGCCGCCCGGCCACGCCCGTACTCGGCGGACCGACACCCAGCGGACCGACACCCAGCCGATCGACACCCAGCGGGCCGACACCCAGCGGATCGGCAGCCGGTGGGCTCGCTGCCGGTGCCGATCCGGCGACCGCCGAGGAGTCGCCGGTGGCCGATGCGTCCGAGAACACCGGCGAGGCGGTACGGCTGCGCGACCGAATACTGCTCGAACTGCTCTACGGCACCGGGGTTCGGGTCAGCGAGGTGTGCGGAATCGACATGGACGACGTCGACCAGGATCGGCGGGTCGTCCGGGTACGCGGCAAGGGTGGGCGGGAGCGGACGGTGCCGTACGGGCTGCCGGCGCAACGCGCCCTCGACGACTGGCTGCGACACGGACGGCCGGTGCTGGCGGTCCCCGATTCCCGCGACGCGCTGCTGCTCGGTGCCCGCGGTGGCCGGCTGCACCCGACCACGGCCCGCCGAATCGTCGGCGGCTACGCCGAGGCGGCGGGGTTACCCCGGACCAGTCCCCATGCGCTGCGCCACTCGGCCGCCACCCACCTGCTCGAAGGCGGGGCGGACCTACGGGCGGTGCAGGAACTGCTGGGGCATTCCTCGCTGGCCAGCACCCAGATCTACACACATGTCTCGGTCGAACGGCTCCGGGCCGCCTACCGTCAGGCCCACCCTCGCGCCTGACGACCGCGCGGCCAGGCCGGGCGGGGCCATTAAGACGAGCCCTACGTCTGAGTGACGAGGGCGGCACCCGTCCCTGACCGCAACGGGCGGCACGCCGTCCCTGAGCGGTGATGGGCGGCAAGCTGGGGCGGACGCGCCGCGCTTGACGGCTATGATCATCGGGTGAGCGTCCCGCCGCCGCCCGAGCCGATCACGGGCGCCCGTCTGCTCTTCTCCCTCGACCCGGCGGTCAGTCACCTCAACCACGGTTCGTTCGGGGCGGTCCCGATTGTGGCGCAGCGGGCGCAGCAACGGCTGCGCGACGAGATGGAGGCCGACCCGCTGCGGTTCTTCACGCGGGGCCTGGTCGACCGGATCGCGCACACTCGTCGGCATCTGGCTAGTTTCCTCGGGTCCGATCCCGACGGCACCGCCCTGACCACGAACGCCACCACCGGTGCCGCCGTGGTGTTCCAGTCCCTGGGGCTGCGCTCCGGTGACGAGGTGCTCACCACCGACCATGGCTACGGTGCCGTCGAATACTCCATCCGCCGGGAGTGCCGCCGCACTGGGGCGACGCATCGGGTCCTGCGGGTGCCGTTGACCGCCACCGACGAGGAGGTGGTGCAGATCGTGCGGGACGGGCTGCGTCCGGGCCGTACCCGCCTGCTGGTGGTCGACCAGCTCACCTCGGCCACGGCACGGCTGTTCCCGGTCGCCGCGATCGTCGGGGTGGCCGGGGAGCACGGCGTGCCGGTGCTTGTCGACGCCGCCCATGCTCCGGGCATGCTGCCCGCGTCGGTACTCAGCATCGGAGCCGACTTCTGGGTGGGCAACCTGCACAAGTGGGGGTACGCCCCACGCGGCACCGCCGTGCTCGTGGTGGCAGCCCCGTGGCGGGACCGGATCGAGCCGCTGGTGGTCTCCTGGGAACAGGACTCGGGCTTCCCGGCTCGCCTGGAGTGGCAGGCCACCGCCGACTACACGGCCTGGTTGAGCGCACCGGCGGGGCTCTACACGCTGCGCAGCCTCGGCGTCGACCGGGTACGCGCGCACAACGCCGGACTGGCCGCGTACGGGCAACGGGTGGTGGGGGACGCGCTCGGCGTGCCACCGGCCGACCTGCCCGACCCCGGCGGACCGACGGTCGCCATGCGACTCATTCCGTTGCCGGCGGGCCTCGCCACGACCCTGGACGGTGCCCGGGCGTTGCAGACCCGGATCGCCGAGCGGCTCGCCGCCCAGGTCGCGGTCACGACCTGGGACGGCCGCGGCTGGCTGCGGCTGTGCGGCCAGGTCTACAACGCGCCCGAGGAGTACCAGCGCCTGGCGGTCGGGCTGCCCGGTCTGCTCGCCCAGCGTTGAGCGGACGCACCCGCGGCGACGGTGAGGTCACCGACGGGCAGCAGTCGGGCCCGCCCGAGACCGAGCAGGGCCAGCGGGTCGAGATAGTCGTCGCCCTGGCGCAGTCCCCAGTGCAGGCACGCGGCGGCGGGACAGCCCGCGTGGCCGGGCAGCAGCGTGCCCAGTGACGCCCCGGCCGGCACCACCGTGCCTGCCGTGACGGCGGGTTGGACCGGTTCGTAGCTGGTCCGTAGGCCGTCGGCGTGGCCGACGGTGACCACCGGTCGGTCGGCGACCATGCCGGCGAACAGGATCGTGCCGGGGCCGGCCGCCCGGATCGTGGCGGCGGCCGGGGCCAGCAGGTCGACTCCCCGGTGACCGGCCAGCCACGGTCGGGGCGGCGGGTCGAACCTGCGAACCGGCTGCGGCACGCCGTCGACCGGCCACCGGAACCGCCCGCCACCGACGACCTGCGGCACCCCCTCGACCGGCCACCGCAACGGCCCGCCACCACCGGTGCCCGGAGTGCCCCTCGCCTGCGGTGGAGCCACCGGGCGCGACCAGCCGCTCGGCGCGGACGGCGCGGGCGACCAATTACGCGCCCCGGCCGCACCGCCCATCGGTCCGGTGGGGGCCAGCAGCAGGAGCGTCGTGAGCCCGCCGAGTATCGACATCCGTGGCGACATGCCGTCGAGCCTGACCGGGCCCATCGGAGTCCACGACCCCGAGCGGCCGATCTGTGGACGACCGGGCGTCCTGTGGACGGTCCACGCACGAACTTGTCGATCTGCTATGGGCGAGCGTCGCCTAGGCTCGGGGCGTGACCCGCGACTGGTACGCCTGGCACCACCACTACGAGGATCCGGATTCATCGCTGTCGCGGCGGCTGACCGAGGTGCGTCGGCGCATCGGCACCGTCCTGGACGAGGCATCGCCGGGGCCGCTGCGGGCGGTCAGTCTCTGCGCCGGGCAGGGCCGGGATCTGATTCCCGTGCTGGCAACCCATCCGCGTGGCGGTGAGGTGACCGCTCTGCTGGTCGAGCAGGAGCCCCGCAACGTGGAACCGGCTCGCGCCGCCGTCCGCCAGGCGGGGTTGTCCGCAGTCGAGGTGGTGTGTGGCGACGCGGCCCGCACCGATGCCTACGCCGGGATGGTTCCGGCCGACCTGGTGCTGGCCTGCGGCATCTTCGGCAACATCTCCGACACCGACGTGCGGGCGGTGGTGGGACACTGCGCCTGGCTCTGCGCCACCGGCGGGACCGTCATCTGGACCCGGGGCCGATGGGAGCCGGACCTGTTGCCGACGATCTGCGACTGGTTCGTCGCGGAGGGGTTCGAGCAGGTCGCGGTCAGCACTCCGGCGGAGGGGGTCGGAGTGGGCGCGCACCGGTTGCTCGGTCCGCCCCGACAGCGGCCAGCCGACGCGACGATGTTCGAGTTCGTCGGGCGCCCGCAGACCGCCGGGCACTGACGAACCAAGCCGGTGCACTGTGGACGCGGGACGGCGCGGGGGGACGCCGTCGCCGTGCCAGCCGGTACCGGGCGGTCAGCCGCCGAAGCCCGAGTCGGCGGGTAGGGAGATGTCCGGCTTCTCCAACTCCTCGACGTTCACGTCCTTGAACGTCATCACTCGGACATTCTTCACGAACCGGGCAGGGCGGTACATGTCCCAGACCCAGGCGTCGTGCATCTCGACCTCGAAGTAGACCTCGCCGTCGGAGTTGCGGACGTGCAGGTCGACCTGGTTGGCGAGGTAGAACCGGCGCTCGGTCTCCACCACGTAGGAGAACTGACGGACGATGTCGCGGTACTCCCGGTAGAGCTGGAGCTCCATCTCGGTCTCGTACTTCTCGAGATCTTCCGCGCTCATCGCACTCCGCCTTCCATGACCACATCTTCCCCCACCGGCGCCGGAGGCCGAGGCTGCTCGCCCAACGCCACGCCGACGGTACCCCCTGCCGCGCCCGAGCGCTCCATCGGCTCTTCCCGACTTGCGCCCAACGGTCGCCGGGAGCGGGGTGGCCGGTCGTCGAGCCCGGAGGCGGCGGCCACGTTCACGTACGAGAAACGGTGCTCCCGGCACGGCCCGCGCTCGCGCAGCGCGGCGGTGTGCTCGGCGGTGATGTACCCCTTGTGCTCGGCGAACCCGTAGCCGGGATGCTCGGCGTCCAGGCCAACCATGATCCTGTCCCGGGTGACCTTCGCCAGCACGCTCGCCGCCGCCACGCAGGCGGCGACCCGGTCACCCTTCCACACCGCGAGCCCGGGAACGCCCAGGCCGTCGACGCCGAACCCGTCGGTCAGCACGTACTCCGGCCGGACCGCCAGCAAGGCCAGCGAACGGCGCATCGCGGCCAGATTGCACACGTGCAGCCCCCGGGCGTCGACCTCGTCGGCCGGGATGACGACCACCGCGTACGCCAGCGCGCGCTCGACGACCTCGTCGTGGATCCGTTCCCGGCTGGCCGGAGTCAGCAGCTTGGAGTCGGCCAGCCCGTCGATCTCACCCCGCCGGCCCTCCGGCAGCACCACGGCGGCGGCGACCAGCGGCCCCGCGCAGGCACCACGGCCAGCCTCGTCGGCACCCGCGACGTACCGGAAGCCGCGCCGTTGCAGGGCCCGCTCCAACGCGTAGAGCCCGGCCTCGCGGCGTATCACGGTGCGTGGTGGAGTCAGCATGCCCGTCCCTCGATGACTGCCGTCGTACCGGCCAACGCGCGGGCCAGCACCTCTGCAAGGTCAAGTGGGTAGCAGCGCTCCCCGGTGCCGCTCAACTCGCCCGCCGACCACCACCGGTGACCGTCGACGCTGCCCCGCTCCACCTCGCTGAACCCGGCCGTGTCGACCTCGTGCGCCGCCACGCGTACCAGGAAGAACTGCTGCTCCTGCCGATACCACACGCCGTCGAAGGAGAACTCGACGACGTCGGCGTGCACCGGCTGACCGACATCGGCCACGGTCAGCCGCAGCCCGGTCTCCTCAGCCAGTTCACGGACCGCGCCCTCGGCGTACGTCTCCCCCGGATCAAGTCCTCCGCCGGGGGTGAACCACCACCGCCCGCGTTCCGGGCGGGCCGGGTCGAAGCCGCGGAACAGCAGCAACCGACCGGCCGCGTCGACCAGCAGGACGCGAGCGGCACACCTCGGGGTGTAGACGGTCACCGCACCAGACTGCCAGACTCCTGCGACGTCGCCCACGCCCGGCACAACCGGCGGCTGCCCGTCACGGCGGGCGGCGGGCCGGCCTTGGTCAGGACGTCGGAATCGCGTCGAACTCCTCCGGCACGGTCAGCAGGGTCGCCCGGTCGAACGGCCAGAAGATGGTGAAGGCCCGTCCCACCACGTCGTCCTCGGGGATGGTGGCCGACTGAATGTTCTGACCGGACTGCTGGTAGTGCTCCAGCGAGTCGCCGGAGGCGGATCGGTGGTCGCCCATGACCCAGAGCCGCCCCTCGGGCACCTGCACGTCGAACTCCTGGTCCGCCGGCTTGTCCCGCTGACCATCGACGGAGAAGATGTACGGCTCGTCCAGCGGCGCACCGTTGATCAGCAGGCGGTCCTGGTCGTCGCAGCAGACCACCCGGTCTCCGCCGACGCCGATCACCCGCTTGATGAAGTCCTCCCCCGCCGGATTGCCGCTCCACTCCAGCGGGGCCTTGAAGACGATCACCTCGCCGCGATGGGGCGAACGGGTGTGGTAGACGAGCTTGTTGACCAGTACCCGATCGTCGATCTTGAGAGTGTTCTCCATGGACGGCGAGGGGATGAAGAAGGTCTGCAGTACGAAGGCACGTACCAGTACCGCGACCAGGATCGCCACCCCGAGGAGGATGGGCAGTTCCTTCCAGAAGGAGTGGCGCGGCTTGTCGGTCTGCTCGTCAATCACGGGAGGAGCCTACGTTGCCCGACCGAGCGCCACCGTCCGGAACGCGCGAGAACGGATAGTGTGGCCGCAATCGGGAGAAGCAGGACGACACCCCCGGCGGGGTCGGGGCGTACCGGGGCCGCGCCACCGGCCGCGGGTGGCGGGGCGACGGTGGCGAAGGTCTCAGGGATCGGCAGCGAGTGCCACCGGCTGGACGGCCAGACCACCGCGAACGCCCGTCCGACCACGTTGTCGATCGGCACCGTCCCCTGGCAACGCGCGTCCTGCGAGACCTGCCGGTGGTCGCCGAGGACGAACATCTGACCGGGCGGGACGACGATCTCCTCGAACCGCCGGGAGCGGCACTCGTCGGGGTTCGGCGGAAGATCCAGTGGCGAGTCCCGCAGCACGTACGCCGACTCGTCCAACGGGGTGCCGTTGACCAGCACCCGTCCCTGGTCGTCACAGCAGCTCACCCGGTCCCCGGGCAGCGCGATGACCCGCTTGATGAAGTCCTTCTCACCCGGACGACCGACGCCGACCAGATCACCGACGGTGCGGCCGAGCTTGTCGGCGAAGCTGGTGGGCGGTTGCACGTCAACCTGCGGAACCCACTTGTCGGTGCCCCGGAAGACCACCACCTCGCCTCGCTGCGGGTTCCGGACGTTGTAGACGACCTTGTTGACCACCACCCGGTCACCGACGAGCAGGGTGTCCTCCATCGACCCGGAGGGGATGAAGAACGCCTGGAGCAGGAAGGTGCGGATCAGTACCGCCAGGCAGAAGGCGACGATGAGCAGCAGCGGCAGCTCCTGCCAGAGCGGCATCTGCCGCTTACCGCGCCGGGTGCGCCGACGCCACGGATCGACTGCACCGCTGTCGTCAAGCGCCTGCACCACGCCCACTCCCCGGTCCGCAGAAACGACTACCGCCCGGGAACCTCGTCGAGGCTCCCCGGGCGGTAGTGGAGGTCGCCCGCCACACGAGGCGGGTCACCGCCGCGCTGCGCCCGTACGACCAGGGTAGTGCGGACTGGCCAGTACGGCATACGCGCAGCTCGGGCGGCGTGGCGCAGCGCGACGTCAGCTCGGCTGCTTCTCGCGCAGCTCCTTGATCTTGGCCTTCTTGCCCCGCAGCTCACGCAGGTAGTAGAGCTTGGCGCGGCGGACGTCACCGCGAACCACGACCTCGATCCGGTCGATCGCCGGGCTGTTGATCGGGTACGTCCGCTCGACCCCGACGCCGAAGCTGAGCTTGCGGACGGTGAAGGTCTCGCGCAGCCCAGCGCCCTGGCGACGGATGACGACGCCCTGGAAGATCTGGACCCGGGACCGGGCTCCCTCAACCACCCGGGCGTGCACCTTGACGGTGTCACCGGCACGGAAGTCGGGCAGGTCGGTGCGCTTCGACTGGGCGTCAAGGGCGTCCAGGATGTTCATCGCTGTGTCCTCGTGAGGCTCACGGCGCACCGTCACTCGGCGCGCGGATGGGTGATACTGATCCCCGGGTGGTGGCCGGTGCGAACCGACCCCGGTCGAAGATCCTCGCAGCCGCCCACGGGCGCAGACGACTGCGGCAACCCCCCTACTTTGCCACATCCGGTCCGGGCACCTGAAATCCGGCCCGGTCCAACGCCGCCACGTCCCGTTTGTCCAGGCTCTGCGGATCCAGTGCGGTGAGCATGTCCGGCCGGCGGCGACCGGTCCGGACCAGCGCCTCGTCGCGGCGCCAGCGGGCGATCCGGCCGTGGTCGCCGGAACGGAGCACCTCCGGTACCGGCAGTCCACGCCAGGTCGCCGGCTTCGTGTACATCGGCGCCTCCAGCAGCCCGTGCGCGTGGGACTCCTCGGCCAGCGAACCGGCGTTGCCGAGCACCCCCGGCAGCAGCCGGGTCACCGCCTCCAGGATCACCAGCACCGCCACCTCACCGCCGAAGAGCACGTAGTCACCGAGGCTCACCTCGGTGACCGGCATCCGCGTCGCCGCGTGGTCGAGGACCCGCTGGTCGATGCCCTCGTACCGGCCGCAGGCGAACAGCAGGTGCGGCTCGGCGGCCAGCTCGTGGGCCAACGCCTGGGTGAAGGGCACGCCGGCCGGCGACGGCACCAACAGTCGCGGCGGGGTCAGCTCCGTCGGCGCCAGGGCGTCCAACGCCTCGCCCCACGGCTCCGGCCGCATCACCATGCCGGGCCCGCCGCCGTACGGGGTGTCGTCGACGGTCCGGTGTACGTCGTGGGTCCAACCGCGCAGATCGTGTACGGCAAGCCGCAGTGTCCCGTTGGCTCGCGCCTTGCCGATCAGCGACAGGTCCAGCGGGGCGAAGTACTCCGGGAAGATCGACACGATGTCGACGCGCATCAGGGGTGCTCCGCCAGCTAGAGATCGAGCAGGCCGCCGGGCGGGTCTACCACGACCCGGCCACCGGCGAGATCGACCTCGGGGACGATCTCCTTGACGAACGGGATCAGCGCCGTGCGCCCCTCGGGACGCCGCAGCACCAGCAGATCGGACGCGGGAGCGTGGTCGATCCGGGCGACCTCGCCCAACCGCTCGCCGGTCGGGGTCACCACCGCCAACCCGACCAACTGGTGGTCGTTGAACTCCTCCGGATCCTCCGGTGTGGCGACGTCCGCGCTGTCCACCGCGAGCAGGGTGCCGCGCAGCGCCTCGGCGACGTCGCGGTCCAGCACCCCTTCGAAGGCGACCAGCAGCCGCTCCTGGTGCCGACGCGCGGACTCGACGGTCAACGTGTCGGGTATCCGGAACGGCACACCGGGACCGTCCGGCGCGGGCGGGGCGGCGTTCGCCCCCGGCATGGTGTTGAGCACCATGCCGGGGGCGAACCGCGTCTCGGGCTCGTCGGTACGCACCTCTACGGTGACCTCACCGCGGATGCCGTGCGGCTTGCCGATCCTGCCGACGATGAGCAGCATCAGTACGAGTCGACGATGTCGACGCGTACGCCGCGCCCACCGATGGAGCCGATCACCTGGCGCAGCGCCTTGGCTGTCCGCCCGGACCGCCCGATCACGGTGCCCAGGTCCTCGGGATGCACCCGGACCTCCAGCCGCTTCCCTCGACGGGAATCGACCATCCGGACGCGTACGTCATCGGGGTGGTCGACGATGCCTTTGACCAGGTGCTCCAACGCCGGCCGCAGCGCCATGTCAGGCCTGCTCGCCGGAGTCCGCGGCGGGCTGCTCCTCGGCCTTCGGGGCCTCCTCGGCCTTCGGCGCCTCGGCGGCCTTGGCTGCCTTCTTCGCCGGCTTGGCGGGGGTGTCGGCCACTCCTGCGGCAGCCTTCGCCTCGGCCTCGTAGGCCGCCTTGCGGTCAGCCCGCTCGGCAGCGACCTTCAGCGGCGGCGGGGCCGGCAGGCCCTTGAACTTCTGCCAGTCACCGGTCAGCTCCAGCAGCCGCTGCACCGCCTCGCTGGGCTGGGCGCCTACGGAGAGCCAGTACTGGACCCGCTCCGACTTGACCTCGATGACCGAAGGGTCCTCCTTCGGCTGGTAGATGCCGACGAACTCGATCGCCCGGCCGTCGCGCTTGGTACGCGAGTCGGCGACGACGATGCGGTACTGCGGGTTGCGGATCTTGCCCATCCGCAGGAGCCGGATCTTTACGGCCACGGTTGTTTCGCTCCTGTTGCGATCTCACCGACCCGGTACGGGTGGTGTGCATGGGTGAGCGCCAACCGGCACAGTGGGGTTGGGCCGGAGACCACTCGGGTGGACTGGCGACGTGCCCGGGTTAGAGGGCGCCGGACACGCGCCGGATACCAGCCAGCCATTCTGCCAGATCCCGACCGGAACGCTGACACCGCACCGGCCCACATCACCCGGGGCGGGACTTACGTGACGAAGAACACATCAAATCCCGTCAGCGTACCGGCGGTCGATCCCAGCCATCGGGCAGGCGATCGGGGACGGTCCAGTGCGCCGGTGGGGTGAAGTCGCACCAGGTGCCGTCGAACGGGAAGACGCCAGCCTCGGCGAGCGCGATCACCCTCTTGCCCTCAGCCCGCACCGCCGCCTCGTCGGTCACCCAGTAGTGCTCCGGAAAGGCCAGCCGCTCGACGAACTCGTCCTCGTCCTTCCACTCCCAGCATCGGTCCGGGCGGACCCACACGTCGAGGTCCTGGTCGACGATGTCGACGCCGGCCAGCCCCCCGTCGTCCCAGCGGACGCCCGGTTCCTCCAGGTTGACGTACCAGCCGGCGAAGCGGCCCCGCACGTCGCGGAACCACCAGACGGAGTGGGCCGCGTCGGTAGGAAGAAACTTCAACAGCGGTGGACCGTTCCAGCGGCCCTGCGCCAACCGGTAGGTCGGGCTCAGCCACTCCCGGAAAGGCACCGCTCGCATACCCAGCCCGGCCTCGTTGACCTCGCCGGCCACCGGCGTGCCCTCGGCCACCCAGAGCAGCAGCCCCCGCTCGTCGTCGCGAACCACGCGGGCAGGCCGCACCCACCCGATCCGCCCCCGCCGCACGTTGCGGTGCACGACCACCCGACCCGGCTCGAACCTCACGCCCCGACCCTACCGCCCCCGCCCCCGACCCCCCGCACACCGACCGACCACCCCCAACTCTCCGCCGATCTTGCATTTCCGGTCGGCGATACGCCCGCTTTCACGGCATTCGCCCGGGCGAAAAGTGCAAGATCGACGAGGTGTGGGTGGGGTGGGTGGGGGGTGGGGTGGGGGGTGGGGGGTGGGTGGGGTGGGGGGTGGGTGGGGTGGGTTAGTAGGCGCGGGCGAGGATGGCGATGAGGTCGGGCTCGTCCTCCGTGTCGGGGACGGTGCCGTCGGCGCGGATCAGGCAGCGCACCGTGACGCCCTGGGCGTTGGCCTTCGCCTCGCCGTCGACGCCGACAGCCGACCACGGGACGTGGGCCCAGCCGGTGGTTGCCGCCTCCAGCGCCTCGTCGAGCGTCGCCACGTCGACCGTGCGCGACTCGCGGAAGGCGAGCGCCTGGTCGTGCAGCGCCCGCTGGTCGGCGTCGAGGGCCGCCAGCACCGCACCGACCACGTCCGCCACCGGCGTGGGTGCCTTCGAGCCGTCGGTACGGCGGACCACCACCGCGTTACCGGCGGCCAGATCGCGGGGGCCGACCTCGACGCGTACCGGATAGCCGCGCAGCTCGGCGTCGACGGCCCGGCGGCCGAACGGGGTGTCGGTGCGGTCGTCGAGCGCGACCCGGACACCGGCGTCACGCAACGCGTCGCGCAGCTTGGCCGCCGCCTCGGTGACGCCGTCGCCGTCCTTGACCACCATCACGTACGCCTGAGTCGGCGCCAGTCGCGGCGGCACCCGCAGCCCGTTGTCGTCGCCGTGGCACATGATCAGGCCACCGAGCATCCGGGTCGAGGTGCCCCAGGAGGTGGTCCAGGCGTGTTTCCGGCCACCTTCGGCCGAGGAGTAGCTGATGTCGAACGCCTTGGCGAAGTTCTGGCCCAGCTCGTGGCTGGTGCCGAGCTGGAGCGCCTTGCCGTCGCCCATCATGCCTTCGCAGGTGTAGGTGGCGGTCGCCCCGGCGAAACGCTCGCGGGCGGTCTTGAGCCCGACCACCACCGGGATACCGAGCACGCTCACCATCAGGTCCTCGTACGCCTCGTGCAGGATCTTGCGGGCGTAGGCACGGGCGTCTTCCCGGGTGGCGTGCGCGGTGTGCCCCTCCTGCCAGAGGAACTCGCTGGTCCGCAGGAACACCCGGGGGCGCAGCTCCCAGCGGACCACGTTCGCCCACTGGTTGAGCAGCAGCGGCAGGTCCCGGTACGAATCGATCCACTTGGCCATGAACTCGCCGATGACCGTCTCGCTGGTGGGCCGCACCACCACCGGTTCGGCGAGCTGCTTGCCACCACCGTGGGTGACCACCGCCAGCTCGGGCGAGAAGCCCTCGACGTGCTCGGCCTCGCGCTTGAGGTAGCTCTCCGGGATGAACAGCGGGAAGTAGGCGTTCTCCGCCCCGGCCGCCTTGATCCGGTCGTCCATCTCGGCCTGCATCCGCTCCCAGATGGCATAGCCGGCCGGTCGGATCACCATGGTCCCTCGCACCGGCCCGTTGTCGGCCAGCTTCGCCTTGGCGATCAGATCCTGGTACCAGCGAGGAAAGTCCTCAGCCCGGGGAGTAAGCACGCGCGCCATGACCGCACATCCTATGCGCCCACCTTTTCCCGCACCGTCTCCCCCGCCCACCCCCGCCGTTGATCATGAAGTTGTTGCCGACCCCGCCCGGCGTGTCGCGACAACAACCTCATGATCGACGGCGTGACCGGCTCAGGGGAGGGGGTGGCCGCGGAGGATGAGGCGGGTGGGGGTGCGGAGGGTGGTCAGGTCGGTGCGGGGGTCCCGGGGGTAGATGGCGAGGTCGGCCAGGCCGCCTTCGACGAGGCCGGGCAGGCCGAGCCAGGCGCGGGCCCCCCAGGAGGCGGCGGCGAGAACGTCCAGGGTGGACATGCCGGCCTGCTCGTGCAGCAGGAGCATCTCCTCGACGGCGAGACCGTGGTCGATGCCGCCACCGGCGTCGGTGCCGACATAGATCGGCACACCGGCCTCGTACGCGGCCCGCACCACCTGCGGGAAGCGGTCTCGCAGGGCGAGCATGTGCTCGGCGTACCCGGGGAACTTCTCCCGGGCCTGATCGGCGATGTGGCCGAAGGTACGGATGTTGATCATCGTGGGGATCAGCGCGGTGCCCTGCCGGGCCATCAGGTCGATCAGGTCGAGGCTGAGCCCGGTGCCGTGCTCGACCGAGTCCACCCCGGCCCGCACCATGATCTCCACCGCGGACTCGCTGAAGGTGTGCACGGCGGCGCGTACCCCGGCGGCGTGGGCGGCGGCCACGGCGGCGGTCATCGTGTCGGCGTCCCAGGCCGGTGCAAGGTCACCGACGCCCCGGTCGATCCAGTCGCCGACCAGCTTCACCCAGCCGTTGCCGGCGGCGGCCTGCTCCGCCACGGTCGCGGCCACCTCGGCGGCACCGACCTCCACGCCGATGTCGCGCAGGTACCGCTTGGGCGGTGCCACGTGCCGGCCCGCACGGATCAGCCTGGGCAGGTCGGCTTCGTCGTCCAGTTCCGGGTACGGGAAGGGCGATCCCGCGTCCCGGAGGGCGAGGACGCCGGAGTCCCGGTCGATCCGCGCCAACGCGCGCGCCTGGTCCAGTGAGGTGATCGGTGCCCCGCCCCGGGCGATGCCGATGTGGCAGTGCGCGTCCACCAGGCCGGGCAGGATGAAGCCGCCGTCGGCGACCGTCTCCGCGCCGGGCACCGGGTCGAAGGTGACCCGGTCGCCGACCAGCCACAGGTCGCGTACCTCGTCGTCGGGCAGGAGCACACCGCGCACATGCAGAGCCATGCGCACAGTCCTACCCCATCTGTCCCGTTCCGCGCCCCGCACCTGCGTTCCCGGTCACACGTCTTGACTTGAAGCGCTTCAACCCGGGAACGCTCGGTGACATGACGGGAACGGTGCGGAAGCAGCGCGAAGGTCCGGACGAGGTCCTCACCATCCAGGAGATGGCCCGCCGGTCCGGCTTCACCGAGCCGACGCTGCGTTACTACGAGCGGATCGGCCTGCTGGGCCGCGTCGCCCGGGATCCGGACAGCGGTCACCGCCGGTACGACGGCGTCACGGTCGACCGGATCGAGGCCCTGGCGTGCCTGCGGTCCTCGGGGATGACGGTGACGGACATGCGCCGGTATCTGGAACTGCTCGATCTGGACGACGACCAGGGGGCGCAGCGGCAGCGCGAGCTTTTCGCGCAGCACGCCGAACGCCTGGACGCCGAGATGGCGCGGCTGCGGACCCGCCGCGAGTACATCCGCGCCAAGGCAGACATGTGGGACGCGCGGGCTCGTCGTGACGCCGACGCCGAGTTCCACGCGGTACGGCGGGTCGAACGGGCCCGCGGAGAACTATTGCCAGGAAGGTCACCACAGTGACGAACGACATCGAAGCGCGCACCACCGACGATTCACTGGTGCTTGTCACCGGCGCGACCGGGCACGTCGGCGGGTACTCCATCGCCCGGCTGCTCGATGAGGGACACCGCGTACGGGTGACGCTGCGCGAGCCCGGCCAACGTGACGAGGTGCTCGCCCGGGTCCGGCGGGCGGGAGCACAGCCGGACGGACGGGTCGAGTTCCGCACCGCTGTGCTCTCCTCGGACGAGGGATGGGCTTCCGCTGCCGACGGGGTCCGGTACGTACTGCACCATGCCTCGCCGTTCCCGTTCTCCCCGCCCGCGCACGAGGACGAGGTGATCCGCCCGGCCGTCGACGGGACGCTGCGGGTGCTGCGGGCCGCCCGCGCCGCCCAGGTCCGCCGGGTGGTGATGACCTCGTCGTACGCGGCGGTCGGCTACACCCTCAAGCCGGACGCCCGGTACAGCGAGCTGGACTGGACCGACCCGGCCGACGACATCCCCGCCTACCACAGGTCGAAGACGCTGGCGGAGCTGGCGGCGTGGGATTTCGCCCGGCAGCACGACGGGTTCGAGTTGAGCGTGGTCAACCCGACAGGCATCTTCGGCCCGCTGCTCGGCCCGAAGCTGTCCGCCTCCACCGGTCTGGTGAAGGCGTTCATGGACGGCAGCACCCCGGTGGTGCCACGGATGTACTTCGGCGTGGTCGACGTCCGGGACGTGGTGGATCTGCACCTGCGGGCGATGCGGCATCCGGCGGCGGCCGGCGAGCGGTTCATCGGCGTGGCCGGTCCAGCGGCCAGCTTCCACGACCTCGTGCAGATGATCGGTCGACACCTGCCGGCGCTGGCCGACCGGCTACCGTCCCGGGAACTCACCATCGAGGAGGTTCGCGAGGCCGCGAAGACCGAACCCGCGCTGGGCGAGGCCGCCCGCCTCGACGGACAGGTCCCGGTGATCAGTAATGCGAAGGCCCGTAACCTGCTGGGCTGGCGGCCCCGCCCGGCGGAGCAGACAATCGCCGATACTGCCGACAGTCTGGTCGCGCTCGGCCTGGTGACCACCTGACGAGGGCTGACGCGCCGCCGTCGATCACTGCTCGTCGGCGGCGCGCAACTCGTTGAGCCGGGCGGTCAACGCCGGCAGGTCGACCGACACCTTCCACGGCTGCTCAGTGACGAACCGGTCCTCGGTGTGGGTGACCTGCGCGTACTGCCGGTCCGCGCCGAGGGCGTACTCGGTCAGGGTGATCCGGTCCCGCAGCGGGTCCACCACCCAGTACGACCGCACCCCGGCCTGCGCGTAGACCTTCGCCTTGTCATACATGTCCCGGAAGGTGCTGGTCGGGGAGATGACCTCAACGGCGACAAGGGCGTCCTCGACCGGGACCGGCGAGCGGTTGGCGTGCTTACGGGCGATGGCGACCACGTCGGGACGAGGCTCGTTGCGGCGGTCCACCCGCATCGACAGATCGATGCTGACCAGGTAGTCGGGTGGGCAGTTGGCTCTAAGGGCGAGCAGCAGCTCGACACAGAGATCCCGATGCAGGGCGGTCGGCGACGGCACGATCAACCTTCCGTTGACCAGTTCGTACGGAAGGTCCTCCGGCAGGTCGCCGAGGTCGTCGACCGTCCACTCCGAGCGTTCGGGTGGGATGGGCGGCATGGGGGCCACGGTCATGACTCCTCCTTGCAGGGGCGGCATCACCTTAAGTGCCGACAACGCCACCTACCGTCACCGACACGCTCAGCGGGGCGGCTTACCGTCCTTGCCGAACTTGTTGAAGTCGATCTTCGGCAGCTTGAAGCCGGGCGGCAGGCCCTGTCCGGCGGCCAGGTCGTCGGGGTTCATCCCCGGCGGCAACTGTGGCATCCCGCCCGGGAAGCCACCCGGCAGCCCGCCCTGCACACCCCGGGTGCCGGCACCACTGCGTGGCCGGTTGCCGCCCTTGGTGCCCTTGCGCTTGTTCTTCGGCGACTTGGTCGCCTTGCGCCGCCCGGCCCCGGGCAGGCCCATCATGCCGCCCATCTGCTTCATCATCTTCTGCGCGTCGGTGAAGCGGTTGAGCAGCTGGTTGACGTCCATCACGGTCACGCCGGAGCCGTTGGCGATCCGGGCCCGCCGGGAGCCGTTGATGATCTTCGGGTTGGTGCGCTCGGCCGGGGTCATCGACCGGATGATCGCGGTGATCCGGTCGAAGTGCTTGTCGTCCAGCTCGGCGAGCTGGTCCTTGACCTGCCCCATGCCCGGCATCATGGCCAGCACGTTGGCGATCGGCCCCATCCGGCGTACCGCGATGAGCTGGTCGAGGAAGTCCTCCAGGGTGAACTGCTCGCCGCCCATCAGCTTGGCGGTCATCTTCTCCTTCTGATCGGTGTCGAAGGCCGCCTCGGCCTGCTCGATCAGAGTGAGAACGTCGCCCATGCCGAGGATCCGGCTGGCCATCCGGTCGGGGTGGAAGACGTCGAAGTCCTCCAGTTTTTCGCCGGTGGAGGCGAAGAGGATCGGCTGCCCGGTCACCTCACGGACCGACAGCGCGGCACCACCACGGGCGTCGCCGTCGAGCTTGGAGAGGACCACGCCGGTGATGCCGACGCCGTCGCGGAACGCCTCGGCCGTCCGCACCGCGTCCTGCCCGACCATCGCGTCGATGACGAAGATGACCTCGTCGGGGTCGACCGCGTCACGGATGTCGGCGGCCTGCTGCATCATCTCCGCGTCGATACCGAGCCGGCCGGCGGTGTCGACGATGACGACGTCCCGGGCGGCCCGTCGGGCGTGCTCGATGGAGGACTTCGCCACCTGCACCGGGTTGCCGACGCCGTTGCCGGGCTCCGGGGCGTACACCTCGACACCGGCGCGGCCACCGAGCACCTGGAGCTGCCCGACGGCGTTGGGACGTTGCAGGTCGGCGGCGACCAGCAACGGCTGGTGCCCCTGGGCCTTGAGCCAGCGGGCCAGCTTGCCGGCGAGCGTGGTCTTGCCGGAGCCCTGGAGGCCGGCGAGCATGATCACCGTCGGCGGCTGCTTGGCGAACTGGAGCCGCCGCCCCTCGCCGCCCAGCACGGCGATGAGTTCCTCGTTGACGATCTTGATGATCTGCTGGGCGGGGTTGAGCGCCTGGGAGACCTCCGCGCTGCGGGCTCGCTCCTTGACGTTTGCGATGAAACCCTTGACCACCGGCAGCGCGACGTCCGCCTCCAGCAGCGCGAGGCGGATCTCGCGCGCGGTGGCGTCGATGTCGGCGTCGGTGAGACGTCCCTTGCCGCGGAGCTTGGTGAAGATCCCGGAGAGGCGGTCACTCAAGGTGTCAAACACGCGAACATCCCGTTTGTCAGTGTTCCGGCGAGCACGAACGAGGTCGGGAGAGCTGTCCGACCACCGCTAGGGTAGCCCGCCACCCACACCCACGCTCCCAGCCGGCCACCCCACCCCCACCCACCCGACCCACTGAAGGCGCCACGATCTGTGGCAGTTGCGGTAGTCGACACGCCGATCCGTAGACACCTCTACTGCCACAGATGCGGGGGGTGGGTTAGACGGCGGCTAGGACGGCTGTCTCTAGGCGGGTCCGTTCGTGCTCCGGGGGCCAGCCACCGACCAGGTAGAAGACGTCGACCACGTCGCCGCCGAGCGTGGCGATCCGGGCCGCCCGGACCTGGGCGCCGGCCGCGTCCAACGCACTGGTGACCCGGTAGAGCAGACCGGCGGCGTCGGCGGCACGCAGTTCCAGCAGCACCGCGTCGGTGGCGGCGTCCCGGTGCCAGACCACCCGCGGTTGGGCCCCGGCCCCCCGTGCGGCCAGGGCCCGACCGCGTAGCCGCTGGGTCACCGACACGTCGCCGCGCACCGCGCGGCGCAGGTCCGCGCTCAACGCCACCGGATCCGGGGCCAGTCCGTAGCGCGGCTGTACCCGGCACTGCACCAGGGCCCGCCCGTCCACCGTCGAGGCGTCGGCGGCGAGCACTTCCAACCGGTGCAGGGCCAGGCAGCCGGCCACCGTCGCGAGCAGGCCGCGACGATCGGCTGCGGCCACCGCCACCCGGTCCCCGGTCAGGTGTACGACCGGCAGTGGCCCGGCCACCAGCGCCGGGTCCGGTGCCGGCGGGGCGGGTACGTCGCCGGTGTCGAGGGTGGTGCGCACCCGGGCGACCAGTTCGGCAACCAGCCGGCCCTTCCAGTCCGACCAGGCGGCCGGACCGGTGGCGGCGGCGTCGGCGCGCACCAGCGCGTACAGCAGGTCGAGGGTGGTCACGTCGCCGACCGACTCGGCCACCCGGGCGATGGTGACCGGGTCGGACAGGTCCCGCCGGGTGGCCACCTCGGGCAGCACCAGGTGCAGCCGGACCAGCTTGCCGATCAGCGCCGCCTCGGCGGTCGGCAGGCCGATCCGGGTCGCGATCCCCTCGGCGATCGGCGCGCCCACCACACTGTGGTCACCGGCGAGGCCCTTGCCGACGTCGTGCAGTAGCGAGCCCAGCAGCAGCAGGTCGGGGCGGTCCACGTCGCGGGTGTGCCGGCTGGCCTCGGCGGCCGTCTGGACCAGGTGCCGGTCCAGGGTGAACCGGTGCACCGGATTGTGCTGAGGCAGGCTGCGCAGCCGGGTCCACTCCGGCAACCATCCGTCGATCAGCCCGTACCGGTCGCAGGTCTCCCAGGCCGGGATCATGCCGGCGCCGGCACCGAGCAGCGTGGTCAGGGCGGCGCGGGCCTCGGCCGGCCACGGCGTCGGCAGCGGCGGGCAGTACGCGGCGAGCCATTCGCAGGTGGCCCGGGCGATCGGCAGCCCGGTGGTCGCCGCGGCGGCGGCCACCCGCAGCGACAGGCTGGCGTCGGGGCGGGCACCGATGGCGGTGCGGGCCAGCACCAGCTCGCCGTCGTGCTCGACCACGTCCCGGGCTACCGGGCGGCGCAGTGGCCTTCCGTCGGCGCCCCGACGGCGACCGGAGCGCAGCCGGTCGGCGGCGCGGAACGCGTCGTCCAGGGCGTGGCTGACGGTCCGGGCGTCGCCGGCGACCCGACGCAGCAGGGTGTCGCCGTCGCCGTCCTCGGGACGCGACGCGGGGTCGGACCGCTGGTCCGATGACGTGCCGGCAGACTGTGGCGGCACCGCGCCCGGCGGGACACCCTCAGCGGACGGTGTCCGGCGCAGGCCGAGCAGGGCGGCCACCCCGTCGCGCTCCTGGGCGAGCAGCCGGTCGATGCGCCGGCCGACCTGCTGGTGCAACGCGTCCCGGGTGTCCAGCAGCCGCAGGTGTGCGGCGTGTACGGCGGGTCGTAGCGCGTCGGTGATCCCGGCGGTGGCGATGGCCCGCAGGATACCCACGTCACGCAGCCCCCCGGCCGCCTCCTTCAGGTCGCCCTCCAGCAGGTGGGCCAGTTCGCCGTGGGCCTGCCAGCGGGCGGCGCTGCTCTCCCGCAGCGGCGCGAGTTGGCGGACCGCGGTGCGCCGCCAGTGGTCGGTCGCGCTGCTCACAAGTGTGTCGGCGAGGTCCGGATCACCGGCGACGAGCCGGGCGTCGAGCAGCCCGAGGGCCACCTTGACGTCGTCCTGGGCGACCGACAGCGCCTCGGCGACGGTCCGGACCGAGTGGTCCAGCCGCAGCCCGGCGTCCCAGATCGGGTACCAGAGCGCGGCGGCCAGTTCGTCGATGCCGGGCACCCCGGCGTGTACCAGCACCAGATCGAGGTCGCCGTAGGGGGCGCACTGTCGCCGGCCCAGCCCGCCGACCGCGAGCAGCGCGACGCCCGACCGGGCCGGCAGCAGCCGGGCCAGCCAGGCGTCGTACGCGTCGGCCCGGGCCCGGCGCGCCGTCGCGCCGACCCCGGCCGGTACGCCGACGACCTCGTTGACCAGGAGGTCAGCGCTACCGGGGAATTCCGAGGCTGTCCTACTGGTCAACGAGGTCATCGATGCTCCGTCCTACAGTGCGTCCAGGCCGCGCTCGCCGGTGCGGACCCGGACGACCTCCTCGACGGCGGTCACCCAGACCTTGCCGTCACCGATCTTGCCCGTCCGGGCGGCCGACACGACGGCGTCGACGATCTTCTCGACGTCGATCTCGTCGGTGAGCACCTCCACCCGGATCTTGGGCAGGAACTCGACGGTGTACTCGGCGCCCCGGTAGACCTCGGTGTGGCCCTTCTGCCGCCCGTAGCCCTGGACCTCACTCACCGTCAGGCCGGCCACGCCCAGCGTGTGCAGGGCCTCCTTGACGGCGTCCAACTGGTGCGGCTTGATGACCGCGGTCACCAGCTTCATGTCCAACCCCTCCATTCCCGAAACGTTAGCCGGCGACCTTTTCGCTTACCGGTTCGGTGGGCTCGGTCTTCGGCGCCGCCGAGGTACCGATTCCCGCGGCGGCGAACGCACCGCCGCCACCACCCGTGGAGCTGAACTCGTACGCGCTCTCCGCGTGCTCGGCGTTGTCGATGCCCTCGACCTCGGCGTCAGCGCTGGCGCGGAAGCCGATGGTCTTGTCGATCACGAAGCCGATGAGGTACGCGACCACGAACGAGTACGCCAGCACGGCGACCGAACCGAGGGCCTGCTTGCCCAGCAGCGTCACGCCGCCGCCGTAGAGCAGACCGTCGTTGCCCTCACCGGCCAGCACCTCCATCGCCAGGAAGCCGATGAGCAGCGAGCCGATGATGCCGCCGACCATGTGCACGGCGACCACGTCGAGCGAGTCGTCGTACTTGAGGCGGTACTTGAGGCCGACGGCCAGCGCGCAGACGACACCGGCGATGACGCCGAGCGCGATGGCGCCGAGCGGCTCCAGGAAGGCGCAGGCCGGGGTAATGGCGACCAGGCCGGCGATGGCACCGGACGCCGCACCGAGGGTGGTCGGCTTGCCGTCGCGGAGCTTCTCCACCAGCAGCCAGCCGAGCACCGCGGCGGCGGTGGCGACCTGGGTGTTGATGAAGGCGACCGCGGCGGTGCCGTTGGCGGCCAGCGCCGACCCGGCGTTGAACCCGAACCAGCCGAACCACAGCAGGCCGGCACCGAGCAGCACCATCGGCAGGTTGTGCGGCTTGAAACTGTCCTTCGGCCAGCCGACCCGGCGGCCGAGCACCAGCGCCAGGGCGAGGGCCGCGGCACCGGCGTTGATGTGCACCGCGGTGCCACCGGCGAAGTCGAGCACACCCAGCTCGAAGATCCAGCCACCGCCCCACACCCAGTGCGCCACCGGGAAGTAGACCAGGGTGGCCCACAGGCCGGCGAAGAGCAGCCACGGGCCGAACCGGGCCCGATCGGCGATCGCGCCGCTGATCAGCGCGACGGTGATCACGGCGAACATCAACTGGAAACCGGCGAAGAGCAGGTCGGGGATGCCACCCTCGGTCCCGCTCTCCAGCATGCCGCGCAGACCGGCGGCGGAAAGATCACCAGTGATCCCGCCCACGTCCTCACCGAACGCGATGCTGTAGCCGTAGAACACCCACAACAGGCTGACCAGGCCGATCGCACCGAAGCTCATCATCATCATGTTGAGCACGGACTTGGACCGCGTCATGCCGCCGTAGAAAAGCGCCAGGCCGGGCGTCATGAGCAACACCAGGGCGGCTGAAGTCAAAATCCAGGCGGTGGCACCAGAATCTAGCTCCGGCACGCTGCCTCCTCTCGGGTTGTTTTCCCTCCCTCCCGGCATCGCGCAGCATCGCCCGTACGCCGGTTGCGCGGAAGCCTGGTAGTCCGCTGTTTCACCCAGGGTCCCCGGCTGGTTTCCGAACCGTGACGGCTTGTTTCGGACGTGTGAAGAAAAACGCACACCTCAGCGCTTCGACGGGGGTGGATCGGCCATTTGGTGCCGGTCTATCCCCCCGACGGCCCAGAGATCGGCGGGAGACCCCGTAGATCTCTCAGCGCAGGGCGTGCTCGAGGGCGTGTCGCTCGTAGTCGAGCAGCCGCAGATCCCGCATCGGCCGCCGCAGGTGGCCCTTGTGCACGATCCGGACGAAGGCCGGCTCCCCCGCCGCGGCCATCCGGCGGATGCCCTCGACGTGGTCGACGATCCGCTTGCGGATGGTCCGGATCAGCCGGTGCCGGTCGCGCGGAATGAGCCCGTACGCGTCGGCGAAGAGCCGCAGCCGGCGCGGTCGGTCGGGGCGCTTCCAGCCGAGGGTGATGGAGTCCCGGTCGGAGAAGATCGGCACCCAGGTCCACGCGGCGTACGCGACGTCGTAGATCCGGGCACCGGGCGAGGCGAGGTCGAAGTCGATCAGCCCGAGGGTGCCGTCCGGCCGCCAGATCACGTTGTGCGGTGCCGCGTCGTGGTGGCAGATGACCTCGGTGTCCGGCGGCGGCGGGCCGAACGAGCGCCACACCGCCTGCGGCGGCGGCACGAAACCGTACTGGGCGTCGTGGAACATCCGCAGCATGGTGGCGACGGTGACCAGAGCCTCGTCGGTGACCCAGTGCGGGGCCAGCGGGTACTCCCCGCACTCCCCCTCCAGGTACGACAGCACCTCCCGGTTGCGCTCGTCCATGCCGAGGGCACGGGGCGCACCGGTGAACCCGACGTACTCCAGGTGACGCAGCAGGGCGTGCACCGACGGGGTCCACGGCCCGGCGTTGCGCCGCACGGTGTCACCGACCCGCACCACGGTGCTCACGTTCCCGCCGTGCAGCGGGATCTCCTGCGAGGTCACGTACGGTCTCCCGAGGCGCTGCGACGGGTGGCTCGGTTCGCGCCAGCCCGCGTACGCGCGGTCGTCTCTGGTCACCCGAGGTTACGCGGTCTGACCGGAGGACTCGGTACCCAGCAACGCGTCGACGAACTGCGCCGGGTCGAACGGCGCCAGGTCGTCCGGGCCCTCGCCGAGGCCGACCAGCTTCACCGGGATGCCGAGCTTGCGCTGCACGGCGATGACGATGCCGCCCTTGGCGGTGCCGTCGAGCTTGGTCAGCACCACACCGGTGACGTTTACCACCTCGGTGAAGACGCGCGCCTGCTCCAGCCCGTTCTGACCGGTGGTGGCGTCGAGCACCAGCAGTGTCTCGTCGATCGGGCCGTGCTTCTCGACCACCCGCTTGACCTTGCCCAACTCGTCCATCAGGCCGATCTTGTTCTGCAACCGGCCGGCGGTGTCGACGAGGACCGTGTCCACCCCGGTCTCGATGCCCCGCTTGACCGCGTCGAAGGCGACGCTGGCCGGGTCGGCGCCCTCGGGACCGCGGACGGTCTCGGCCCCGACCCGCCCGGCCCAGGTCTGCAACTGGTCGGCGGCGGCGGCCCGGAAGGTGTCGGCGGCGCCGAGCAGCACGCTGCGGCCGTCGGCGATGAGCACCCGGGCGATCTTGCCGCAGGTGGTGGTCTTGCCCGCGCCGTTCACCCCGACCACGAGCAGCACCGCCGGCACGCCCTCCTTCGGGGCGGTGTGCAGCGACCGGTCCAGCCCCGGGTCGAGCGCGTTCACCAGTTCGGCCGCGAGCAGGGAGCGCAGTTCGGCGACCGACCGGGTACCCAGCACCCGGGTGCGCTCCCGCAGCCGGTCGACGATGTCCCGGGTGGCGTCGACGCCCACGTCGGCGGTGATCAGGCTGTCCTCGATCTCCTCCCAGACGTCCTCGTCGAGCCGGTCCCGGCTGAGCAGGCCGAGCAGGCCCTTGCCGAACACGTTCTGCGACCGCGACAGCCGGGAGCGCAGCCGCACCAGCCGGCCGGCGGTCGGCTCGGGCACCTCGACGGTCGGTGCCGGCGCCTCGACCGGCGGCTCGACCAGGACACCGGTGGACAGATCGGCCTCCGGTGCCTGCACCGGCGGCCCGGCGAGATCCTCCTCCGCCCGGGTGTCGACCTCCGTACGCGGCAACGGCGGCTGCGGCCGTCGACGCAGCCGCGGCACGACCAGCCCGATGCCGCCGAGGATCAGCAGACCGAGCAGGGCGAGAGCGATGAGGAGGTATTCCGTCATGCCGGAATCCTGTCAGATGCCGGCGATCACGTCTCAGCCACCGCTCCCGCCGGGCCCGGCAGTTCCCCGGCGCCCGACCGCTCCGGGTGTCGGCCCAGGAAGCGGCGGTAGTCTCGGCCACAGTTGGCAGTGGTGCGCCGCCGGCCGGGTAGTAAAGGATGAAGTTCTCTCGTCTGGAGGTCCCGTATGCCCGCCGAGCTGCTCATCGGCCCCCTGCTGCGCCGGGTCGTCGGCACTCGGGCCACCGTCTGGGTGGAGACCACGACGCCGGCGGTGGTCACCGTCCGCACGGTCGGCGGCGCCACCGGCACCGCGCCCACCTTCAGCGCGTACGACCATCATTACGCGCTCGTGGTGGTCGACGGGCTCACCCCGGACAGCACGAGCGCGTACGAGGTGCTGGTCGACGACGAGGTGGTCTGGCCGACGCCGGACAGTCGCTTCCCACCCAGTGTCATCCGCACCCGGGCCTCCGACGACCGGGACCAGCCGGTCCGACTGCTCTTCGGTTCCTGTCGGGAGACCACCCAGCACGCGACCACCCGCAAGTTGCCGCCGGACGCGCTCGACGCGTACGCCCGGCGGGTGATCGCCGACCCGGACCCGGCGGCCCTGCCCGACCTGCTGCTGCTGCTCGGCGACCAGGTCTACGCCGACGAGACCTCGCCGACCGTGAAGCGCCTGCTGCGCCGCCGGCGGCGGCGTCCGGAGGGCGCCCCGAGGGACCAGGTGGTCAGCTTCGACGAGTACACCAAGCTCTATCTGGAGTCCTGGCGCGACCCGGAGATCCGCTGGCTGCTCTCGACCGTGCCGAGCGTGATGATCTTCGACGATCACGAGATCATCGACGACTGGAACACCTCGGCCTCCTGGCGGGCCGAGATGCGCGATCAGCCGTGGTGGGCCGAGCGGATCGCCAGTGGGCTGGCCTCCTACTGGGTCTACCAGCACCTGGGCAACCTCTCCCCGGACGAGATCGCCGCGGACCCGGTGTTCGCCAAGGTGAGCACGGCGGAGAACGCCACCGGGGTGCTGCGGGAGTTCGGTGCGCGGGTCGACACCGAGGCCGACCTGGCCCACGACACCGAGCGCTGGCGGGCGGTGCAGTACCAGTGGAGCTACGCGCTCGACCTGGGGCGCACCCGGTTGGTGATGCTGGACAACCGGTGCAGCCGGGTGCTGCTACCCGGTCGGCGGGCGATGCTGCCGCCGGGTGAGTGGTCGTGGTTCGTCGACCGTGCCCACGGTGGCTACGACCACCTCGTGGTCGGCTCCTCGCTGCCGTGGCTGCTGCCGCCCGGCATCCACCACGTCGAGACGTGGAACGAGAAGTTGGCCGACTCGCCCCGGCGGTGGGTTGCCGGGCTGGGCGAACGGCTGCGCCGCGCGCTGGATCTGGAGCACTGGGCCGCGTTCCGCCGCTCGTTCGACGCGCTGGCGGAGCTGTTCGCCCGCATCGGCGCCGGCGCACCCGGTAAGCCCGACGACCGCAAGGGCGCCGGGCCGGCGTACCCGCCACCGGCGTCGATAAGCGTGCTCTCCGGCGACGTGCATCACTCGTACGTGGCGAGAGTCAGGTTCGCCGACCCTGGGGTGCACACCCCGGTGCACCAGCTGACCTGCTCGCCGATCCACAACCAGGTGCCGGCCGGGATGCGCCCGCTGATGCGGCTCGGGTGGGCACGCGGCCCGGCCGGAGCGGCCCGTGCCCTGGCCCGCACGGCCGGGGTCCGCCGGCCCCTGGTCAAGTGGCGCAAGCTGGCCGGGCCCTATTTCGGCAACGCGGTGGCGACGCTCACCCACGCCGGCCGTGGGGCCGAGGTGGTCATCGAGGGCACCACCGGTGACGGTCACCTGCACGAGGTCGCCCGGCACCGGCTCGCGCACGGCCGCTGAACGAACCACAAAAGCTGTCGCCGGCAGTCAGATGTCCGGGCCAGAATGCCCGGATGACATGGACAGCACCGGCGGTCGACCGGACCCCCGAGCCCTACGTTGGCGACGAGCGCACCATGCTGGAGGGCTGGCTGGATTATCACCGGCAGACCCTGCTGCTCAAGTGCGCGGGCCTCACCGCCGAGCAGTTGCGCACCGCAAGCGTCGAGCCGTCCGGCCTCACCCTGCTCGGGCTGGTCCGGCATCTGGCTGAGGTGGAGGCCTGGTGGTTCCGGGAAAACTTCGCCGGCGAGCCTGTCGACTACCCGTACTACACAGATGACGATCCGGACGCCGACCACGACGTCAGCACCGCCGACGCCGAGGCGGACTTCGCCACCTACCACCGACAGGTGGCGCTGGCCCGCGCCGCCGTCGTCGGCCGGTCGCTCGACGAGACGTTCACCGAGGTGGGACCGAAACGGCGCACGTTCAACCTGCGCTGGGTCTACGTCCACATGATCGAGGAGTACGCCCGGCACAACGGGCACGCCGACCTGATCCGCGAACGCATCGACGGCGCCGTCGGCGAGTGACCGAAAGTGCGGCTGGTCGACGCCCGGTGGCGCCTCAGCCGGCCAGGACGGCGCGCAGGTAGCGCAGGTCGGCCGACCCGTTCCAGCGGTACGCCGACAGCCCGGCGGCCCGGGCGCCGCTGATCGCCCGGTCCTCGTCGTCGACGAAGAGCACCCGGGCCGGCGGGGTCTCCAGCGCCGCGCAGGCTGCCTGGAAGTACTCGGGTGCCGGCTTGTGCACCCCGATGGCCGACGAGTTGACCACCACGTCCAACTCGTCGGTGAGCCCCAACGCGGCCAGGTCGGCGTCGAGCAGGTCGGTGGCGTTGGTGCCGAGCCCGACCCGGATGCCGGCGGCCCTCGCCTCGCGGACGAACGCCAGCACCTCCGGGTCGACCTCACCGCGATAGCGCTGCCACTGCGCCACCGCCGCACGCGCCCGCTCGGCGTCACCCACGGACGGCGTGAGCGCGTCGGCCACGCTGGTCATCCAGTCGGCGTGGCTGACCTGGCCGGTCAGCACCGGTTGCAGCCGCCCCCACTGCATGGCGATCTCGCCGAGCACACCGGCGGAGAGGCCGTACTCCCGCTCGACGCCGGCGGCGACCGCCGGATCCCAGCGCCGCAGCACACCGTCGAAGTCCACCAGGAGCGCCGTCGCGCGTTCCCGAGCCACTACCTGTTCTCCTCGCCGCGGCCCTGCCGCTCGTCATCGCCGTCGGCCCGGTTGAGCCGTTGACTGATCACCTGGGTCACCCCGCCGCGCATGGTCACACCGTAGAGCGCGTCGGCGATCTCCATCGTCCGCTTCTGGTGCGTGATGACGATGAGCTGGCTCTTCTCCCGTAGCTGGGCCAGCAGGGTGATCAGCCGGCCCAGGTTCACGTCGTCCAGGGCCGCCTCCACCTCGTCCATGATGTAGAACGGGCTCGGTCGGGCGCGGAAGATCGCCACCAGCATCGCCACGGCGGTCAGCGACCGCTCTCCGCCGGAGAGCAACGACAGCCGTTTGATCTTCTTGCCCGGCGGGCGGGCCTCGACCTCGACACCGGTGGTCAGCAGGTCGTCCGGGTCGGTGAGGATCAGCCGGCCCTCGCCACCGGGGAACAGCACGGTGAAGACCTGCTCGAACTCTCGGGCGGTGTCGGCGAAGGCGCTGGCGAAGACCTCCAGGATCCGTTCGTCGACGTCCTTGACGACGGTGAGCAGGTCCCGCCGGGTCGCCTTGAGGTCCTCCAACTGCTCGGAGAGGAACTTGTACCGCTCCTCCAGCGCCGCGAATTCCTCCAGAGCGAGCGGGTTGACCTTGCCGAGCAGGGCCAGTTCCCGTTCGGCCTTGGCGGCTCGCTTCTCCTGCACCGGGCGTTCGTAGCGGACCGGCTCGGGCACCGCCAGGCCGTCCCGCTCGGCGGCGGCCACCTCGGCCTCGGTTGGCGGCACCAACTGGCTCGGGCCGTACTCGGCGACCAGGGTCTCGACCGTCAGGCCGAAGTCCTCGGCGGCCTTGGCCTCCAGCTGCTCGATGCGCAACCGCTGCTCGGCGCGGGCGACCTCGTCCCGGTGCACCTGACTGGTGAGCCGTTCCAACTCCGCACCGAACCGCTTCGCGGCAGCCCGCACCTCCTGCAACTCCGCCTCGCGGGTGGCCCGTTCCCGCGCCACCGCGTCGCGGTGCTCCTCGGCCTGCGCGATGCTGCTGGTCAGCTGGGTCAACGCCGTGCGTGCGCCACCGGCCACCGCGCGGGCGATGGCGGCGCCCCGGGTCCGCGCCGCGCGCCGGGCCGCCGCCCGTTCCCGGGCCGCCCGCTCGGCACCGGCCTGCCGACGCAACGAGTCGGCCCGCCCGGCGATCGAGGCGACCCGCTCCTCGGCGGTACGCACCGCGAGCCGGACCTCCATCTCGTTCTGCCGGGCCTGCGGCACCATGGCGGCGAACTGGTCGCGTTCCTCGGTGGAGGGCTCCGCGTCGATCGGGGTGGCCTCCGCCAACCGCAGCCGCTCCTCCAGCTCGGCCAGGGTGGTCAGGTCCCGTTCCCGGGCCGCCTCGGCGCGCGATCGGGACTCGCCCAGCCGGTCGGTCTCCGCCTTCGCCGACCGGGCGGCGGCACCCAGCTCGGCGAGCCGCCGGGCGGCGGCGTTGCGGTGGCTCTCCGCCTCCCGCTTGGCCGCCGCGGCGTGCTGCACCGCCTCCTTGGCGGTGGCCACCTCGGCGCGCGCCTCGACCAGCTGTTCCCGCAGTTCGGCGCTGGTCCGCTCGGCCGCCAGCCGATTGGCCCGGGCCTCCTCGACGGCCGCCTGCACCTCGATGTAACTGGGTGCCTTGGCCGACCCGCCGGCCGCCGCGTACGCGCCGACCACGTCACCCTCCCGGGTGACCGCCCGCAGTTCGGGATTTCCGGTGACCACCTCGGCGGCGGCGGACAGGTCCGCCACCAGCACCACGTCCCGCAGCGCCCGGTGCACTGCGGGCCGGATCTGGGCGTCGCAGTCGACCAGGTCGGGTGCCCAGTGGGCACCTTCGGGCAGTTTCGGACGCAACGCGTCGGCCGAGCCGGACATCCCCGGCCCGGCCGGGCTGCCGACGAGCAGCCCGGCCCGCCCGGCGTCCGAGATCTTCAGCAGGCGCATCGCCTCGACGGCCTCGTCCACGCCGGTCACCGCGACCGCGTCGGCCAGCCCGCCGAGCGCCGCGGCGAGCGCCGCCTCGTGCCCCGGAGCCACCGTGAGCAGGCCGGCGAGACCACCCAGCAGGCCGGGCACCTGGTCGGCGCGGGCCAACAGGGCCCCGGCCCCGTCCTTGCGGCGCAGACCGAGGGCGAGCGCCTCCTCCCGAGCCTTCCAGGTCGCGGCATCCTTCTCCGCCGCCCGTTCCGCGTCCGACAGGGACCGGAGGTTTGCCTGTGCCTGCTCCTGGGCGGCGACGGCCTCGGCGTGCCTGGCGTCCAGGTCGGCGTTGTCCCGGTCCGCCTCGGTGGACTGCTCGGCGACCGCGTCCAGCTCGGCCTGGGCCCGCTCGGCGCGCGCCATCGCGTCGGTGTGCGCTGCGGCGAGCCGCTCGATCTCCTCGCCGGCGCTGGTGGTCCGCGCCCGGGCCGAGTTCACCTGCCCGGTCAGCCGGGCCAGGCCCTCCCGCCGGTCGGCGATCGCCTTCGCGGCGGCGACCAGTTCCCGCTCGGCGGCGGCGAGCTGCCGCTCCAGCTCCTGGCGGTGCTCGACCGCCTCGGCGAGCCGGACCTGGTCGTCGGTGAGCGCCGCGCGCAGTTCCTCCTCCTGCTCGCGGACCCGTTCGGCCTCGGCCTCCAGTTGTTCCGGGTCGCGGCCCGGGCGTTCGTCGTCCGGCGTCGCGGTCAGATGCCGCAGCCGTTCGACGGCGAGCTGCTCGATCGAGCGGAACCGTTCCTGCAACGCGGAGAGCCTGTACCAGGTGTCCTGGGCGGCGGCCAGCAGCGGAGCGTCGGAGGCCAACGCCTCCTCCAGCTCGCCGAGGCGGGACTGCACCTCGGCGTGTTCGGCCTCGACCTGCTCTCGGCGCTGCCGAAGCGCGGTCTCGTCCGCGATCTCCTTGTCCAGCGTGGTCCGCAGGGTGGCGAGGTCGTCGGCGAGCAGCCGCAGCCGGGCGTCGCGCAGGTTGGCCTGGATCACGGCGGCGCGGCGGGCCACCTCGGCCTGCCGTCCGAGGGGTTTGAGCTGTCGGCGCAGCTCGGCGGTGAGGTCGGTGAGCCGGTTGAGGTTGGTCTGCATCGCGTCGAGCTTGCGCAGCGCCTTTTCCTTGCGCTTGCGGTGCTTGAGGACGCCGGCCGCCTCCTCGATGAACGCCCGCCGGTCCTCCGGCTTGGCGTGCAGCATCCCGTCGAGCCGACCCTGCCCGACGATGATGTGCATCTCCCGGCCGATGCCGGAGTCCGACAGCAGCTCCTGGATGTCGAGCAGTCGGCACGAATCGCCGTTGATCTCGTATTCGCTCTCGCCGGAGCGGAACATCCGGCGGGTGATGGAGACCTCGGTGTACTCGATCGGCAGCGCACCGTCGGTGTTGTCGATGGTGAGGGTCACCTCGGCTCGGCCCAGCGGGGCCCGCCCGGCGGTGCCGGCGAAGATGACGTCCTCCATCTTGCCGCCGCGCAACGCCTTGGCACCCTGCTCGCCGAGCACCCAGGCGATGGCGTCGACGACGTTGGACTTGCCCGAGCCGTTCGGGCCCACCACGCAGGTGATCCCCGGCTCCAGCTTGAGCGTCGTCGCGGAGGCGAAGGACTTGAAACCCTTCACCGTCAGGCTCTTGAGATGCACCTTCTCGATCCTCGTCCGGTGGCCGCCGTACCGTCGCCCGGCTGCGCGGACCCTGGTAAACCCGCAGACTAACCCGGGACCGGGTGGAACACCCGACGCGACCCACCTGCCGGCCGCCGGACACCGACCGGACCGCGCCACCACACCGAACGGCCGATGCGATCGGCTACGCACAGAGCTGCGCGCCGGCACATCGTGTCGGCGCGCTCAGTGCGGTGGTGCTGTTCAGTTGTGGCGACCATGCGGTTCAGTCGCTTGCGGCGACCAGGTGGTGCAGTCGCTCGTGCGGCGACCAGGTCAGGTCAACGCGGGCTCGGCCAGACGAAGCAGATCGTCTGCCTCCGCCGCGGCCGCCGCGAGCCGATCGTTCTCGGCACGCAGCCGCGTGACCTCGAACTCCAGTGACTGAACCCTGGCACGCAGTCGGGTGACCTCGTCGAGCAGGCGCCGGTCGGGCGCCGCACCTACGTGGCCGTAGAGGGCCTTCGCCATTTTTACTCCTTGATGTGCGCTGCCGGAGAGGCCGGCCAACGCGCGCCCCTTCAAACGCGACTACCATTCCCACAATTTCTGGGCACGGCCGGGCGCGACTGGCGACATCACCATATTGAGCCGACAGCCCCTGCTTCGTCAAGTTCTCGCAGGCCGTAGATCATCTCGGCGTCGGCCACACCCGTCTCGGGAGGCTGCCACGAGGCGCGGACACGCTCTGTCCGGACGCCCCGACTCTACGCTCCGGAATCACCGAATACCTCACCCGGACGTACAGGCTCCTCTTAACTCTTCCTTAGCCGGATTGCTGCTGCTCAGACACAACACGTAGCGTCACCCCGGCCCGTAACTGACCCGTGGAGGCGACAGGCGTGCACGGCTGGAATGATCCGATCGACCCGGAGCACACCCCGCGGCGCGCGGAACCGCCGACCGACGACCCGGCCTGGTTGACCGACCGGCCGGCGCCACGGTCGTCCTACCTGTTCGGCGACGACCCGGAGGATCCGGCCGACGGGTGGTACCGCGATCAGCCGACCGAGCAGTGGCGGTCCGACGCTGCCCAGCCCTACCAGGCGACGGAGGCGTACCAGCCGACGGAGGCGTACCAGCCGGCGGAGCAGTCGTACCCGGTGGCGGGGCAGGACTGGTACGACGCCTCCGGCTCGTTCCACCAGGAGACCGGCTCGTTCCACCAGGAGATCGGGCGGCACCACCGCGACGACGACCTCACTGCCGTCCACGCCGCCGACTGGCCCACGCACCACGCGTCGCGGCAGGAGAGCCCGTACGCCTACGATGATCGGCTCGACCGGTACGCCGATCAGCCCGTCGGGTATACCGACCGGAGCAATGCGTACGCCGAACCGGTCGTCCGCCCTCACTACGGGCCGCAGACCGGACACCCGGAGCTGGCCGGCGTCGACGAGCCGCCGCTCGAACCGACCGCCGGGACCCGTCGGTCCCGCCGGCTGCCACGCCCCCTGGTGATGGGTGGCGCCGCCGCGGTCGCCACCCTCGTGGTGAGCATCGGCGTCGCGGCCCTCGCGCTGCCCGGCGACGACAGCCCGACCAACACCACGGCCGGCGAGGCACCGGTCGCCAGCGCGCCCGCCGTGCCGGAGGAGGATCAGGAGCTGGCGCTCGACCTGCCCGAGAGCGAGAGCCCGAGCGCCAGTCCCAGCCCCAGCGTCTCCCCCAGCGCCGCGACGGCGTCGCCGTCACCGAGCCGGACCACCCGGCCGAAACCCGCGCCCTCGCGCAGCACCGCCCCCTCCCGGCTGAGCGCCGACCGCCAGGGCAGCCCGAGCCGGGCCGCCTCCGCCGGTCCGTCGTCCTCCGGCAACGTCGCCTCGGAAGCGGCCGAGGTGGTCGCGCTGGTCAACGCCGAACGGGCGAAGGCCGGCTGCGGCGCGCTGAGCATCGACGACAAGCTGATGACGGCGGCTCAGCGGCACAGCCAGGACCAGGCCGACCACCGGAACATGTCGCACACCGGCAGCGACGGTAGCGACCCCGGCGACCGGATCGACCGGGTCGACTACGCCTGGCGCACCTACGGCGAGAACGTCGCCTGGAACCAGCGGACTCCGGCGGCGGTCATGGACGCCTGGATGAACAGCGACGGACACCGTGCCAACATCCTCAACTGCGCCTTCACCGAGATCGGCGTCGGCGTGGCGAGCAGCAACGGCCCGTACTGGACGCAGGTCTTCGCCGCACCGCGCTGAGCGCGAGTCCTTGTCGGGTCTGCGCTCGTTTGACCGGGTGGGTACGCCGAGACCCGGCGTACCGGCTCGGGCGGCCCGACGCCGCCCCCGCGACCTGCGGAGCTGGCGATGCGGTACGGCCTGGGCGGGCGACCGGCGCGGTGGATGCACCGCCGGGCGCTGCCGGCCGGTCTGACGTTCACGCTGCTCGTCACGGCTGCCGCCTGCCGGCCTGACCTCACCCCGCCCGGGGCGCCGACCAGTTGGCCGACCAGTTCGGCGCGGCACTGGCAGTGGCAGTGGCAGTTGGACGGGGTGCTCGATCCGGACGTCGAGGCGGACGTGTTCGTCCTCGACCCGGTCGACACCACCGCCGCACAGACCGCCGAGCTGCGCTCCCGGCACCGTCGGCTGGTCTGCCAGGTGCACATCGGGTCGGTGCGTCCGAGCGACCCCGACGCCAGCCGCTACCCGGCACGCGTACGCGGCGCGACGGTGGCCCGGACCGGGCGCGTCTGGTTGGACGTACGCCGGTGGGACGTCCTGCGGCCGGTGCTGGCCGACCGGTTCCGGCTCTGCCGTGGGAAGGGTTTCGGCGCGGTGATGTTCGCCGACGCCGACGGCTACGACAAGCGCTCCGGCTTCGCGCTGGAGTTCGACGACCAGTTGAGGTTCAACCGTCGGGTCGCCACGCTGGCCCGCTCGCTCGACCTCTCCCCGGGCCTGCTCGGCGATCTGGCGCAGGTCGCCGCGCTGGCACCGGACTTCGACTTCGCCGTCAACGAGGAGTGCGTACGGCGGGGCCAGTGCGACAAGTTGCTGCCCTTCGCCGACGCCGGCAAACCGGTCTTCCACGTCGAGTACGCCGGTGCCACCACCGACTTCTGCGTGACCAGCGTCGGCTACGGCTTCGCCTCGATCCGCAAGAACCGCAGCCTGGACGCCTGGCGCCTACCCTGCCCATCCCCCTGACGCCCACCCCAGCTGCGCCGATCTTGCACTTCTGGTCGCCGAAACGCACCTTTTGCGGCCTTAGCGGGGACAGAAACTGCAAGATCGCCGAGAAAGGGGGGCGGGGTCAGGGGCGGGGTTTGGGGCGGGGGCGGGGTTGGCAGCGGGGGCAGCTGTAGGACGAGCGGTTCATGAAGGGCTCGCGGCGGATCGGGGCACCGCAGCGGGAGCAGGGCTGCCCCTCGCGTCCGTACGCGTTCAACGACCGGTCGAAGTAGCCGCTCTCGCCGTTGACGTTGACGTAGAGGGCGTCGAAGCTGGTGCCACCCGCGGTGATCGCCTCACCGAGGACGTCCCGCACGTGCGCGAGCAGCCGCTGGGCGGCCGGGCGGGTCAGCGCGTCGGTGGACCGGGTGCCGTGCAGGCCGGCCCGCCACAGCGCCTCGTCGGCGTAGATGTTGCCCACGCCGGAGATCAGGCTCTGGTCGAGCAGCGCCCGCTTCACCTCGGTACGTCGCCGACGCAGCGCGGCCACGAACTCCGTGTCGGAGAACTCCGGGTCCAGTGGATCGCGGGCGATGTGGGCGATCTCCGCCGGCAGCGTGCCGCCGCCCTCGCTGACCGACAGCCCGCCGAACGTGCGCTGGTCGACGAAGCGCAGCTCGGGCCCGCCGTCGTCGAAACGGAACCGGACCCGCAGGTGCGGCTCGTCCGGCGTGTCCGCCGGTTGCAGCAGCAGTTGCCCGGACATCCCGAGATGCCCGACGACGGCGTCACCGCTGTCCAGCGGCAGCCAGAGATACTTGCCGCGCCGCCGGACGTCGAGCACCTTCCGGCCAGCCAGTACGTCGGCGAAATGAACCCCGCCGGGCACGTGTCGACGAACCGCCCGGGGGTGGCGTACCTCCACGTGGTGGATCCGGCGGCCGATGACCCAGCGGGACAGGCCCTGCCGGACGGTCTCCACCTCCGGCAACTCAGGCATGGTGCGCCTGGGCTTCGACCTCGCCCACCCGCTGGTCGTCGACCACCGCGTTCACCTGATCGTCGGCCGAACCGTCGGCGGTCGACCCAGCCTGACCGTCGGCGGTCGGCCCAGCCTGACCGTCGGCGGTCGCCCCTGCCTGGCCGTCGGCGGTTGCCTCAGCCTGCTCGGTAAGGGTCCGCCACGCCGATTCCGCGGCCCGCTGCTCGGCCTCCTTCTTGCTCCGCCCGTCGGCGCCGCCGTACCGGTTGCCGGCGACCACCACCCAGGCGGTGAAGGTCTTCAGGTGGTCCGGCCCGGTGCCCTCGATCCGGTATTCCGGGACGCCGAGGCCGAGCGCGGCGGTCAGTTCCTGAAGGCTGGTCTTCCAGTCCAGCGCGGCGCCCCGGCCGGCGGACTCGGCCATCAGCGGATCGAACAACCGGTGGATGACGATGGCGGCGGTGTCCAGGCCGTACTGGAGGTAGATCGCGCCGAGCAGCGCTTCGAGGGTGTCGGCGAGGATGCTGGCCTTGTCCCGGCCGCCGGTGGTCTCCTCGCCCTTGCCGAGCAGCAGGTACTGGCCGAGCCCGTCCGGGCCCAGACCGCGCGCCACGTCGGCGAGCGCGCGCATGTTGACCACGCTGGCCCGCAGCTTCGCCAGCTGGCCCTCCGGCAGGTCGGGATGGTTCTGGAAGAGCGCGGTCGTGATCACCACACCCAGCACCGAGTCGCCGAGGAACTCCAGCCGCTCGTTGGTGGGCAGGCCGCCGTTCTCGTACGCGTACGAACGGTGGGTGAGCGCGCGTTCCAGCAGCTCCGGGTCGAGTGAGACGCCGAAGGCGGCCTCCAGGTGGCCGACTGCGGGCCGCCGACGCTTGTCGTTGCTCATGATGTGCGTACCTCGGTGTCGGTCGTGCGATCGGTGCGGTCCCCGGCGAGCAGCGCGGCGACCCGCTCGGTGGCGTCGCGCCGCCAGAGGTGGGCGGCCAGGGCGATGCCGGAGGCGATGTCATCGACGCGGGCGGCGCCGTGGCAGACGACGACGGTGCCGGCCACTCCGAGCAGCGCGGCCGCCCGGGGGGCGCCGCCACCGGGCGGGGTCCCGCCGGCCATGGCGAACGCGCCTTCGACTGCTTTGAGCAGCACGTTACCGGTGAACCCGTCGGTGACCACCACATCGGCCCGCGTGCCGAGGCAGACGTCGTAACCCTCGACGAGCCCGACGTAGCGGGCCTCGCCGGGCAGCGCCGCCGCGCTGAGCATGGGGTCGGTGAGCCGGCGGGCCCGGTCGCCCTTGCCGGGTTCGGTGCCCACGGAGAGCAGCCCCACCCGGGGCGCAACGACGCCGTGGGCGACCGCGGCGTAGGCGGCACCGAGCGCGGCGTGCCGGGCGAGCGTCGTCGGGTTCGGTTCCAGCGAGCCACCGACGTCGAGCAGGACGACGGTGCCGGAGACGGCGGGCAGCGCGGCGGCGAGGGCCGGACGCCGTACATCGGGCCAGCGTCCGAGGCCGAGGGCGGCGGCGGTGACGGTCGCGCCGGTGGCGCCGGCGGAGACCAGCGCGTCAGCGTACCCGGCACGGACAGCGGCCACCGCCGCCCGGACGGTGGTCTCGGCGCGTGCCGCGCTGGGGTCGTCGGCCATGTCGACGACGGAGTGCGTCGGGCGGACCGTGATCCGATCCCGTTGCGCCGGATCGAGGGCGTCGATCAACACGCCGGCGGCCCTGGTCGGCCCGACGAGGAGCAGGTGCAGGTCCGGGTCGTCGCACACCGCCCGCAGAGCGCCGTCCACCACGACGGCGGGAGCCTCGTCCCCGCCGAGGAGGTCAACGGCGATCCGTGCGACGCCCGACTCCGTCTCGACGCCGACCGGCCTGAGCCGGCCGGCGTCGGCCGGAGTTGCGGGCGACCGCCGGGGGGTGTGCGTCACCCGACCTGTGGTCGGAGACGTCACGCGCCGTCCAGGTCAGACCTCAAGGACCTGGCGGCCGTTGTAGGTGCCGCAGACCGAGCAGGCGGCGTGCGGCAGCTTCGCGGACTTGCACTGCGGGCAGGCGACGGTCGCGACCGCCGCGGCCTTCCAGTTCGCCCGGCGGGACCGGGTGTTGCTGCGCGACATCTTGCGCTTGGGGACGGCCACGGTTCTTACTCCTCTGTACGGGTCAGTTGCGACAGGCCCGCCCAACGCGGGTCGATCTGCTGGTGGCTGTGATCGGCCGGCAGATCGTCCCGGTGCACCCCGCATTCGGGGCACAGACCTGGGCAGTCCTGGCGGCAGAGCGGATTGTTCGGCAGCGCGAGCACCACCGCGTCCCGCAACGCCGGTTCCAGGTCGATCAGGTCTCCCTGCATTCGACCCACTTCGTCCTCTTCGGTGGTGGCGTCCGTGGTGCTGTTCTCGTACGCGTACAGCTCCTGGATCGTCACCGTCACCGAGTCGTTGATCTCGCGCAGGCAGCGACCGCACTCGCCCCGGATCGGACCGCTGACGGTCCCCGAGACGAGCACGCCCTCGGACACCGACTCCATCCGCAGATCGAGGTCGAGGCCCGCGCCCTCCGGCACGCCGATCAACTCCACGCCGAGGTCCGACGGTGCCGGGACCACCCGTTCGACGGTACGCAGAGCACCAGGTCGGCGCGGCAACTCCCTCGTGTCGAGGACCAGCGGCGACCTGGGGTCGAGTGAAGTGGGTGAGTTCTTGGGCATAGTTAGACTCCGGCCGGTGAGAGGCCGACAAACGAGGTTACCTGGACGGACGCCCCAGCGTCGAACCGGGGTGACCAGCGGCCCGCCGCGTTCCCGGGTCGGCGATCCGGGAACGCCGGACAGCCCGGCCGATGGCGGACGTTCCGACCGACGGCGGGATCTCCCGGAGAGGCGGCGGACCTTCCGGGAGAGGGGAGGCGGCGGACCTTCCGGGAGACACGCGCCGGTGGTCAGAAGGGCAGTGGGCGCTCCGCCTCGTCGCCGGCGAAGGTGCCGATCTCCCGCAGCGCGTGCATCTTGTCCCGGCCGCGCTCTATCGAGGCCAGCGCCCGAGTGAGGAACTGCTCGAAGTTGGCCAACGCGGTGTCGACGTAGTCGTCGACCTCCTCGCGCAGCCGCTGCGCCTCCGCCCGCGCCTCGGCGATGATCCGGGCACCCTCGTGCTCGGCGGAGACGGTGATCTCGTTCACCGAGACCAGGCGGGCGTGTTCCGCCTCACCCTCGTTGATGATGCGGTCGGCCTCCCGCTTGCCGGCCTCCATGATCTTGTCCCGCTCCTCCAGCAGAGCGGCGGCGCGGCGCAGGTCGGCGGGGAGTTCGGCACGTAGTTCGTCGAGGGCCGCGATCATCTCGCCCCGGTCGACCATGCAGTTGTTGCGCGACATCGGCACGGAGCGCGCCTGCTCCACGATGGTGATCAGTTCGTCGATGCGGTCGAGCGGGTCCACCGGTACCTCACTCCTGTCGTTCGTCGGGCCGACCTACATCATGCGGGCTGCGGCCGGTTTCCCGCTTCACCCATGATGTCGTCCGCCACCAACCCCGCACCGACCCCTCCTCGGGCGTGTCGCCCCGCCCCATCTCGCGATCTTGCACTTTCCGTCCCCGCAAACCACGCCGAAAGCGACAGAAAGGCGACCAGAACTGCAAGATCGCGGAAGTGGGACACAGGTCGCGCGTCAGGGTGGTGGGGGGACCAGGCGGGCCTTGAGGGCGTCGCGGACCACGTCGGGTACGTGGGGGGTGACGTCGCCGCCCCACTTGGCCACGTCCTTGACCAGACTTGAGGAGAGGAAGGAGTAGAGCGGGTTGGTCGGCATGAACAGCGTCTCGACCCCGGCGAGGCCGATGTTCATCTGGGCCATCTGCAACTCGTAGTCGAAGTCGCTGACCGCCCGCAGGCCCTTGATGAGCACGGTCGCCCGCTGCGCCCGGCAGAAGTCCACCAGCAGACCCCGGAAGGACTCCACCCGCACGTTGCCGTAGGAGGCGGTCACCTCGCGGAGCATGTCGATGCGCTCCTCGACGGTGAACAGGCCACTCTTCGACTGGTTGACCAGTACGCCGACGATCACCTCGTCGAACAGCCGGCTGGCCCGGCCGACGATGTCGAGGTGACCGTTGGTGACCGGGTCGAACGATCCGGGACACACCGCACGTCTCATGATCGGCGACCGTACCAAAGGGTGGTCTCGCCGTACCGGCGACTGCGCTGGCCAGTGATGCCTTCCACCCACTCGACCGGTCCGCCACGGCTGGACCGCTCGACCACCACCAATGCCTCCGGCGCCAGCCACCCCCCGTCCACCAGAGCGGCGAGCATCGCGCGGACGCCGTCGTCCGGCAGGGCGTATGGCGGATCGGCGAAGACGACGTCGTACGGGCCATCCTCCGCACCGGCGGCCAGCACGGTGGCGACCTTGCCGGTGACCAGTCGGGCCGAGGTACCGACCCGCAGCGCCGCCAGGTTCTCCCGGATCACCCGGGCGGCACGCGGGTCGGACTCGACCAGCAGCGCGTGCGCGGCGCCCCGCGACAGCGCCTCCAGGCCGACGGCACCCGAGCCGGCGTAGAGGTCGGCGAAGCGGCTCCCGTCGAGGTCCACCTCGGCTTCGACCGCGCTGAACAACGCCTCGCGTACCCGATCGGAGGTGGGTCGGGTGCCGGCACCGGGCGGGGCGGTGATCCGCCGGCCACCGAGGCTGCCCGCGACGATGCGGGTCATCGCTCGCTCCTGCTCACCTTCCTGACGCTACGCGAGGCGGCAATCGGAGCGTGCAGCCCTCACATGATCACTGCGGGTATATCAATAATCTCACATTCATAACATCTCACTTAAGCTTGCCTGAGGGCTGTTTCGTTTCTCACGATCTCGCTAGGGTCTGCCCGGTGCCGGCGCTTCGCCGTCGGTCATCGGCACGGGAGGCACCCTCTCAGGCGCGGCACGTGCCGCCAGCGCCGTCCGTCCCGCCCGCGCCGACCTTGACGCTTCTTCACCCCGGGAGTACGCGTGATCCGACCCAAGCTGTCGCTGCGGCGGCCGCTGGCTGTCCTGGCAGCCGCCCTCATCGGCCTGACCGGAGCAGCGGCGGTGGCCACCCCCGCCAGCGCTCACCACACCACCATCTCCGCCATCGTCGCCTGCGACCAGCTCAGTGGTGAGCGGGTCATCACGTGGACGGTGGTCAACAGCGAGAAGCGGAAGACGGCCACCATCACCGGTGTGAAGGCCAACCCGGAGACCGACGTCCTGCTCCTGAGCGACGGGACCACCCACCTCAAGGACGCGGTGATCCAGAAGGGCGGCTCCGTCGAGGCCGTCCAGCGGGTGCCCGGCGACACCACCAGCGCCACGCTGACGGTCGACGCCGCCTGGTTCATGAAGGGCGACCCCTGGAAGAAGAAGGCGCCGCGGTCGTCGGACTCGAAGACCATCGACCTCACCGCGGACGGTGCGTGCACCCCGGCGCCGAAGTGCGTCGACGCCAGCGAGGCGAAGTACAGCCACACCTTCGACGGTCCGAAGGGCACGGCGACGGTCAAGCTGGAGGGTGACCTGCCGCTGTGCGGTGACGAGAAGCAGTACTTCACCCTGGTGTCGTACTTCGCGCCGCGCCCGCAGTTCGCCACCCCGCAGTACGTCTACGGCGAGCCGGACAGCGACTTCCTCGGCGCCGGCCAGAACGAGATCGAGCTGAACGTCGGTGTCCCGGACTGCCACACCCAGGTCGACCTGATCTGGGGCGGCGTCGACGAGGTCATCGACCCGCTGGTCGAGGACGGCCCGCGCTACGGCTCCAAGAAGCTGGGCGAGAAGGCTGCTCCCGGCAACCGTTCGTCGGGTCCGCAGGGCTGGTACAACGGCGGCAGCAAGAACTGCACCACCCCGGCGTCCACCTTCTCCTCCGCCTGCGACGGCAGCGTCACCGTCTCGCTGAGCAACGACGGTTCGATCTCCAAGTACCCGGTCGAGTTCGAGGTCCGGGGCGAGAACGGCTGGTCCAAGACCGTCACGGTCGCGCCGGGCAAGGCCGACAACGAGACCGTGGTGCCCGCCGAGAACGCCGGCAAGATCGAGGTGCTGGTCGACGGCAAGGTCATCGAGAACGGCACCTACTCCTGGGAGCGTCCCGAGGACTGCCCGCTGCCGACGGTCACCACCGACGCGGACTGCGAGACCTTCGGGCTGACCGCGTCGAACCCGGAGGGTGGCATGCCGGTCAAGGTGGAGTTCACCTACGGCGACAAGACCGAGACCCGTACCGTCGCGCCGGGCTCGTCGGAGAAGGTCACCTTCCCGGCCGGTGAAGAGGAGGCGGCGCTGGTCGTCCTGCCGGAGCTGGGCCTGGAGCTTGAGGTCGTCTACGCGCCCGAGGGCTGCGGTGGCGGTGGCGGCGGCGAGGAGCCGGGCCTGCCGGTGACCGGTGCTGCGGCCGGCGGCATCGCCGCGGGCGCGATCGCCCTGCTGGCGCTGGGCGCGGTCCTGTTCGTGATGGCGCGGCGGCGGCGGATCCACTTCACCGCCTGAGCCGAGCTGAGCGTGCCCGCCCCGGTCACCCCGTTCCACGGGTGACCGGGGCGGTTCGCTTGTCGCGACCGCCCGTGCAGCGGGGAACCTGGCGGGACAGGCTCCCGCGTCGTCGTCGATGTCGAGATGACATGCTCATGTCGCTCTGACCTGGACGATCAGGGCATGTCCGCCCCGGTGACCCGGGCGCGGGGGATCGGAGCAGCCAGCGGCTCGGAACCCGGTCAGCCCTTTTCGAGATACTCGGCGCGGTCGGCGTCGACAAGCGCGGCGACCGAGGCGGCCAGCGCCGGATGTCGGGCCAGTTCCGGATCCTCCTCGACCAACGCGATCGCCTCCGCCCGCGCGTCCCGGATCAGTTCCGCGTCGCGCAGCAACGACAGCAGGCGCAGGTGCGAACGGCGGCCGGACTGGGTGGCACCCAGTACGTCCCCCTCCCGCCGCTGCTCCAGGTCCAGCTCGGCCAACTTGAAACCGTCCGTCGTGGAGGCGACCGCGTCCAGTCGCTCGCGTGCCCCGCTGCCCTCGGCCGCCTCGGTCACCAGCAGGCAGAGCCCGGGCGCGCTGCCCCGGCCCACCCGACCGCGCAACTGGTGCAGCTGCGAGACGCCGAACCGGTCGGCGTCCAGCACCACCATCATCGTCGCGTTGGGTACGTCCACCCCCACCTCGACCACCGTGGTGGCCACCAGCACGTCCAGCTCGCCAGCGGCGAAGGACCGCATCACCGCATCCTTCTCGTCGGCCGGCAGCCGGCCGTGCAGGACCCCGATCCGCAGACCGTGCAGCGGCCCGTCGGCCAGCAACGGCGCGACCTCGGTCACCGCCAGCGGCGGACGCCGTTCCGAGTCGTCGACCGGCGGCGGCTCCTCCTCGGCGCCGGACGTCGAATCCCCGATCCGGGGACAGACCACGTAAGCCTGGTGGCCGGCGGCCACCTCCTCCCGCAGCCGACGCCAGGCACGATCGAGGAAGGCCGGCTTCTCCGCGGCCGGTACGACGTGCGAGGCGATCGGTGACCGACCGCGCGGCAGTTGGGACAGGGTGGAGATCTCCAGGTCGCCGTAGACCGTCATGGCCACCGTACGAGGGATCGGGGTGGCGGTCATCACCAGTACGTGCGGCGGCTGATCCGCCTTGGCCCGCAACGCGTCCCGCTGCTCGACGCCGAACCGGTGCTGCTCGTCGACCACGACCAGACCGAGATCGGCGAAGTCGACCCCCTCGTAGAGCAGGGCGTGGGTGCCGAGCACGATGCCGGCCGCACCGCTGGCGACCTCGGCCAGCGCCCGACGCCGAGCCGCCGCGCCCAGCGAGCCGGTGACCAGTTCCACTCGGGTGGCGTGCTCGGCGGCACCCAGCTCACCGGCCTGGGCGAGCGGGCCGAGCAGGTCGAGCATGCCCCGGTGGTGCTGGGCGGCGAGCACCTCGGTCGGGGCCAGCAGCGCGGCCTGCCCGCCCGCGTCGACCACCTGGAGCATCGCCCGCAGCGCCACCACGGTCTTGCCGGAGCCGACCTCACCCTGCAACAGGCGGTGCATCGGATGACCGGTGGCGAGGTCGGCGGAGATCTCCACGCCGACGTCACGTTGACCGGCGGTCAGCTCGTACGGCAGCCGGGCGTCGAACGCGTCGAGCAGACCACCCGATCGCCCGGGCCGGGGACGCGCGGGCGACGCGGCGGCGTCACGCTTCCGTCGGACCAGGGTCACCTGCACGGCGAACGCCTCGTCCCACTTCAGCCGCCGACGGGCCCGGTACAGCTCCTCCCGGCTGGACGGCCGGTGGATCTCCCGGAGGGCGGTGCCCAGGCCGACCAGGTTCCGGCTGGCCCGCACCGTCGCGGGCAACGAATCCTCCGGCGGGGCCACCGTGTCCAGCACCACCCGCACGCAGCGGGCGATCACCCAGGTGGGCACCGCCGCAGCGGCGGGGTAGACCGGAATGAGCGCCCCGGCGAACTCCTCGATCTGCTCGCTGGCCGCGACCTCGGTGTCGGTCTGCTCCCCCAGCAGGACGTACTCCGGGCCGTTGAGCTGCCGCCGGCCGCGGAACTCGGTGACCTTTCCGGCGAACAGCCCCCACCGGCCGGGCCGCAGTTCGCGTTCGCGCCACGCCTGGTTGCCGAAGAAGGTGAGGGTGAGGCTGCCCCCGGAGCCGTCGCCGACGGTGACCTCCAGCAGGTTGCCCCGCCGCTGACGCATCGGGCGTACGGCGGTGCGCTGCACCTGGGCCAGCACGGTGACCTGCTCGCCGACGTCCAACGCGCGGATGTCGGTGTGCTCGCCACGCTCGTCGTAGCGACGGGGGAAGTGGTAGACGAGGTCACCGGCGGTGTGCAGGTCGAGGTGGCCGGCGAGCGCCTTGGCGGTCTTCTCACCGACCAGCTTCTTCAGCGGAGTGTCCAGGTCGGACGGATCGGCGGTCATTCGACACCGACCAGCAGGGGATGGTGTGGTTGCCCGCCCGGGTATGCCTGCACCTCCACGAAGGGCCAGCGCGCCGTGATGTGCGCCCGCACCGCGTCGACCAGCCCGTCGGGCGCGTCGGCACCGACGAGCAGGGTGACCAGTTCGCCACCACCGCCGAGCATCCGGTCGACAAGCGCGACGCAGGTGTCCACCAGGTCGGCGCCGATCAGGTTCACCTCTCCCTCGACCAGGGCGAGCACGTCACCGGCGCGGCACGGGCCGGCGACGGTGAGCGCCTCGCGGCCGGCCCGGCACACCTCGGCGTACCGGCAGGCCCCGGCGGCCTCGGCCATCGCGATCACGTCGTCGGCGAAGCGGCGCTGCGGATCGCGCACGGCCAGCGCCGCCAGCGCCTGCACCGGTGACCGGGTCGGTACCACCGCCACCTCCACCCCCAGCCGGTGCGCCTCCTCGGCGACCTGGTTCGCCACCGCCTGGGCGTCCGGGTCGTTGGGCAGCACCACCACGCGGGCCGCGCCGGTGGCGCGTACCGCGTCGAGCAGCTCCCCGGTCGAGGGGTTGCCGGGCACCACCACCGCTCCCTCGGCGGCGAGCAGCTCGGCGATCCCGGCACCGGCGGCCACCACCACGGCGGCCCGCCCGTCGGGCAGTCGGGGCGGTGCGGGCTCCAGGTGGTCGGCGAAGCGGGTCACCGCGATCTGGTGCGGGCGGCCGGCCACCACCCCCGCCTCGATCGCCGCGCCGGCATCGTTGACGTGCACGTGGACCTGCCAGGTGCCCTGGTCGCCGACGACCACCAGGGAGTCGCCGATCGTGGCCAGTGTCTCCCGCATCCGCTCCACCGCAGTCGGCTCGGCGTCGAGCAGGAACTGCACCTCGTAGGCGTACTCCGGCGAGCCGGTCTCCCGGGCGACGGTGACCGGCGGACGCACCGGGGGAAGACTGGGCGCCGGCCGCTCCGGGCGCTCCCCCGTCACCACCTCGACCAGGGCGTCGAGCAGCAGGCACAGCCCCTGCCCACCGGCGTCGACCACCCCGGCCCGGGCCAGCGCCGGCAACTGTTCGGGGGTGCGGGCCAGGGCGCCGGCCGCAGCGTTGGCCGCCGCCCGGGCCACCACGCGCAGCTCGTCGCTGCCCGCCTGCTCGGCCGCGTCGGCGGCGGCCGAGACCACGGAGAGCAGGGTGCCCTCGACCGGGCGGGCCACCGCCGTGTACGCCGCGTCGGTGGCCTCGCGCAGGGCGGCGGCCAGCTCCCGGCCCCGCACCTTCGGGGCGGCGGCCAGCGTGTCGGCGAGACCCCGCAGGATCTGCGACAGGATCACCCCGGAGTTGCCCCGCGCGCCGAGCAGGGCACCCCGGGCCATCAGGCGCAACGCGTGCCCGTGCGCGGTCGAGATGCCGTCGGCGTGGGTGTCGAGATCCATCGCCAGCGCCTGCTGCGCGGAGGTGAGGGTGAGCACCAGGTTGGTGCCGGTGTCACCGTCGGGCACCGGGTAGACGTTCAGCTCGTCGATTTCACCCTGGTGCCGCTTGAGCGCGGCCAGGCCGCTGGCGCACCAGCGGCGCACGGCGGCGGCGTCGAGGGTGTCCAGCACGGTGGCAGCCTACTGGCGTACGCTGACACTTGCCCGACACCGGGTGGGTCCGGCCCAATTCGGGTTTCGCGGGCACCCTGCTGTCCGGTTCGCCTGCTGCGCCTGTCGGTGGCCGAGCCCGGTTGGGCGGGCGACTTCCCATCGGGTACCCTGGCCAGGTTGCCCGGGCTGCGCCTGGTGCCGACTTCATGAACGTTTCAATCCCAGGAGTATCCCGTGGCTAGCGTGTGTGACGTCTGTGGCAAGGGGCCGGGCTTCGGCCACAACGTGTCCCACTCGCACCGGCGGACCAACCGCCGCTGGAACCCGAACATCCAGTCGGTGCGTACCCCGGCCGGTGGCGGCACGACCAAGAAGCTGAAGGTCTGCACGTCCTGCATCAAGGCGGGCAAGGTCGCCCGCGCCTGACGCGGTAGCACCAGGGACATCACGACTGTCAACACCGGCGGGCCCCAGCGGGCCCGCCGGTGTTGTCGTGTCCGCAGGGAGCCGGATGCTCAGAGCGTGCGGCCGAACGACAGGCAGCCGGGCTCGTCGGCGTAGAAACCGAAGTTGGGGATCCGCTCGTAGCCGGCCGCCTTGTACAACGCGATCGCCTCGGGCTGCCGGTCACCACACTCCAGGATGATCCGCCGACGGCCGTGCTCACGGGCCGAGCGTTCGATGGCCGCCAGCACGGTACGGGCCACGCCCCGTCCCCGGGCCTCCGGCGCGGTGTACATCCGCTTCAACTCGGCGATCTCCTCGCCGTGGCTGCGCCAGCCGCCGCAGCCCACCGGCACCCCGTCGATCCGGGCGACCAGGAACGCCCCGGTCGGCGGTGCGAACTCGCTCGCGTCGATCGGGGTCTCGTCGCCGCTGCCGCCGTAGCGGGCGCCCAGGTCGGCCAGGGTCGCGGTGATCAACCGCTGGGCCACCGGAGAGTCGAACGGCACCGTGTGGATCTCGATTTCCTGCACCCGTGCAGGGTACGACCCGGCTGGCGGCACACCGCCGGGTGGCCGGTGGTCAGCGGAAATGGTCCCATCCGGCCGGGCCGTCGAACGGTCGGCCGTCCACCGTCACACCGGAGCCCTCGGCGACCCGGCCGATCGCCCGCCAGCCCGGTGGCAGGGCCGTCGCCGGGGGGAAGGTCGCGGCCAGCGCATGGTCATCGCCACCGGCCAGCAGCCATGCGTACGGGTCGACGCCGAGCGCCTGCGCGGCGTCGCGCATCTGCGGCGGCACCTCGAAGGCGTCCCGGCTGATGTCGATGGCCACTCCGCTGGCCTTCGCCACGTGCCCGAGGTCGGCGAGCAGCCCGTCCGAGACGTCGATCATGGCGGTGGCACCGAGCCGGGCGGCCTGCGGTCCGGCCGGGTAGGGCACCTCCGGTCGCCGGTACGCCTCGACCAGCAGCCGGGGCGTCCGGAAGCCACGGGAGAGCACGGTGAACCCGGCCGCCGCGTACCCGGTGCGACCGGCCAGGGCGAGCAGGTCACCGGGTCGGGCACCGGCCCGGGTCACCGGTGACCGACCACCCAGGTCGCCGAGCGCGGTGACCGCGATGGTAAGCGTGGGGCTGGCCGACATGTCTCCGCCCACCACGCTGGCCCCCACACCGGCCGCCTCGGTGCCAAGCCCGTCGGCAAGTTGCTCCATCCAACTGGTGTCGACGTCCGCCGGTACGCAGAGCGCGACCAGCAGGGCGGTCGGCTCGGCACCCATGGCCGCCACGTCGGCGAGGTTCGCCGCCGCCGCCCGCCGGCCGATGTCGTGAGCACCGGACCAGTCCCGGCGGAAGTGCCGCCCCTCGACCAGGACGTCGGTGGTGGCGACCACCCGGGCGTCCGGCGCGGCGACCACTGCGGCGTCGTCACCGGGGCCGAGCAGCACCGTGGGGCCGTACGACAGCCGGGCGGTCACCCGGTCGATCAACCCGAACTCGCCGACACCCGCGACGCTCACGACGGCACTCCGCTGCGCTGCGTGCCGCCGTGAGGCACCACCGCACTGAGCCTGATGACTCGCTCGCTGCGCTCGCTCATTGCTTCTCCTTGGCCACCGATCGGGGTCTGCCCTGGTCCGTAAGGTACTTTCTCCCTTCGGGCCGCCTGGCAGGCGGCGACGGAGGGAGGTCGAGTCGTGGTACAGGCGTACATCCTCATCCAGACAGAGGTCGGCCGGGCGCGTGACGTGGCCGGTCTCATCGCGGATCTCGCTGGCGTGGTCCGCGTCGACGCGGTGACCGGGCCGTACGACGTGGTCGTGCTCACCGAGGCGAACACCGTCGACGAGCTCGGCAAGCTCATCGTCAGCAAGGTGCAGATGGTGCCCGGCATCACCCGCACCCTCACGTGTTCGGTGGTGCACCTGTAGGTGGACGAGCACGCTGAATCCCCCGTCGCCCAGGCCGACCGCCCGGACGCGAAGGCACCCGACCGGACCAACCGCAGTGCGGCGCTGATCGCCACGGCGGTGGCGGTGCCGGTGGCCCTGCTGGTGGGTGCGCTCGCGCTGGGCAACCTCTCGCCGGACGAGCCGGCCGCCGCGCCGCAGCCGTCGGCGACCACACCCGCTCCGGTCTCCACCGCGCCGGTCGAGATGGCCGCCCCTCAGCTCGGCGAGCGCCCGACCGTCGTCTGCCGCGCCCTGGTGTCCCAACTGCCCGACTCATACCGCGACCTGCCGCAACGGCCGGTCAGCGCCGGGCCGGAGCAGAACGCCGCGTACGGCGACCCGGCGCTCACGGTCGCCTGCGGCGGCGACCAGCCGGAGGTGCAGCCCGACGACCACCTCTACCTGGTCAACTCGGTCTGCTGGTACGCGGTGGAGGGGCCCGACGCTACGGAGCTGACCACCGTCGACCGGGAGACCGCGGTGACCCTGCGGGTGCCGCACTTCTACGGCGAGGCGTTGCAGTGGGCCTCCCCGGTCTCCGCCACCATCGTCGAGTCGATCCGGTCGTCCGGCGAGGCACCGTCCGGCTGCACCTCCTGACCACCAGGTCGAGGTCCGTCCCGCGCCCGCCGCCGGGGCGGGTTCAGTGCTGCCCCGGCCCCCGGGTCAACGCGGTGCGGATGAGCCGGTCGACCAGCTTCGGGTACTCCAGGCCGGCTGCCGCCCACATCCGGGGGAACATCGACGTCGGCGTGAAGCCGGGCATCGTGTTGATCTCGTTGAGGTAGACGTCGAGTTCGGGTGTGACGAAGAAGTCGACGCGGGCCAGCCCGGCGCAGTCCAGCGCGGTGAAGGCGCGTACGGCGTAGTCGCGCACCTGCCGGGTGACCCGCTCCGGCAGGTCGGCCGGGATGTCGTACTCGCAGGCGGACTCCGCGTCGATGTACTTGGCCTCGAAGTCGTAGAAGTCGTAGTCGCCGACCACCCGGACCTCGGCCAGCACGGACGCCTCCGGTGCGCCGCCGGCCTCGCCCTCCAGCACGCCGCACTCGATTTCCCGACCGACGATGGCGCCCTCGACAAGCACCTTGCTGTCGATCTCCCGGGCGGTGGCGAGGGCCGCGTCCAAGTCGGCCCAGTCGTTGACCTTGGTGATGCCGAAGGAGGAGCCGGCCCGGGAGGGCTTGACGAAGACCGGCAGGCCCAGCCGCTGCTTGTCCGCCTCGCTCAGCGTCGTTCCGCTGCGCAGCACCGCGTACGGGCCGACCGGGATGCCCTCGGCGGCGCAGAGCTTCTTGGTGAATTCCTTGTCCATCGCGGCGGCCGAGGCGAAGACCTTCGCCCCGACGTACGGGATGCCGGCCATTTCCAGCATGCCCTGGATGGTGCCGTCCTCACCGTAGGCGCCGTGCAGCACGGGGAAGACCACGTCCACGTCGGCGAGTGCCCGGGGCCCTTCGGTCGGGTCGAGGACGAGCAGCCCGCCGCCGGTGGGGTCGGTGCGCAGCACGATGTCGGTGCCGGACTCCGCGGTGATCTCCGGCAGCCGGCGGGCGTTGATCGCCAACTGCCCGGGGTCGCCGCTGGTGAGTACCCACTGACCGGCCCGGGTGATACCGACCGGCACGACCTCGAACTCGTCCGGGTCCAGCGCGCCGAGCACGCTGCCGGCGCTGACGCACGAGATGCCGTGTTCCGGGCTGCGGCCGCCGAAGACGATCGCCACGCGGGTCTTGCCTGGGGTGGTCACTGTGATCACCTTTCCGGGACGCACTGCTGGCGCTCTCCCGGATGACCTTACTGTGCGTGGCGGATGGGGGTAGCCGATACCCTGCGGGAACGCGGCCCGGCCGCAAACGGTCAACTGGTGATATACGGAACGTAACTGGGCGGCCGAGGTCAGCCGGCCATCTCGCGCTCGCCGTACGCGTGTCGGCGGCCGATGGCGAGCACCTTGACCCGTTGCCGGCCGGCCCGCACCATGCCCAGTGCCATGAAGGCGCCGGCGATCCGGTCGGCCGCCTCGCGGCTGTTCGCGCCGACCACCTGGCGGCGGCGCTCGGGGGCCAGTCGCTCGTTACGACCGTCCACCTCGTACGGGCGGACGTCGGTCAGCACCACCAGGAAACGTGTCATCGCCGGCCGCCCCGGCGCTCGCCGAAAACCCGCTGACCAGTCTGCACGTCGATTCCCTTCCGGTGGCCGACCAACTGGCGTGGCACGCGGCGGTCGGGTACGGGGGAAAACCCGACCGCCGCGCGCCCCATCCCCTCCGGTCGCTCACCACCACCGTCGCCACGACAACCGGCGGTGAGGACGCGCTAACAGATTGACAGCTCCATGGGCATGAATGCAACTCTCACTGGCGTTCTCTCATGTACAGCTTCCCAAATACGTGCGACCATCTATACATGGCTCCGAAGACCGCACGCGCCCGTCGATTGGGCATCGCTCTGCGCCACCATCGGGAGGCCGCCGGCCTCACCCTGGAGACGGCGGCTGACGAGATCAACAGCACCCGCAGCACGCTCTCCCGCTACGAGAACGCGCAGACCCTGGTCAGCCCGGCTACCGTGCGCGCACTGCTCACCCTCTACGGGGTCGGCGCGGAGGAGGTCGCGGCCGCCGTCCAGCTCGCCAAGGACGCGCGCAAGCCGGGTTGGTGGGTGTCCTACTCGTACCTGCTCGACCGACGCACCATCGACTTCATCGCGCTGGAGGCCGAGGCCGTCGCCATCGCGAACTTCGAGCCGTCGGTGGTGCCGGGGCTGTTGCAGACCGCTGACTACATCCGCGGCGTGATGCGGGGCGGGCCGCACACCCTCAGCGACAACGACGTGGAGGAGCGGGTACGCATGCGGCTCGACCGCCAGCAGCGGATCTTCGAGGAAGACCCGCCGATCTTCGACGCGATTCTCGACGAGGCCGCGCTGCTACGTCCGGTGGGTGACGACTCCGCGCAGCAGGGCCAGTTGAGTCACCTGCTCAAGATGAGCGAGCTGCCGAACATCACCGTGCAGATGATCCCGTTGGTCGCCGGTTACCACCGGGGCACCCGGGGCTCCCTGCACATCCTCGAATTCGCCGACCCGGAGGACCCGATCATCGCCTCCGTGGAGACGGTCGCCGGGCAGATGATCCTCGACCGTCCCGGTGACCTGCGCACCTGCACCAAGATCATGGAGCACCTGCGCACCGTCGCGCTCAGCCCGGCGGACAGTCGCGAGGCAATTTTCAAACTCCTGAAGGGACGGTAAATGCGATGACACCGACGACCAATGCCGCGGAGGCCGTGACGGGCTGGCGCAAGAGCAGCCACAGCGGTGACGAGGGAGCCTGCGTCGAGATGGCGGTCGTCCCCGGCACGGTCGCCGTACGCGACTCCAAGGACCCGCACGGCCCGTTGCTGATCTTCCGGCCGTCGGCGTGGACCGCCTTCGCCCAGGCTCCGCCGACCCCCTGAGCCCCGGAGGGACCGCACCCCAGAGCCGCTGACCGGGCCGGTAAGGGCACCGCCGGCCCGGTCAGCCCCTCCGCTGTCGTCGCCTCATTCCCCGACCAACGGCGGCGGCGAGGGCAGCGCCCGGACGGCCTCCAGCGCCGCCAACGCCACGCCCCGCGCACCGGCCATGTCGCGGTCCGGCACCAGGGCGAAGGTGGCGAGGGCGGCCTGCTCCGCCCGGAGCAGAGTGTGCTCCCGCACGGCGGCCAGGAACCAGTCGCGAAACTCCGGATCCGTCTCCACCACCCCACCGCCGACAAAGTACGCGTGCGGATCGGTGAAGTTCGACGCGATGGTGAACAGTGCGCCGAGCGCCCTCGCCTGCTGGGCGAAGATCTCCCGGGCCAGTTCGTCGCCCCGCTCGCCGTAGCCGCGTACCAGCTTCGCCGCCCGCTCCGGCGACTCAGCGACCAGAGGGTGCCGCGGATAACGGGTCAACCAGTACGGCAACAGGTTGTGCTCGATCGCGGTCAGCGACACCACGCTCTCGACGTCACCGGCGAAGCCGCAGGCGCAGGTCGGTACCGGCTGCCCCGGCGCCAACACGGTGGTCAACGGAATGTGCACGTGCCCCAGCTCGCCGGCCATCCCCGCCGCGCCGGAGATCACCCGGCCGTGCTCGACCAGGCCGCCACCCAGTCCGGTGCCGACGATCGCCGACACCGACGAGCGCTGCATCGCGTCGGCCCCGAAGTGGACGTGATGGGCGTAGAGCGCGGCGGCGTTGCCGTCGTTGTGGTAAACCACCGGCAGCCCCAGCCGACGTTCGAGGGCGACCCGCACGTCGTAGCCACGCCAGGCCGGCTGGGAGAAGTTCGTGGAGCCCTTCGACGAGATGACACCGCTGGCGCTGGCCGGACCGGGCGTGTCCAGACCGACCGCACCGACCTGTCCGCGAGGCACCCCGGTGAGGGCCAGTACGCCGTCGACGGCGTCCGCCATCGCCGCCACTGCCGCCACCGGGCCCTCCTGCACCCGGCTCGGCGTCTCCACCAGGCGGTCGACCAGGAACCGTCCGTCAAGCGTGAGCACGGTGGCGTTGTTGGTCGTGCCACCGTTGTCGATCCCGACGACCACCGTTGCGCTGTCCACCCGAGTTCCGCCTCCCGCCGTCACACCTGACGTGAGGCTAGTTCTCGTATCGCCCGACCGCCACGTCGTCCGGGCAGCGGCCCAGCATCACGGTGGCGTCGTAGGCGTCGTCGCGTACCACCGACGGCACCAGTCCGACCTCGGTCAACACCGCCCGGAACCGCTCGACCTGCCCCTGGCCGACCTCCACCACCAGGTGCCCGCCCGGCGCGAGCCAGTTCGGCGCGGCGGCGGCCAGTCGGCGCAGCACGGCCAGCCCGTCCGGCCCACCGTCGAGCGCCGCGGCGGACTCGTACCGGCGGGCCTCCGGCGGTAGCAGCGTCATCGCCGCCGTCGGCACGTACGGAGCGTTGGCCACCACCAGATCGAGGCGGCCACGCCACGCCGCCGGCAATGGATCGAAGAGGTCACCGGCGAGGACCGGCACACCCACGGCGGTCAGGTTCCGGCGCGCGCAGGCCACCGCCGCCGGGTCCACGTCGACCGCAGCCAGCAGCCGGGGCGTGGCGAGCCGACGCGCCAGCACCCGACTCAACGCACCGGAGCCACAGCACAGCTCCACCACGGTCGCCGCCGGTCCGGTCACCCGCACCGCCGCCGAGACCAGCAGGGCGGTACGCGCCCGGGGCACGAAGACGCCCGGGTCGACGTCGATCCGCTCACCGCAGAACTCCGCCCAGCCCAGCAGGTACTCCAGCGGCTCACCGGCGACCCGCCGGTCGACCAGCTCCGCCAGCGACTGCGGGTCGGCGCCCGCCGCCATCAGCAGCCGGGCCTCCTCCTCGGCCCACACGCAGCCGGCTCGCCGCAAGCGGGCGACCAGGACTTCGTACGCGCCCGGGGAGACCGGCGCTCCCATCAGACGGCTGCGTCCAGCGCGGCCGTGACATCGGCGACCAGGTCGGGGGTGTCCTCCACCCCGCAGGAGAGCCGGACGAAACCGGGCGCGGTGTCGTCGCCCCACTGTGCCCGGCGGTCCGCGGTGGTGTGGAGGCCACCGAAGGAGGTCGCCGCGACGACCAGCCGGGCCGCGTCGAGGAAGCGGGCGACCCGTTCGGCGCTACCGAGATCGAAGGAGAGCACCCCCGGCATCCGCCGCAGTTGCCGCACCGCCACCGGATGCGCCGGGTCCTCCGGCAGGCCGGGCCAGCGCAGGCCGGAGACGTCGGTGCGGTCGGCCAGCAGCCGGGCCAGCGCCTCCGCGTTCGCCGTCTGCCGGGCCAGACGCAGGTCGAGAGTGGCCAGCGACCGGTGGGCCAGCCAGGCGTCGAACGCGCCCGGCACGGAACCGGTCGCGGTACGCCAGGCGGTGACCTTCGACAGCAGTTCCGCCGACCGGGTGGCGATGTAGCCGAGCAACAGGTCGGAGTGCCCGGTCAACGCCTTGGTGCCGGAGGCCACGACCACGTCGGCACCGAGGTCCAACGGCCGCTGCCCGAGCGGGGTGGCGGTGGTGTTGTCCACGGCCAGCAGAGCACCGGCGGCGTGCGCCCGCTCGGCCAGCGCCGGCAGGTCAACGACGTCGAGCCCCGGGTTCGCCGGCGTCTCCACCAGCACCAGCCGTACCCCGTCGAGGTCCGGGTACGGCCCGACGGTCGGGGCGAACAGCACCCGTACGCCGTTGCCGGCGAGGGTGTCGGTGGCGAACGCGCGCACCGGGAAGTACCCGTCGGCGGGGAGGACCACCGTGTCACCTGCCCGGAGCAGCGCCAGCAGCAACCCGGTTATCGCTGCCTGCCCGGTGGCGAAGACCCGGCAGTCGCCGCCCTCCAACTCGCCGACCGCAGCCTCCAGCAGCCGGCGGGTCGGGTTGTCCGGACGCCCGTACCCGTTCGGGGCCGCCGACGGGCCCTGCCACGGGTCGAGGTGGTACGGCGCGGCGAACACCGGCCCGGGCAGGAACGGCGCCCCGGGGGTGGGGTCGGGCAGGCCGGCGTGCACGCATCGGGTGCCGTCCCCCTGCGACGGGTGGTCGTGCGGCTGCGCAGCGACGCCATGCTCGCTCATGGTGCTGCTCACTCCGGTTTCGTGGTGCGGCTCATCAGGGCCTGGACCGCCAGCCGTGGGTCCACCCCCTCGTGGCAGACCAGCTCGACCTGCTCGGTGATCGGCATCTCCACCCCGTGCGCGCGGGCCAGATCCCGGATCGCCAGCGCGCTCTTGACCCCCTCGGCGGTCTGCCGGGTGGCCACCCGCGCCTCCTCCAGGGTGGCACCCCGACCGAGGTGCTCGCCGAAGGTGCGGTTGCGGGCCGACGGCGACGAGCAGGAGGCCACCAGATCACCCATCCCGGCCAGACCCGCGAAGGTGAGCGGATCCGCGCCGAGGGCGACCCCGAGCCGGGCGGTCTCGGCCAGCCCCCGGGTGACAAGCATCGCCCGGGTGTTGTGGCCGAAGCCCATCGCGGTGGCGATGCCGTACGCCAACGCGATCACGTTCTTGACCGCCCCGCCCAACTCGCAGCCGATCACGTCGTCGTTTGTGTACGGGCGGAAGTAGGGCGTGGTGATCGACCGCTGCACCAGGGTGGCCCGATCGGAATCGGTGCAGGCGACCACGGTGGCGGCGGGTTGCTCCGCGGCGATCTCCGGTGCCAGGTTGGGGCCGGAGACCACCACCACCCGGTCCGCCGCGACCTGCGCGGTCTCGACGATCACCTCGCTCATCCGCTTGGTGGTGCCAAGTTCGATGCCCTTCATCAGCGACACCAGGGTGGCCTCGGGGTGCAGGTGCTCCACCCACTCGGCGAGGTTGCCGCGCAGGGTCTGCGACGGCACCGCCAGCACCACCATCTCGGCACCCTTGATCGCCTCGACGGGGTCGCCGGTTCCGGTGACCCGGTCCGGCAGCACCACCCCGGGCAGGTACTCCGGATTACGCCGCTCGGCGCGGATCACGTCGGCGATCGACTGTCGCCGCGCCCAGAGCGTCACCTCCCGGCCGGCGTCGGCGAGGATCTTCGCGAACGCCGTACCCCACGATCCCGCCCCCAGCACCGCCACCTGCCCACTCACGCCGCCGCCCCCCTGCGGTCGGCCCGGTCGTGAGGCACCACCGCGCTGCACCGACGATTCGCGCTCATGCCGCCGTCTCCGGGCGTTGGCGGTCCGGCTGCGGGCGGGGGGTGCGCTGCCACAGCGGCGGCGGCGTCCCGCCCCGGATGTCGGCGAGCATGTCCCGCAGGCGCAGCATGATCACGTCGGTCATCTCCTCCAGCACCTGGCGGCTCGGGTTGGCGCCGGCCCAACGACTCAGGTCGATCGGCGGCCCGGCGACCACGGTCACCGGGATCCGGGGGCGCAGGTTGATCCGGGCCCGACGCGGATCGAAGATCCGCTCCGGTCCCCACATCGCCAGCGGCACCACCGGGGCGCCGGTGGCCAGCGCCAGCCTTGCCGCACCGGTCTTGCCCTTCATCGGCCACAGGTCCGGCTCCCGGCTGGTGGTCCCCTCCGGGTAGATGATCACGGCTCCGCCCTCGTCGAGCGCCCGGACCAGGGCGTCCAGCGACTTCACCGCGTCTACCGAGCCCCGCTCGACCGGAATCTGCCGGCACCGGTGCAGGATCCAGCCGATCACCGGCACCTTGAACACGCTCGCCTTGCCGAGGAACTGCGGCCACCGCCCGGCGTCGTAGACGAAGTGCGCGGAGACCAACGGGTCGGCGTGCGAGATGTGGTTCGGCACGATGATCACGGGACCGTCCTGGTCCAGGTGTTCCATGCCCCGCCAGGTACGCCGGGTCCAGACGGTCATCACCGGTTTCACCAGCACCACGGCGAACCATTGCCAGAATCCCAGCCTCCGCCGACCCACCGTGCCTCCTCGTGCCCGCCCCGACCCGCCCACCGGAGAAGCCCGGTGAGGTCCGCAGCCGAAATCATGCCTGCTCGCCCCGGGTACGGCCAGTGAGGGTACCGCCGCCCGGCTGGCAGGATGGCAGGTGTGACACAGCCCTGGACGGTGGTGGTGCCGGTCAAACGCCTGGCAGCCGCGAAGACCCGGCTGCGTGGCGGGCTGCCGGGCGTACCCCATCAGGAGCTGGCCCTGGCACTGGCCGCGGACACCCTGGCGGCGGTGCGGGCCTGCCCGGGGGTCGCCGAAATACTCGTGGTCACCGACGACGCCCGGGTCGCCGACACGGCCCGGGCCGGTGGTGCCCGGGTAGTGCCGGACGTCGCGGACGCCGGGCTCAACGCCGCGTTCCGGCACGGCGCGGCGGGCGTCGCCGGCTGGGTGGCCGGGCTCACCGCCGATCTGCCCGCCCTGCGCCCGGCTGAGCTGGCGGCGGCGCTGCACACGGCGCTGACCGGGCCGGCGGGGGTACGCCGGTTCGTGGCCGACGCCCCGGGCACCGGCACCGTGCTGCTGGCGGCCCCGCCGGGCGTACCCCTGGACCCGCGCTTCGGGCCCGACTCGGCCGCCGCACACGCGGCCAGCGGCGCCCACCCGCTCACCGGCGACTGGCCGAGCCTGCGGCGCGACGTGGACACCGCCGACGACCTGGCCACCGCGGCACGGCTCGGGCTGGGCCCGCGCACCACGGCGCTGACCGCCGGCTGCCTCACCGAATCCTTTTCGCCCTGACGGCGCAGGCGTTCCACCCACCGCCCCCGAGGGTTCGGTACGGTGCTGGCATGCAGGGCACGGTGGCGACCTTCGACGCGGCGACCCGCAGCGGGCTGCTGCTGCTGGACGACGGCAGCGAGCTGCCCTTCCCGGCCCGGGCGTTCGACGCCTCCGGGCTGCGCCTGCTCCGCCTCGGCCAGCGGGTACGCGTGGAGACCGACGCCTCCGGCGACGTCGTACGCGTGACGCTGCCGACGATGTCCTGACAACCCGCCGCAAGTTCATTTTGCGTTAACCGAGTTCGGGTGATTATGGGCGGGTGAGCACCCCTCGCGAACGCCCCGCCAGCCCCGCCGCCACCGACGACACCACCAGCCGCAACGGAGGTCGCCCCCGGGGGACCGACGGGCGGTACCGCAGCACCCGTCCGAACCGCGACGACGTCCCGGAGCCAGACCCGGCGGCGGCCTCCGCCGGTCTGGAGGAGGTGCTGGACCCGGTCTCGGAGCCGGGCCTGCCTCAGCCCGCCGACGACCCGACGCCCGCCAATCCGCTGCCCGAGGACCGGTTCCTCAACCGGGAGCTGTCCTGGCTCGACTTCAACGCCCGGGTGCTCGCCCTGGCCGAGGACCCGAACACCCCACTGCTGGAACGGGCCAAGTTCCTGGCCATCTTCGCCAGCAACCTCGACGAGTTCTACATGGTGCGGGTGGCCGGGCTCCAGCGCCGGCTCTCCGCCGGCCTACCCGTGCGGGGCGGCGACGGGCTGCCGCTGCGTACCCAACTGGCGCTGATCTCCGAGAAGGCCGCTGCGCTGGTGGCCCGGCAGGCCGCCTGCTACGTCGACGACCTGGTGCCCAAGCTCGCCGCCGAGGACATCCGGGTGCTGCGCTGGTCCGACCTCGGTGACGCCGAGCGGGAACGGCTGCGCACCTACTTCCGCGAGAAGATCTTCCCGGTGCTCACTCCGCTGGCGGTCGACCCGGCGCACCCTTTCCCGTACATCTCGGGCCGCTCCCTCAACCTGGCCGTCGCGGTACGCGACCCGGACGGCGGGCCGGAGCTCTTCGCCCGGGTGAAGGTGCCCAACAACGTGCCCCGGTTCGTCCGGGTCGACCGGGACCAGCCCGGTGTCCGCATGCTGCCGGTGGAAGACCTCATCTCGGTTCACCTCGGTCAACTCTTCTCCGGCATGCAGGTGGTCGAGTGCCACCTGTTCCGGGTCACCCGCAACGCCGAGGTGGAGGTCGACGAGGACCGGGACGAGGACCTGCTCCAGGCGCTGGAGCGGGAACTGGCCCGCCGCCGCTTCGGCCCGCCGGTACGGCTTGAGGTGGCCGCCTCGATCTCCGATCACATGCTGGAACTGCTCGTCCGGGAACTGGACATGGACACCCAGGACGTGCTGCGGGTCCGTGGCCTGCTGGATCTCTCCGCGCTGTGGCAGCTGTACGGCGAGGCCGACCGGCCCGACCTGAAGGACCCGCCGTTCGTTCCGGCCACCCATCCCCGGCTCGCCGAGGGCGAGGTGCCGCGCAGCGTCTTCGCCACCCTGCGCGACGGCGACGTGCTGGTGCATCACCCGTACCACTCCTTCGCGACAAGCGTGCAACGGTTCATCGAGCAGGCCGCCGCCGACCCGAACGTGCTGGCCATCAAGCAGACGCTCTACCGCACCAGCGGTGACTCACCGATCGTGGACGCGCTTGTCGAAGCCGCCGCCGCCGGCAAGCAGGTGGTGGTGCTTGTCGAGTTGAAGGCCCGCTTCGACGAGGTGGCGAACATCGGCTGGGCCCGCACCCTGGAACGGGCCGGCTGCCACGTGGTGTACGGCCTGGTCGGTCTCAAGACCCACTGCAAGACCGCCCTGGTGGTACGCCAGGAGGGCAACCAGATCCGCCGCTACTGCCACATCGGCACCGGCAACTACCACCCGAAGACCGCCCGGCTCTACGAGGACTTCGGCATGCTCACCGCCGACCCGGAGATCGGCGCCGACCTGACCGACCTGTTCAACGTGCTCACCGGGTACAGCCGGCAGACCGCGTACCGGCGGCTGCTGGTGGCACCGCAGGGCATCCGCAGCGGCCTGATCGAGCGGATCGAACGGGAGATCAACCACGTCCGGCTGGGCATGCCGGGACTCGTCCAGTTCAAGGTGAACTCGCTTGTCGACGAGGAGATCACCGACGCGCTGTACCGGGCCTCCCAGGCCGGCGTACACGTCGATCTGATCATCCGGGGGATGTGCACGCTACGACCGGGGGTGCCCGGGCTGTCGGAGAACATCCGGGTGCACTCGATCCTCGGCCGTTTCCTGGAACACTCCCGGGTCTTCCGCTTCGGCAACAACGGCGACGCGGAGTTCTGGATCGGCTCCGCCGACCTGATGCACCGCAACCTGGACCGGCGGGTGGAGGCGCTGGTCCAGGTCACCGACCCGGTGGCCCGGGCCGAGCTGGACCATGTGCTCGGTGCCGCGATGAGCCCGGACGTGGACGCGTTCGAGCTGGCCGGTGACGGCACCTGGAGCCGCCGCGCGGGCCGGCCGGAGGCGCCCCTGAGCCACCTTCAGCACCTGCTGCTGCGTCGCGTCGGCAGCACGGCCGGTTGACCGGATCGGAATAGGGTGAGCAGATGGTCGAGGAGGAACGGAAGTTCACGGTGGCGGCCGGGTGGCTGCTACCCGATCTCTCCCCCGCCGTGCCGGCCTCGGGGAGCGTCCGGAGGCTGACACCGGCGACCCTCGTCGCCACCTACCACGACACCGTGGACCTGCGGCTGGCCCGGGCGGGCGTCTCGCTGCGGTACCGCGAGGGTGACCAGGTGCCGTGGACGGTGAAGTTGCCGACCGGCAGCCCCGGCCTCCGCCACGAGATCTCCCGCCCCGGCGCGGCCGACGCGATGCCGGCGGAACTGGTCGAGCTGGTCACCGTGTTCCACCGGGGTGCCGCGCTGACCCCGGCGGCGGTGGTGCGGACCGTCCGGCACACCCAGGAGATCGTCGACGACGCCGGCCGGGTGTTGGCCGAGGTGGTCGACGACCAGGTCACCGTGCTCGACGCCGAGGGCGCCACCACCGGCACCTTCCGCGAGGTGGAGGTGGAGCGCAAGGCCGGTGACGTCGCACTGCTCGACGGGCTCACCGAGCTGCTGTGTGCCGCCGGTGCCCAGGGTGGCGACTTCACCCCCAAGCACGTACGCGCGCTCGGCCGGGCGGCCACCGCCGAACCGGACCTGGTCGCTCCGGACGAGCTGCCGGCCGATCCGAGTGCCGCGGCGGTGGTCACCGAGGCGGTACGCCGCGAGGTGGCTCGGCTGTTGGCACACGACCCGCTGGTCCGGCTGCGCGCACCGGTCGGCGACGACGACACCGCCGTGCACCAGATGCGGGTGGCCTGCCGGCGGTTGCGTAGCGACCTGAAGACCTTCGGCCCACTGGTCCGCCCCGCGTGGGCCCGGCCGCTGCGTACCGAGTTGAAATGGCTGGCGGACGCCCTGGGCGCCGCCCGGGACGCGGAGGTGCTGCGGGAGCGGCTGCACCGCACCGCCGCCGCCGACCCGGTCAGCCCGGTGGATCCGGCGGCGGTCGACCGGCTGGACGCCGTACTCGCCGATTGGCAGGAGGAGGCGCTGACCGGGGTCGACGAGGCGTTGCGCTCACCGCGGTACCTCGCCCTGGTCGACGCGCTGGTGCTGGCCGCCCGGTCGCCGCGACTCACGCCCCGCGCGAACACGCCGGCCCGGCGGGTGCTGCCTCGACTCGTGGCCCGTCCGTGGCGACGGCTGGCCGGTACGACGAAGAAGCCGGGCGGCGTCGCGATGCTGCAACCGGCCGGTCCAGACGAGCAGTGGCACACCGTACGCAAGCAGGGCAAGCAGGCCCGTTCGGCGGTGACGGCGGTGGCGCCGGTGCTCGGCGCGGACGCGGCGAAGCTGGCCCGGGCGCTGACGAAGGTGCAGAACCTGCTCGGTGAGCACCAGGACGCGGCGGTGGCCGCCGAGACCTGGCGGGCGGTGGCCGAGGCTCGGCCCGACGACCATCAGTTGGCGGTGGCCGCGGGCCGGCTGCTGGAGCGCGAGCGGGCGGCCGTGCGACGGGCGCGGGCGGACTTCCCGTACGCCTGGCGGCGAGCCAGCCGGCGGCGTCGGACCCGGTGGCTGGCATGACCATGATCCGGGCGGCCGGCGGGGTGGTGTGGCGGCCAGCGGGGGGCGACCACGTCGAGGTGTGCCTGGTGCACCGGCCCCGGTACGGGGACTGGACGCTGCCGAAGGGCAAGTTGGAGCCGGGCGAGCATCCGCTGCTCGCCGCCGCCCGGGAGGTTGCCGAGGAGGCCGACGCGCAGGCCGCGCCGCAGTTGCGGCTGCCGTCGGTGCGGTACCGCAGCGAAGGCCGGCTCAAGGTGGTCGACTACTGGTCGATGCGGGCGGTGGGCACCGGCGGATTCCAACCGGACACCGAGGTCGACGAGGTCCGTTGGCTGACTGTCGACGACGCGATGACCCTGGTGAGCTATCCGCACGACGTGGAGGTGCTGGCCGCGTTCGCGGCGCTGCCGCCGGTCACCGCGGCCCTGGTGCTGGTGCGGCACGGCCACGCGGGTAAGCGGCTGGCCTGGCCCGGCCCGGACACCGGGCGGCCGCTGGACGCCCGGGGGTGGTCCGAGGCGCAGGCGTTGGCACCGCTGATCGGGCTGATCCGCCCGGCACGGCTGCTCTCCGCGTCGGCACGCCGGTGCGTGCAGACCCTCGATCCGGCCGCCGCGTCGTTGGACCTGCCGATCGAGATCTGCGGCGACCTGGACGAGCCGAGCGCCGGCCAGCAGCCTGACGAGTGCGTGCTGGCCGCCGCCGCACGCCTGGCCGCGCTGGCCGCCGCCGGAGAACCGGCGGCGGTGTGCAGCCAGGGCAAGGTGATCCCGGGCGCACTGGAGCGGCTGGCCGGACGGTGCGGCGACTACACCACCGGCAAGGGGGGCGGCTGGCTGCTGGCCTTCACCGGTGACCGCCTCGTCGCCGCCGACCGCCTCTGACCGGGTGTCCCGCCGCAGAGACCGTCGCTCAGCGGCTGGGCAGGGTGAGGGTGACGGCCACCGGCAGGTGATCGCTGGCGACGCCCGGCACCGCGACCGCATCCGCGGCCACCAGGTCGGGTGAGACGAAGACGTGGTCGATCTGCTCGTGCGGATCGTCCGCCGGGCTGGTCGGCAGCGGGCGGGCGGAGGCGAGCGCATCGACCAGGCCGGCGCTGGTGAACGCGGTGAAGGCCGGATCGCCCGGCTCGGTGTTGAGGTCACCGGCGACCACCAGCGGCGCACCGTCGGCGTACCCGGTGGCGAAGTCCGCGACGGCGCGGGCCTGGACCACCGGGTCCGCTCCGGGTGGCGGTTGCAGGTGGGTGCTCACCACGGCCAGCCGTACGCCGGCGCTGAGGTCCACGGTGACGCCGAGCGCCTGCGCCCCGGTGGGCGCGCCCACCGCCGGCAGCGGACGGGTACGGGCCCGTTGCACCGGCCAACGACTGAGCACCGCGTCCCCCCACAGCGGGTCGGCGGCGGGCGCGAAGACGTAGGGCATCCCCAGCCGCGCGGCGAGCAGGCCCAGCGTGTCGTGGCCACCGTTGAGCAGCCAGCCCCGGTCGACCTCGCTGAGCACCACCACGTCGGCCCGGCCGACCGCCCGGTCCAGGGCGGTGAGGTCGAAGCGGCCGTCGAGGCCGAAGCCCATCCGGATGTTGTACGCCACCAGCCGCACCCGCTCCGGCGGCCCGTCCCGGTTGCTGGCCACCAGCCACGGCCCGTGCAGCCAGGCGGCGGCGAGGGCGACCACGGCGGCCAGCACCGCGAGCCGCCACCGGGGAAGCCCTGATTCGGGTTCCGCCTCCGATAACCCGTCGGACGCGGCCGCGCCGCGCATCGCGACCACCCCGGTCAGGGCGGCCACCACGGCCGGCACCCACTCGTTGGGGTAGCCGAGGTCGTAGGCGGCGTAGTACAGCAGCGCGGCGACGGCGAAACCGAGCATCCCGCCCACCGCCGCGTACGCCGGACCGGTGCTCCGTACAGCCCGCTGCGGTGACGGTCCGCCACCGGCCAGGCCGAGGCAGCCGCCCAGTCCCGCCGCGCTGACCAGGATGGCGACGGTGAGCAGCGTCGGCGGGCCGTAGCCGAACAGCAGAGCGCCGGCCAGCAGCAGCACCGGCGGCAACGCCCGCCACCGTGGGTGCCACGGGGTCAACGCACCGAGCAGGAACAGTGGCGCCGCGACACCCAACGGCGCCAGCGCGAACGGCGGCGGCGCGGCGGTGCCCGCCTCGCCGTACCAGTAGGACATGGCGGAGATCGCGACCGCGGGTGACAGCGCCACCATGCCGCCGAGCAGCAGCGCCGGCCCGACGAGCAGCCAGGCCCGGCGGGCCGGCGGCGCATCGTCGACCGGCTGGGCGGCGTCGCGGCGGCGACCGAACGCCGTCTCGGCGGCCAGCAGCGCCGCCACCACCGCCACGCTGGCCGCCCACGCCGGCCACCGCTCCCACCACACCAGGTCGTACGTGCCGAGCAGGGCGTGACCCAGCGCGCTCGCGGTCAGCCCCAGCACCAGCCCGGGCACCGGATTCCCGACCCTGGCGGCGGTGGCGGCCAGCCAGACCAGACCGGCGAGCAGGCCGGCGCTGGCCAGCCAGAGTTGAGCCCGGCCACCCGGCGCGGCGGTCAGGGCGAGCCGGGCGGCGCCGAGCACCAGCACCGCCGTGACACCGACGGTGGCGGGGCCGACCCGCACGACGAGGGCCGGCGCGGCGAGCGCCAGCACGAACCAGCCGACCGCGAACGCGCCGAGCAGCTCGGCCGGGGTCGACGCGGCCTGACCGAAGATGGTGATGACCGACGGCAGGAAGACCCGCAGCACGTCGGTCAGGACGACGAGTCCCAGGGCCAGGGTGGCGGTGCCGAGACGACGCTGACTCAACACGGTTCTCTTTCCGGCGAGGGGTGGTGCGGCGATTCTGCTGGCCGGGTCCCGGGCCGGTCAACGGTTCCCCGCGCGCCGTGGCGGTGGACCGTCAGGGTGGACATGGCGAGGGCGCCCACCGTACCGGCGGGCGCCCTCGTCGTACGACCGGCTCAGCGCCGGGTCGCAGCCTTCCTGGCCGGCGCCTTCTTCGCCGGTGCCTTCTTGGCCGCCGCGGTCTTCCGGGCCGCCGTCGCCTTGGTCGCCGCGGCGGTCTTCTTCGCCGGGGCGGCCTTCTTGGTGGCAGCCTTCTTGGCCGGAGCGGCCTTGGCGGTCGTCTTGGTCGCGGTGGTCTTCTTGGTCGCCGCGGTCTTGCTCGCCGTGGTCTTCTTGGCGGCGGTGCTCTTCGCCGCGGTCGTCTTCTTCGCCGCGGTCGCCTTGGCACCGGTGGTCTTGGCGGTGGCTCCGGCGGTCTTCTTCGCCGCAGCCGTGGCCTTCGGCACCTTGCCGCTGGCCACCATCTCCTTGAACCCGGCGCCGGGGCGGAACGACGGCACCGAGGTCTTCTTGACCTTCACCGCCTCCCCCGTACGCGGGTTGCGGGCTGTTCGCGCGCCCCGTACACGCTTCTCGAACGCTCCGAAACCGGTGATCGCCACTTTCTCGCCCTTGGTGACCGCCGCCTGGACCTCAGCGAGGACCGCGTCGAGCGCGGTCGTCGCCGTTTTCCGGTCCCCCAGGCGAACGGCGAGCGCCTCGATGAGCTCGGCCTTGTTCACGACTTCCTCCTGATTGTGCAACTGACTCGACGCGAGCCATTCTGCGCGCACGGTATGCCCTGTGCTGGCGGGACACAAACATTCGGCGGAAAAAAGCCCTTGTGTCGTAACGGATTCGCCCCCACCGGTGGCACCGGTGGGGGCGAAATCGGCTGCGGATCGGGGTGTTCGGCTACGCGACCCGGGGCAGGAAGGCCGGCCGACCGGCCTCGAAGGCACTGATCCGGTCCTCGTGGCGGAGGGTGAGTCCAATGTCGTCCAAGCCCTCCATCAGCCGCCACCGGCTGAAGTCGTCGAGCGGGAACGACCAGGTGGCGGTGTCGACCCGCACCTCGCGAGCGGTCAGGTCGACGACCACCGGGGTGGTCGGATTCTCCTCGACCAGGCTCCAGATTTCTTCGACGGCTTTCAATTCGAGCTCTACCGGAAGCAGCCCTTCCTTGAGGGCGTTCCCGCGGAAGATGTCACCGAAGCGCGGCGAGATCACCACTCGGAAGCCGTAGTCACGCAACGCCCACACGGCGTGCTCCCGCGATGATCCGGTGCCGAACTCGGGGCCGGCCACCAGAATCGACGCCCCCGAATAAGCTTGATCGTTGAGCACGAATCCCGGATCCTCGCGCCACGCGCTGAAGAGCCCGTCGGCGAATCCGGTACGGGTCACCCGCTTGAGGTACACGGCGGGGATGATCTGGTCGGTGTCCACGTCGGACCGACGGAGCGGCAGGGCGGTGCCGGTGTGCACGGTGAACTTGTCCATCTGTCGCAGCCCTTCTACAGGTCGGCGGGAGCGGCCAGCCGGCCGACGACGGCGGTGGCGGCGGCCACCGGCGGGCTGACCAGGTGGGTACGCCCACCGCGGCCCTGGCGGCCCTCGAAGTTCCGGTTGGAGGTCGAGGCGGCACGCTGCCCCGGGGAGAGCGTGTCCGGGTTCATGCCCAGACACATGGAGCAGCCGGCGAAGCGCCATTCGGCCCCGGCGTCGGTGAAGACCTTGTCCAGCCCCTCCGCCTCGGCGGCCTCCCGTACCGCGGCCGAGCCGGGTACCACGAGCATCCGTACCCCGTCAGCCACCCGCTGGCCGCGCAGCACGTCGGCGGCGGCTCGGAGATCCTCCAGGCGCCCGTTGGTGCACGAACCGACGAAGACCACGTCGACGGCGAGGTCACGCAGCGCGGTGCCGGGGCTGAGATCCATGTAGGCCAGGGCCCGGCGGGCGGCGGCCCGCTCCGGCTCGGTGACGAACTCCTCCGGGTCCGGCACGACCGCGCCCAGCGGCGCACCCTGCCCCGGGTTGGTGCCCCAGGTGACGAACGGCGTGATCTCGGCGGCGTCCAGCGTCACCTCGGAGTCGAAGGTCGCCCCCTCGTCGGTGGGCAGCGTCCGCCAGTACTCCAAGGCCGTGTCCCAGTCGGCGCCGCTGGGAGCGTTGGGGCGCCCCTTCAGGTACGCGAAGGTGGTCTCGTCCGGCGCGATCATGCCGGCCTTGGCGCCCCACTCGATGGACATGTTGGCGATCGTCATCCGCCCTTCCATGGACAGCGCCCGGATCGCCTCGCCCCGGTACTCCACGATGTGCCCGCGCCCGCCGCCGGTGCCGACCTTGGCGATCAGGGCGAGCACCAGGTCCTTGGCGGTGACGCCGGGGCCGAGTTGGCCGTCGACGGTGACCGCCATCGTCTTGGGTCGGGCCTGTGGCAGCGTCTGGGTGGCCAGCACGTGCTCGACCTCGCTGGTGCCGATGCCGAACGCCAGCGCACCGAACGCGCCGTGCGTGGCCGTGTGCGAGTCGCCGCAGACGATTGTCATGCCGGGCTGGGTGAGGCCGAGCTGCGGGCCGATGACGTGCACGATCCCCTGGTTCTCGTCGCCCAGCGGATGGAGCTTCACGCCGAACTCGGCGCAGTTGCGGCGCAGCGTCTCGATCTGGGTGCGGGAGGTGGGGTCGGCGATGGTGAGCAGGTCGCCACGGCGCTGCTGGAACGAGGGATCGGCGTACCCGGTCGGGGTGTTGTGATCCTCGGTGGCCAGCGTGAGGTCGGTGCGCCGCACCCGGCGGCCGGCCATGCGCAGACCGTCGAACGCCTGCGGGCTGGTCACCTCGTGCAGCAGGTGCAGGTCGATGAAGAGCAGATCGGGCTCACCATCGGCGGACCGGACGACGTGTGCGTCCCAGACCTTCTCGGCCAGGGTCCTCGGCTCAGGAGTGACTCCCACCATCTGGACATCCTAAATTCTGGGAGGTAAATTTCGGCTTGTGGGACACAGTATGAGCGGTGTCGGCGTTCTCGACAAGGCGGTGGTCATCCTGGCCGCCTGTGTCGACGGCGCCAGCCTGGCCGAACTCGTTGAACGCACCAAGCTGCCCCGAGCCACCGCGCACCGGCTGGCCCAGGCGCTGGAGATCCACCGGATGCTGGTCCGGGACACTCAGGGTCGCTGGCGCCCCGGTCCACGCCTGGGCGAGTTGGCGAACGCGGCACCGGATGTGCTGCTGACCGCTGCCGAGCCGCTGCTGGCCGCGCTGCGGGACGCCACCGGCGAGAGCGCCCAGCTCTACCTGCGCCGGGCGGACGAGCGGATCTGCGTGGCCGCCGCCGAGCGGGCCAGCGGGCTGCGCGACACCGTGCCGGTCGGCTCGGTGCTGCCGATGATCGCCGGATCGGCGGCGCAGATCCTGCTCGCCTGGGAGCCGCCTGAGGCGGTGATGCCACTGCTGCCCCGGTCGAAGTTCACCGGCCGCACCCTCGCCGAGGTGCGCCGCCGAGGCTGGGCGCAGAGCGTTGCCGAACGCGAGGCCGGTGTGGCGAGCGTCTCAGCCCCGATCCGCGACCGCACCGGCCGGGTGATCGCCGCTATCAGCATCTCCGGCCCCATCGAGCGCCTCGGCCGCCGCCCCGGCGAACGCCACGCCATGGCCGTGGTCCGCGCCGGCCAACGCCTCTCCGGCCTCTAACCCACCCCACCCGCCCCCCGCCCCACCCACCTTGTTGATCATGAGGTTAGCGGCAGTTGTGGATCTTCTAACTGCCGCTAACCTCATGATCAACGCGGTGGGGTGGGTTGGGGTGGGTGCGGAAAGGCCCGTCCCGGGGTGGGACGGGCCTTTCGATGTGTAGCCCCGACCGGATTCGAACCGGCGCTACCGCCTTGAGAGGGCGGCGTCCTGGGCCGCTAGACGACGGGGCCAGAACACTTCGCGGCACCACCTTCACGGTGGTGCCGCCGAACTCTACCAGACCTCGCTACCGGAGCCCCTCGCGGTGCATCGGTGCCGAACTCCACCAGAATCCAGCGGCCTCGATTCGTGGCGAATCTCGGCTGCGCTGGGGTACCAGGACTCGAACCTAGACTAACTGAACCAGAATCAGTCGGGCTGCCAATTACCCCATACCCCATTGGCCCCTTGCGGCGCCGGGAACAAACTCTACCCTCCCGGCACCGACAGGCCAAATCGACTTCCCCAAAGCGCCCCTGAGCTGCCAAAACGGCGATCAGGTCGCTGACACGACCGGGTTCGTCAGCTCGCCGATCCCCTCGATCCGGACGCTCACCGTATCCCCGTCCGTGAGTGGGCTAACCCCCGCCGGCGTACCGGTCAACACAACGTCACCGGGCAGTAGCGTCATCACGTGTGAGACGTACGACACCAGAGCCGGCGCGTCGAAGACCATGTCCCCGGTGCGGCCCAACTGCCGCACCTCCATCTCCTCCGGGTCGCGACCGACCTCGCAGCGGATCTCCAGGTCGGTGACGTCCAGCCCGGTGGTGATCCACGGCCCGATCGGGCAGAACGAGTCGAACCCCTTGGCTCGCGTCCACTGGCTGTCGGAGCGCTGGAGGTCCCGGGCCGTGACGTCGTTGGCGCAGGTGTAGCCGAAGATGGCCCGTTCCGCCGCGGCCCGGTCCGCCCGGCGGGCGCCCGGCGCGCCGATCACCACCGCCAGCTCGGCCTCGTGCTCGACCTGCTTGCTGAACTCCGGTAGCCGGATCGCGTCCCGGGGGCCGATGACCGAGGTCGAGGGCTTCAGGAACAACAGCGGCTCCTTCGGCACCTCCGCGCCGTGTTCGGCGGCGTGCTCGGCGTAATTGCGGCCGACGCAGACCACCTTGCTGGGCAGGATCGGCGAGAGCAGCCGGACGTCGGACAACGCCCAGCGGACCCCGCTGAACGTGATCTGGCCGAACGGGTGGCCGGAGATCTCGGCGATGGTGAGCCCCTGCGGGCCCGCCTCCGGCTCCCCCTCGACGACGCCGAACGACATTCCCTTGGCATGAGCGAAACGAGCGATACGCACCAGGCCAATGTAGTGCGGCCGGCGAACGATCGCCGCAGCTTACCCCCGCCGCCCACCGACGGGGTCGGATTCGCCGCTTCGTACCCGCACGACGCGCGCCCGCACCTAGCGTCGGCTGCGGAGGTTCGTTCGTATGCCTGCATCGACACGACACCACAGGGCCCTCGCGGCGATCGTGCACTGCGTCGGCCTGCTGACCGCCCTGCCGGTGCTGCCGGCGGCAACCGTCCCGGACACTCTGACGGCCACCGCCACCGGCGCTCCGACGGCCGGACGACTCCAGCCGGCGGCGGCCGCACCCGATCCCAGCATGCCGGCGGCACCACCGGCGGTACCGACGCCGACCCGGGTGGCCTCGCCCGCCGCCAGGCCGAAGGTGAGCGTACGGGTCGCGCCGGAGCAGAGCGCCGCGCCCGGGTACCGGATCGAGGTCCGTAACGCCGGCCGCACCCCGGTGGAGACCACCGTCCGCCAGGAGCTGCCCCAGGGCGTCTCGGCGACGACGGTCAGTGACGGAGGTCGGGTGGTACGCCCCGGCGGGTCGCCGGCCACCGAGGTGACCTGGCGACTGAAGCTGCCGCCGGGCAGCACCACCACGCTGGGCACCTCGCTCACCACGACCGCCTCCCGACAGCCGGTGACCGCGCCGACGTGCGCCTTCGCCAGCGACGGCCGGCAGCCGTACGACTGCGCGAGCGCCACCTGGACAGCGCCGGGGATGGCGGCGTCCCAGTCGCCGGAGTCCACGGGCTGGCGTCGCCAGACGCCCGCGCTACTGGTCGCCGGGACCGCGCTGCTGGTGCTGGGCGTGGTGGGACTGCTCACCTGGCGACGCCGCCGACGGCCGGTGGCCGCGGCACTGGCCTCGGACGGGCCGGGCACGATCTATCCACGCCCGGCCGCTCCCCGACCGCCGGCCCGGCGCCGCAAGCCACCGGTCTGGATCGTGGTGCCGGTGGCCGCGATGGTGCTGGCCGGCACGGTGGGTGCCGCCGCGTGGTCCGCGACCCGCCGGGTCACCGCGATCGACACGGACAGCCAACCGACCAACGGCGCCTGGAAGGGCACCGGGGCCAGCGGGGTGCTGGGGATGCCGCTGCGCGAGGACGCGTTCGAGTTCACCGTCTACCGGATGACCTGCGAACCTGGCCGGGGCGCGCGGCAGTGTCAGGCGACCGTCGGGGTCCGCAACCTCACCCCGGAGCACCAGAGCTGGCACGGCAAGCTGCAACGGGCGTACCTGGCGAACGGCAACTGGGTCACCACCGACGAGCCGGCCACCCGCCAGGCGAACCAGGGACGCGACGTGTTCGCCGACCCGGTGGCCGCCGGCAGCCGGGTGGTGCTGCCGCTGGTCTTCACGATCAACGGGCGGGAGGCGCCGCAGCGGCTGGAGCTGCGCAGCGGCGTCTTCTCCGCAGGTGTACGGGTCGACGTGCCCTGACCGGCGGCCCGACGGCGGTCGTACCCTTGGTGCCGTGACCGCCGTCCCCGCCCCCGCCACGCCCGCCGTCGCCGGTGGGGTCGACGGGCGGGTCCGCGCGCCGGGCGGGCGGCGGGTGGCCAGTCTTCCCGCCGCCACCTGGCGGCCCCTGCTGGTGGGTCACGAACGACGCGCCGACGCACTCACCGCGGGACACCGGGCCCGCCGGGCCACCGGGGAACGCCACGCCATCGACGATTTCCTGTACGACTACTACGGCACCCGGCCGTCGGTGCTACGACGTTGGCACCCGGGCGTCGGTGTCCGGCTGGAAGCCGGCCCGGACGGTCCGGCACCGCAGCACCGGTGGCGCTGGTACGCGACGGACGCCGACGGCGCGGTACGTCTCGACGTCGAAGCTTTCCTCACCGACCGGCACGACTCGGTGCGCTTCATCCACCGGCTGCTGACCGCGATCGCGTCCCGACCGGCCTTCACCGGCTGTTTCGGCCTGCACGAGTGGGCAATGGTGTACCGCCAGCGTGAGCACCGGCATCCGCTTCCCCTCCGACTCGGTCAGCGGGGCACCGACGCGGTGGTCGAGTCGCACCAGATCCGGTGCACACACTTCGACGCGTACCGGTTCTTCACCCCCGACGCGGTCGAGCTCAACCACCTCCGACCGACCCGGGCGAGTCAGGTCGACCTCGACCAGCCGGGCTGTCTGCACGCCTCCATGGACTGCCACAAGTGGGCCACCAAGCTGGGCCCCGCCGTCCCGGGTGAGTTGGCCCTCGACTGCTTCGAGCTGGCCGGTGACATCCGGCTGCTCGACATGCGGGCGTCGCCGTACGACTTCTCCTCGTACGGTCAACCGCCGGTGGCGATCGAGACGCCGGAGGGCAAGTCCGAGTACGTGGCGCGGCAACGCGAGTTCGCGCAGCGCGCCGGCCAACTGCGGGCCCGACTGATCGAGGTCTGCTCGACGCTGCTGGACCGGGCCGGACCGGCGGCACGAACCGAGGCGTGATCCAGGCCACGCCCGGTGAGACCGAACTACTCGCCGTCCACTCGACGGTCGCGCTTGCGCTGCCCTCGACGCTTCTTCTCGGCCAGCCGCCGCTCCTTGGCCGCCCGCGACGGGCGGGTCGGACGGCGCGGCGGCGGTGGCGGGGCGACCGCCTCGCGCAGCAACGACACCAGCCGTTCCCGGGCCGCTTCACGGTTGGCCAACTGGGCCCGGTGCTCGCTGGCGGCGATCGTCAGCACGCCGTCGACCAGGCGTCCGGCGAGCCGGTCCAGTGCCCGGGTGCGCAGCGACTCGGGGATGCTCGGTGAGCCGGCCAGGTCGAAGCTCAGCTCGACCCGCGAGTCGGCGGTGTTGACGCCCTGCCCGCCCGGTCCGGATGACCGGGAGAACCGCTCCCGCAGTTCACCGGCGGGAACCACCCACCGGTCGGTCACCCGCAGTCCGTCGTCCACGCCCTGAGGCTAGCGCGGCGTCCGGAACGCGTTCGCACCAACGCCGCGAGCGCACATCCAGCTCGACCTCCGGGTGTCAGCGGGCGGGTCGCTCCTCCGCGCTGCTGCTCGGCGTCGGCACCGCCGGTGCCGGATCGTCACTGCCACCGGCGGCGGCGTACGCGACCGCTCCGATCAGGAGCAGAGCGATGACGCCCACCTTCGTGGTGACCACTTTGATCAGCATCCAGGCGGCGCGACGCGCACCGGGCACGGTCTTCTTCGCCGCCTGGTAGTCGTTCCAGCCCCGCCGGGCGCGCGCGTACGACGACCCGACGCCACTTCCGATGATGAGGCCCACCAGCAGGAGGGCCGCGATGAGAGGACGCTCCACCCACGCCAGTATTCATACCGAGCGTAATATTTCCATTCTCCGATCATCGAGCGCCGGAATCCGACAGTTGCCCCGATCTCCCCGTAATCGGACAGTCACTTTCAGTGATCAGCCCCCCTTTCCAATGATCGTGTCGGCGGTCTGCTGCACCTGCTCGATCGGGATGGCGAATCCGATACCGATGGAACCGTTGCCGTCGATGGTCGCGATCGCGGTGTTCACCCCGACCACCTCGCCCCGGGCGTTGACAAGTGGTCCGCCCGAGTTGCCGGGGTTGATCGAGGCATCGGTCTGCACCGCCCGGTGCCGGTTGTCACCGAGACGCACCTGGCGGTCCAACGCGCTGACGATGCCGGCGGTGACCGTGCCGGGCAGCCCCAGCGGCGACCCGACCGCCAGCACCGGTTCGCCCACCCGGGTCGAACCCGGCTTGGCCAACGGCAGCGCCGCCAGACCGGCCGACGACGGCACCTTGAGCACCGCGAGATCACTGCCCGGCTCCCGGCCCACCACCTCCGCCGCGAACCGCCGTCCGTCCGGCAGTTCGACGGTCACCGGGCCGCCCCGGCCCTTGGCGATGATGTGGTCGTTGGTGATGATGTGCTGCTCGGAGTCGACCGCGAAGCCCGAACCGCTCGCCGAGCCGCGCGTGCCGCCCACCAGCACCGACACCACGCCGGGCACGGTCTTCTCGGCGGCGGTCACCAACTCGGCCGGCACCGCGGCCGCGGACGCGGCGGCCGGGCCCGTGACACCGTCCCGACCGGCCACCCACCCACCGGCCAGCGCTCCCGACCCGGCGGAGATCGACACCATCGCCAGCGCGGCCAGCAGTCGCCGACGCCAGCCGCCCAGCAACCGCTCCCGTGCCTGCGACGCCGCGTCCGACCCACCCCGTCCGTCCGGGTCGAGATCGGGCGAGACGAACCAGGGCCCGCGCGGCTCGCCCAGTCCGGTCTGCACTGCCATACGTACGCTCCTCACGTGTGCGGCCGGCTGCGGCCGCTGTCGCGGATCGGGGGGTCGGATTCAGGGCAGGCGGGAGAACCAGCGCATCGAGCCGACCGCCGCGCCCATCGCGAAGACCAACCCGAGCCCGATGAACCGGGCCGAGACGTCCTGCCGCACCTTGCGCCAACCCACCGAGCTGCCGATGTCGTCGTAGACGGCCCGTAGTTCGGCGCTCGTACCGGCCTCGTGGAAGCCGCCCCCGGTCTCCTCGGCCACGGCCCGCAGCGTCTCCCCGTCGACCGGCACCTGGATCGGCCGCCCACCCCGGTCGACGAAGCCGCCCGGGGTGCCGAACGAGATGCTGTGCACCGGTACGTCGAGGGCCAGCGCCTCGGCGGCGGCCTCCATCGGATCCATGCCCGAGGTGTTCGCTCCGTCGGAGAGCAGGATGATCCGGGCCGGTGGCGGCTCGGTCGCGGCCTTGTCGTCGAGCGCCTTCACGGCACCCAGCGAGGTGCTGATCGCCTCGCCGATCGCGGTGCCCTGCACACCCGTCGCCCCCTCGGCCAGCCGCTCGATCCCGTCGTGCAGCGCTTCCCGGTCGGTGCCCGGTGGCACCAGCACCGCCGCGCTGCCGGCGAACGCGACAAGTCCCACGTTGAACTCCCGGGGCAGGCCGTCGGCGAACCGCCGGGCGGCGCTCTTGGCCGCGCTGAGCCGGTCCGGCTCGACGTCACCGGCGAGCATCGAGGTGGAGACGTCCACCGCGACCATCACGGTGGCGCGTTCCCGGGGCACCCGGACCTCGGCGGTGGGACGGGCGAAACCGACCACGAGCAGGGCCAGCATCGCGAGGAAGAGGCCGGCCGGCAGGTGCCGGCGCCAGGTCGGGCGCCGGGGTGCCACCCGGTCGAGCAACCGCAGGTTGGTGAAGCGGACCGCGTACCGGCTGCGACGCCGCTGCGCCACCAGATACGCCGCCGCCAGTGCGAGCACGCCGAGCAGCAGCCAGAGCCGGACGGGTGACTGCCAGATCACGCCACACCTCCCCGATGCGCCGGGGCCGCCGCGGTCGCCAGCCGACGCTGCGCGTGCACGTGCCGGACGATGTCGACGGTCCAGTCCCGGTCGGTACGCAGCGCCAGGTGGGTCGCACCGGCCCGACGCAGGGCGTGCCGGACCTGTTCACGTTGGGCGGCCGCCGCCGCCGCGTAGCGCTCGCGCAGGTGTCGGTCGCCGGTCCACACCTCGCGGCGTTCGCCGGTCTCCGGGTCGACCAGGGTGATCAGTCCGACGTCCGGCAGCTCCAGCTCGCGGGGGTCGGTGACCTCGACCGCGAGCACCCGGTGGCGCACCGAGAGCCGGCGTAGCGGACGCTCCCAGAGGGCCGGCAGCCGCGGATCGTCGGGCAGGCCGTCGAGGAAATCGGAGACCACCACCACCAGACCACGCCGGTGAGCCACCCGGCGCACCTCGGCCAGCGCGTCGGCCAGCCCGGCGGCGGGCGCCGCCCGGGGCGCGGTGTCCGGGTGGTCGCCGGCCCGGGGCGCGGCCAGCAACGCGCGCAGCAGCCCGAACAGGTGGGTACGCCCGCCGCGCGCCGGCACCCGGTGCAGCCCGTACGGCGTGAGCACCTGCGCGCCGAGCCGGTTGCCCGGTCCGGCGGTGAGGAAACCGATGGTGGCGACCGCAGCGACCGCCAGTTCCCGCTTGTCCAACTCGGCGGTGCCGTACTCCATGCTGGGGCTGGCGTCGACAAGCAGCCACGTGGTCAGCTCCCGGTCGGCGTCCACCTCCCGCACGTGCGGCACGGCGGTGCGGGCCGTCACCGACCAGTCCATCCGACGCACCTCGTCCTCACCCGGCCGGTACTCGCGGCTGCCCGCTGGTTCGCTGCCGGGACCGGGCAGCAGGCCGTGCCGCTCGCCGTGCAGCAGGCCGTCGAGACGCCGGGTCACCGTGAGTTCCAGCCGCCGCAACCGCTGGTCGGGGGTGAGGTCGGCGAGCACCGGGTCGGCCGCCACCGGCGGCGTGGGGTTCCGGCGGCCCATCAGGCGATCGCCAGGTCGGTCGCGTACTCCGGCCTGGTGGTGGCCACCCGGGGCGGCGGGATCGCCTCGACCAGCCGATGGACGACCCACTCGGCGCTGACCCCGTCGGCGACCGCGTCGAAGGAGAGCACCAGCCGATGGGCCAGTACGTCCACGGCGAGTTCCCGGACGTCGTCGGGCAGGACGTAGCCACGTCCCCGGAGCAGGGCCTGGGCGCGGGCGGCCGAGACCAGGCCGAGGGTGGCACGTGGGCTGGCACCGTAGGCGAGCAGCCCGGCCATCTCCGGCAGCCCGAACCGGCCTGGATCACGGGTGGCGAGGATGAGCCGGACCACGTACTCGGCGATGGCGTGATGGACGAACACCTGCCTGGCCTGACGCTGGAACTCGCGCAGCCGGTCCGGGTCGAGCACCCGGTGGGCTCGGGGACGGTCGGCGCTCATCCGGTAGAGAATGGCCAACTCGTCGGCGCCGTCCGGGTAGTCGACGACGATCCTCATCAGGAAACGGTCCCGCTGCGCCTCCGGCAGCTGGTAGACCCCTTCCGATTCGATGGGGTTCTGGGTGGCCAGCACCAGGAACGGCTCCGGTACCGGGTGGCTGCGTCCGCCGATCGACACCTGACGCTCAGCCATCGCCTCCAGCAACGCTGACTGCACCTTCGCCGGCGCGCGGTTGATTTCGTCCGCCAGCACCAGGTTCGCCATCACCGGGCCCAGCTCGACGTCGAAGCTCTCCTTCGAGGCGCGGTAGATCCGGGTGCCGACGATGTCGGAGGGTACGAGGTCGGGGGTGAACTGGATGCGGGAGAAGTTGCCACCCACCACCGTCGCGAGGGTCTGCGCGGCGAGGGTCTTGGCCACCCCCGGTACGCCCTCCAGCAGGCAGTGCCCGTCGGCGAGCAGCGCGACCAGGAGGCGTTCGACGAGCCGATCCTGCCCGACGATCACGCGTTTGACCTCGAAGAGCGTCTGGTCCAACTGCGCCGCGGTCGCGTCCGGATCGGCCGGGCTGGGCAGGCTGGCCATGGTGTCCGAGATGTCCGTCACGGTGCTTGCTTCCCGAGGCGACCGGCGGACAAACGTCGGAATTTCCGGCCCTCGGCCACCCAGACCACGCGATCGGCACCGTTACCGGACAGCACCTGCGGCTGGTCGCCGGCCTGCCGGAGCGGCCCCGGCACGACACCGGCCTCCGTCGCGTGACGGAGGCCGGTGACAGTGGACGGATCAGCGGTGCACGAGGAGGTAGAACGGGAGGTCGGCGGGGACGCCGGCGGAGTCGCGGGTCTGAATGAAGACCGCGTTCGGGGTGAGCAGCCGCCGCGCGACCGAAATCTCACCGGCAGGTGGGATGCAGCACGAGGTCGCCCGGCCGATCGTCGCCACGTAGATGCCGTTCGTGACGTTGCTGCCGAACTGCACCTCGTACTCACCGACGCCGTACTTGATGACGACGCCGGCGCCGCGAGCCTTGGTGCCGTTGGCGTTGACGGCCGTGGCGTAGAAGCCGGCGACGGCCTGGGTGCTCATCCCGTCGCCCTTCGCGAGGGCGGCCTTCGCGCTGTTCAGTGAGGCCGTGGTGACGGCCGGCTGCTGGGCGGTGCGGGCGGCGGGCTGGGCGGACTCGGCGGTCGGCTTCGCCGCGGCGATGCCGCCGCCGGCCAGTGCCAGCGCCAGGGCCGCGATCGCCACCGCAGCCGTCTTACGTCGGAATAATCTGGTCATGACGGGTCTCCCTTTTTCAGGCGTGGAGATACGGCCGGCCCGTGGCACACGGGGCGGTTGTTGCCTTTTTCGATTCGGGCGGCAATGAGATCACCGCCTGCGCACCCCGTCCGGGAGCGCACCCGCAGGCGTATCCCGCTCGCCGACTGTCATGCACCCTGAGCTGGGGATTCATGCCAGAGCGCAGCCTCCCGAGCAGCTGAAACGTAGCACCGAAAAATGCCGGGGGTCAATAGTGCAAATGCCCTCGGCGAGTTGTCGGATCAACGCCAGCAATCGCGAAAAGTGAAGCCGTGGACAATTCGCGAAATCGATTCGAGAAGCCACTGCGGATCTTTTTCTGGCTGTCGTACGAGGCACGGTCGGGCGGCGTTTCGACGCCGGGCGGTGCGCGCCGGGCGAGATTCAGTAGCCTGCCTGCCGTGGAGATCACCATCGGTCGCCGGACATGGCGGCCGTCAGGCGTCGGTCTGCTCTGCTGGCTGGCGGTCGTGCCGGGTGCCGGGTGGGCGTTGGCGCGGTCGATCGGTCTGGACCGGGGACCGCTGGTGCAGGCGTTGGCCTTCACGCCGTACGTGACGCTCGGGAGCCTGGCCCCACTGGTGCTCGCGCTCGCCCTGCGCCGCCGGGCCCCGGCGTTCGTCGCGGCGCTGACCACCCTGGCCCTGGTCGCGCTTGTCGCACCCCGCGCCCTGCCCGCGCCGCAGCCGAACGCCGCCGGGCCGACCGTGCGGGTGCTCACCGCCAACCTGCTCGCCGGTGCCGCCGACAGGGAGGCGGTGGTGGAGCTGGTGCGCACCCGGCAGGTCGACCTGCTGCTCGTGCAGGAGCTCACGCCGGCGGCCGAGGCCGGGCTGGACCGGCTCGGCCTCGACCGCTTGCTGGCGCACCGGCAGCTCAACCCGGTCGTCGGCACCCCCGGCTCCGGGCTGTACGCCCGTCACCCGCTCAGCGACGGCGGCATCCGCCGGCTACGCAGCGCCTGGGGCTTCACGCAGGCGTACGCGACCGTCGCGGTGCCCGGCGCGCCCCCGGTACGCGTCGAGTCGGCGCACCCGGCCGCCCCGTACGCGATCGACCAGGTGGAGTTCTGGCGCGCCGACCTGGCCGCCCAGCCGGCGGCCACCCCCGACGGACCGTTGAGCATCCTCGCCGGGGACTTCAACGCCACCCTCGACCACGGTCCGCTGCGCACCCTGCTCGGCACCGGCTATGTCGACGCCGCCGCCTCGGTCGGCGCCGGGCTCACCGGCACCTGGGGGCCGTACGACGGCGACCCCATCCCGCCCGTGGTGATCGACCACGTGCTGGTGGACCGTCGCATCGCCGTGCGGGACGTGACGGTCCACCCGTTGCCCGGCAGCGACCACCGCATGGTCCTCGCCGAGCTGCGGCTACCCACCGCCGAGAGCCGGTAGGGCACGCCCGCACCCCGGCGCGGGCCTGCATTCCGGCGCCGGCTACACCCGGGCGCGGTCCAGCCCGTAGGTCAGCGCGTCGACCAGCGCGTGCCAGCTCGCCTCGACCACGTTGGGGTGTACGCCGACGGTGGTCCAACCGCCGCCCCGCCCGTCGGCCGTCTCGACAAGTACCCGGGTCACCGCGCCCGTGCCGTGACTGCCCTCGAGGATCCGCACCTTGTAGTCGGCCAACTCGAAGTCCCGCAACTCCGGGTAGTGCCGGCCGAGGCCGACGCGGAGTGCCTCGTCCAACGCGTTCACCGGCCCGTTGCCCTCGGCCGTGGCGATCACCCGTTCCCCGCGTACCCGGATCTTGACGGTCGCCTCGGAGACGACTGCGCCGTCCTCGCGGTGCTCGACCAGCACCCGGTACGACTCCAACGCGAACGGCCGCGCCGGCGCGGCGTCCGGCAGCTCGGAGCGGACCAGCAGCTCGAACGAGGCATCGGCGGCCTCGAACGACCAGCCGCCGGCCTCCAGTTCCTTGACCCGGTTGGTGACCCGGGACAGGGTCTCCGGATGGCCGGCCAGCTCCAACCCCAGCTCGCGGCTCTTCAGCTCGATGCTGGCCCGGCCGGCCATCTCGGTGACCAGGATCCGCATGTCGTTGCCGACCACCTCGGGCTCCACGTGGTTGTAGAGCAGCGGATCCACCTTGATCGCACTCGCGTGCAGCCCCGCCTTGTGGGCGAAGGCCGCAGCCCCGGCGTACGCCTGGTGGGTGTCGGGGGCGATGTTGGCGATCTCGGCGATGGCGTGGGAGACCCGCACCATCTGCTCCAGGCAGCCATCCGGTAGGACCGGCAGCCCGAGCTTGAGTTGGAGGTTCGCGACGACCGCGAAGATGTCGGCGTTGCCGGGCCGCTCGCCGTACCCGTTGGCGGTGCCCTGCACGTGGCGGACCCCGGCCTCGACGGCGGCGATGGTGTTGGCCACCGCGCAGGCGGTGTCGTTCTGGGCGTGCATGCCGAGCAGTTCCGGCGCGATGCCGATCCGGTCGGTGAGGTCGACGATGGCGGCGGTCACCTGGGACGGCAGCATTCCGCCGTTGGTGTCGCAGAGTACGAACCGCTCGGCACCCGCCGCGAGGGCGGTCTCCACCACCGACGCGGTGTACGCCGGATCGTGGCGGTAGCCGTCGAAGCTGTGCTCGCCGTCGACGAAGACCCGCCGACCCTCGGCGACCAGGTGGGCCACCGTGTCGTGGATCATCGCCAGGTTCTCCTTGGCGGTGGTGCGCAACGCCCGCTCGACGTGCCGCAGGTCGGCCTTGGCGACCAGGGCGATCGCCGGGGTCTGCGCGTCGAGCAGACCACGCACCTGCGGGTCGTCGGCGGCCACCGCACCGGCCCGGCGGGTGGCACCGAACGCGACCAGCACCGCGTGCCTGAGGTCGAGTTCGGTGAGCGCCCGGCGGAAGAACTCGGTGTCCTTCGGCACCGCGCCCGGCCATCCGCCCTCGATGAACCCGACACCGAACTCGTCGAGCAGCCGGGCCACCGCGAGCTTGTCGACCACCGAGTAGCTGAGCCCCTCGCGCTGGGCGCCGTCGCGCAGCGTGGTGTCGTAGACCTGAAACGTCATGGTGATCCCTTCGTCAGGCACCGGCCAGCGCAACAAAAAGACCCCCCGCGGCTGCGGGAGGTCTGCGCGCTCGGCGAGGGGAAGGCCGGCGCGCTAGTTGCCAATAATGCGGGCGGTGCTGGTCACGATCGGTACTCTGCCACCTCCGGATCGCTTTTGGGAGGCACAATCCACATCTCGGGACAGTCGGTGACCTCTGTGCCGGATGGTTTTCCTGGTGTAGACCGCCGGTCCACGGGTAGGAGCTTTCGGGACAACGAAACACCTTCCTCCGAGACGGCCCGATGAGGGGCCGGGGCAGGAGACATCCCATGGACAGGCTCGACCCGAACACCACGAACACCACGAACACCACTAACGCCACGCCCGACCCGGAGCTGCGCGCCGTCGACCAGAGCGTCGTCGCGGGCGGCACCCCCGCCGGTGCCTTCGACCCCTGGAGCTACCGGAACGAGGCCGGCGTGGCCGGCGCAAACCTGGTCGGCTACAAGGTGGAGGCCAGCGACGGCTCGATCGGCAAGATCGACAGTGACAGCAGCGAGGTCAACGCCAGCTACCTGGTGGTGGACACCGGGCCGTGGATCTTCGGCAAGAAGGTCATGCTGCCGGCCGGCACGGTGAACCACGTCGACCACGAGGAGCAGAAGGTCTTCGTCGACCGCACCAAGGACCAGATCAAGGCGGCGCCGGAGTACGACGAGACGGCCACCGACCCGGCCTACCGGGACAAGCTCGGCGGCTACTACAACGACACGTACGCGGCCACCCCGCCCGGTAGCGGGCTGCGGTAACGCGAACCGGTTGAACGGCCGGTGGGCATCGACCCACCGGCCGTTTACCGTGTCAGGGTGGGTTCCATCGAGGTCAACCGCAGGATTCCGTTCACCACCGCCTTCAACTTCCGGGACGTGGGCGGCTACCGCACCGAGGACGGCCGCGCGGTGCGCACCGGCCGGCTCTACCGATCCGACTCGCTGCACCGCATCGGTGACGACGACCGGGACACCTTCGCAGCACTCGGCGTACGGACCGTCATCGACCTGCGCCGGCCGCAGGAGGTCGAACGCGACGGCCGGGTCCCCGACTTCGACGGGCTGACCTACCGGCACATCCACCCGGAGCACGCGGAATGGGGCAAGCGGCCCTACCAGCCCGGCAGCGACCTGGCCCGCTACCTCGCCGACCGGTACGCCGACCTGGCCCGCACCGGGACCGCCGGGCTGGCCGAGGCGATCGGCTTGATCGCCGACGGGGCGAACGCGCCGGTGGTGGTGCACTGCGTCGCCGGCAAGGATCGCACCGGCATCGTCTGCGGGCTGACGCTCGCCGTCCTCGGGGTCGACGACGGCGAGATCGCGGCGGACTACGCGCTGAGCACCGAGGCGTCGCAGCGGTTCAGCGCCTGGGTCTCGGCCACCTTCCCGGACTCCCCCGAGATCCCGGCACCGTTCCTGTCCTCACCGGCCGAGACGATGCTGCTCTTCCTCGCCGAGATCCGCGAGGGTCACGGCTCCGTCGACAACTACCTGCGCCACGCGGGCGTCACCGACGCCCAGCTCGCCGCGCTGCGAACCCACCTGCTGGGCTGAAGCGTGTCGAGGGCCCGTACCAGGCACTGAAGGCTCTCCGCGTCACGCCGGGCGTGACGCGGAGCCCTTCGCACCTCTCAGAACACGCGGTGGACCCAGTTGTGCGGGTCCTCCGCCTTGCCCCGCTGAAGATCCACCAACTGTTGGCGCAGCGCCATGGTGACGGTGCCCGGCTCCCCGCCGGCCACAGCGAACTCCCCGTCCGGGTAACGGACCTGCCCGATCGGGGTGATCACCGCCGCGGTGCCGCAGGCGAAGACCTCGCGCAGCCGGCCGCTGGCGGCGTCGGCCCGCCAGTCGTCGAAGGTCACCGGCCGCTCCTCGACCCGGTGCCCGGCCGCCGCGGCCAGGGTGAGCACCGACTCGCGGGTGATGCCGGGCAGGATCGTGCCGGTCAGCGGCGGAGTGGCGATCGACCCGTCGTCGTAGACGAAGAAGACGTTCATACCGCCCAGCTCGTCGACGAACCGGCGCTCCACGGCGTCGAGGAAGACCACCTGGTCGCAGCCGTGTTCGAGGGCCTCGGCCTGGGCGGCCAGCGAGGCGGCGTAGTTGCCGCCGCACTTGGCCGCGCCGGTGCCGCCGGGCGCCGCCCGGGTGTAGTCGGGCGAGACCCAGACCGTCACCGGCTTGACCCCGCCGGAGAAGTACGCCCCGACGGGTGAGGCGATCACCGAGTAGAGGTACTCGTTGGCCGGACGGACGCCGAGGAAGACCTCGCTGGCGAACATGAACGGCCGCAGGTAGAGGCTGCCGCCGTCGTCGCCGTCGGGAATCCACTCCCGGTCGATCTCGATCAGCCGGTGCAGCGAGTCCACGAAGGTCTGCTCCGGCAGCGCCGGCATGGCCATCCGGGCGGCCGAGGTGTTGAACCGGGCCGCGTTCGCGTACGGGCGGAACATCGTCACTCCGCCGTCGGCCGCGCGGTACGCCTTCATGCCCTCGAAGATCTCCTGGGCGTAGTGCAGCACGGCACTGGCGGGATCCATCGGGATCGGCGCGCGCGCCTCGACCCGGGCGTCGTACCAGCCCTTGCCGTCGGCGTAGCGGATGGTGACCATATGGTCGGTGAACACCCGGCCGAACCCGGGGTTTGCCAGCAGCGCAGCCCGGTCGGTGGCGGATACCGGTGCGGGGTTCGGACGGATCTCGAAGTCGATCTTGTCACCACCGCTCATCGCGCTGACCTCCCTGGGGGGGACGACGGCATGCGCCGACCGCACGCCGGAAACATGTTTGTGCCAGAAACCTACCCCGAACGGTCGTTCAGCGGATAGGTCCACCGGTGGACAGGTGGCACGCCACCGGTGCGTGGCCGCCGCGCCGCCCCTGCCCGGCCGGATCGGGGCAGCATCGACGGCCGGTGGGATCCGACCGGTTCAGCCGGCGGCCTGCGCCGCGATCCGGTCGCCCACCTCGGCGGTACGTACGGCTACCTCGGGGCTCCGGGCGGCCAGCTCCGCGCTGACCGCGGCGGTGATCCGGGCGGCGGCGTCGGCGTGCCCGAGCTGATCGAGCAGCAGCGCCGCCGAGAGTACGGCGGCGGCCGGGTCGGCCACGCCACGGCCGGCGATGTCCGGCGCGGAGCCGTGCACCGGCTCGAACATCGACGGGTACGCCCCCTCGGGGTTGATGCAGCCGCTGGCGGCCAACCCGATGCCGCCGGTCACCGCGGCGGCGATGTCGGTGAGGATGTCACCGAAGAGGTTGTCCGTGACCACCACGTCGTACCGCTGCGGCTGGGTGACCAGGAACATCGCCGCGGCGTCGACGTGCTGGTACTCGGTGGCGATGTCGGGGTGCTCGGCGGCGACCGCCTCGAAGGTGCGCGACCACAGCGAGCCGGCGTGGGTGAGCACGTTCGTCTTGTGCACCAGCGTCACCTTGCGCCGCTCGCGCCGGGCCGCGCGAGCGAAGGCGTCCCGGATCACCCGCTCGACACCGTGCCGGGTGTTCAGACTCTCCTCGGTGGCGATCTCGGCCGGGGTGCCCCGGTGCAGCGAGCCGCCGGCACCGGCGTACAGGCCCTCGGTGCCCTCGCGGACGACCACCAGGTCGACCTCGCCCGGCTTGACCGCCGCGAGCGGGCTGGTCACGCCCGGCCAGAGCCGCGACGGACGCAGGTTGACGTACTGGTCGAAGGCGAAGCGCAGCTTCAGCAGCAGACCGCGTTCCAGCACGCCGGGCGGCACCGTCGGGTCACCCACCGCGCCGAGCAGGATCGCGTCGTGCCCGGCCAGCTCGTTGAGCACCGCGTCGGGCAGGACCTCGCCGGTGCGGTGGTAACGTGCCGCACCGAGGTCGTACTCGGTCACCTCGACACCGGGCAGCACCGCGTCGACGACCTTGCGGGCCTCCGCGACCACCTCGGGGCCGATCCCGTCCCCGGCCACCACCGCGATCCGTGCCACGTCCGTCAGCTCCTTCGCTCGAATGGCTCGACGGTACGCCGCCGTCCCGCCCCCCGGTACGAGTGTTCCACTTTTCGGGAATTCAGTGACGCACAGCAGCTTCCCAGGCGGCATTCATGGCTCGGTCATCTCCGCTGCCTAGCGTGAGCCTGAGCGGGACGGGCCGTGGGCCCGGGCGAGCGCCGCGACGGGGCGGCACACGCCGAGGAGGGGACGGACGCGATGTGGACCGATGAGCAACCACGAACCCGCTGGGTGGACCCAACGGTCTTTCGCTTCCGCCGGCCCGACCTGCGACTCGGTGCCCGGGAGCAGCGGCCGGACCGCGCCGACCTGGTAGCCGGGGACCGGATCGCCGTCCGGCACACCGTCCGCACCTCGACTGCCGCGTACACCCTGCTGCTGAACGCCCCCGAGTGGCTGGGCCGGCGCGGCACCGGCGAGGCGCTGCGCGACGCCGTGGCCGAGTTGCGGGCGATCGACCTGACGTACGGCCCAAACCGCCCGGACAGCCTGGTGTCCCGGCTGCGCCGGGGAGAGATCAGCCCCGAGTCGTACCCACCGTTGACCGACCTGGTGGACCGGTGCGCCGCGATGCGCGCGGCCACGGACGGCTGGTTCGACGCCTGGGCGGTACCCGGCGGCTTCGACCCGGGCGGTCTGCTCGGCGGGTGGGCGGTCGAGCGGGCCGCGGCCCGGTTGCGCGACGCCGGCATCCACGACTACGCCGTGCTCACCGGCGCCGACCTGGTGGTACGCGGCCAGGCCGCACACGGTGGCCCGTGGCGGGTCGCGGTGCACCACCCCACCGACCGGGGCCGGGCACCGCTGCTGCTGGAGATGACGGCCGGCGCGCTCGGCACCTCGGGGGTGACCGGACGGCAGGGCCACGTGGTGGACCCGCACACGGGCGAGCCGGCCGGGCATCTGGTCGCCGCGACCGTGATCGGGCCCGACCTCGCCGTCGCCGACGCCTACGCCACCGCCCTGTACGCCGCCGGGCCGGCCGGGTTGGCCTGGTTCCGCCCCGGGTCGGACTACCGGGTGCTCTTCGCCGCACCCCGCTGACCCGCGCGGCCGGCGGAACTCGCGGAGGGGTTGGGGGCCGCGCGTGGCAGGAACAGCGATCGGCCTCCACGGTCGCGGCAACGACCGTGGAGGCCGGTCGACGACGAGTGCGCGTGGCTCGCGCAATCGAGGGGTGCGGGCCGCTCGGCCGGACGTCGACCTCGCCACCCGAAGACGGGCCGGCGCCACGTGCTCGGCAGGTGACCGCACCCGTACGTTATCGAATTGACGCGTTTCGCGGCAAGGGTTCCACAGGGGAGCATCTGCGCAATCCCGGTATCCCGACGGCTCGCCCGCAGGGCCCTTTCGACAAGGTGAACCGCAGATGGCACGCTGTCCGCCGTGAGTTTCGATCTGAGCGTGTGGGCCCTGGCGGACGGGGCGACGCCCGAGGATGTACGAGCGGCGGTGCAGCAGTGCCGCAGCGGCCGGCACCACGAGCGTCAACCGGACCCACGATGTGTGGCCTTTTACCGGGCGATCACCGCCAGCTACCCCGAGCAGCCGGCCGGCCCGAACACTCCCTGGGCGGTCGCGCCGCTGCACAAGGCGGCCGATCACATCGAGCTGAACCTGGACCCTGCCTGCCCCGACCAGGTGCTGCTCGACATCGAGCGGCTGGCCGGCGAGCATCGGCTGATGCTGTTCGACGCCCAGGACGGCTCGGTCTACCCGCCGCCCGGGGTACGGCTGCCCGGCTGACCGATCCACCGGTGCGGGCGGCGGGTCCGCGACGGCGTCGCCGGGTTGGCCGCGGGTCGGACGGCTTCCGGTCTGTCCGGCAAGGCGCCGCCACGGCGGACGCGGTGACCCGACCGCCGCTGCTCGGCGATCGGATGACGAGGGGCCCGACCATAGGCCGGGCCCCGTCGTGGCGTGCCTGGAGCGTTCGCGCGGGCTACTCGTCGCGCAGGTCGGCGGCGCTGGCCGAGACGGCGCCGATCGAGTCGGCGGCCGAGGTGAGCAGATCGGCACCGAGCGCCTGGTCCACGGTGAGGGTCATCAGCGTCTCACCGCCGGCCTCCCGGCGGGCCACCTGCATCGCCGCGATGTTGATGCCGGCCTGACCGAGCAGGGTGCCGACGATGCCCACCACGCCCGGGCGGTCGGCGTAGCGGAGGAAGAGCAAGATGCCCTCGGCGCCGATCTCCACGTCGAAGCCGTCCACCTCGGTCAACTTGATGACGTCGCGGGCGCCGGCCTGGGTGACGGTGCCGGAGACACTGACCGTGCGGCCGTCCGGCAGCGCGCCACGTACGGTGACCAGGACCGGGTGGTCGACGGTCTCGGTCTGGGTGGCCAGCGACACCTCCACCCCGCGCTGCGCGGCCAGGTGCGGCGCGTTGACGTAGGTCACCTGCTCCTCGACCACCGAGCTGAACAGGCCCTTGGTGGCGGCGAGCTTGAGCACCGTCACGTCGTGGTCGACGATCTCACCGCGTACCTCGACGGTGACGCTGGCGGCGACCCCACCGGCCACCGCGGTGAAGGCGCGGCCGAGCTTCTCGGCCAGCGGCAGCAACGGCCGGACGTCCTCGGCGACCACGCCACCGGCCTGCACGTTTACCGCGTCCGGCACGAACTCACCCTGCAGGGCGAGCTTCACGCTCTTGGCGACCGCCAAACCGGCCTTGTCCTGCGCCTCGGCGGTGGAGGCGCCCAGGTGCGGGGTGGCCACGACGTTGTCGAAGGCGAACAGCGGCGAGGAGGTGCACGGCTCCTTGGCGTAGACGTCCACCCCGGCACCGGCGACCCGGCCCTCGGCGAGCGCGTCGGCGAGGGCCTGCTCGTCGATCAGCCCACCCCGGGCGGCGTTGACGATCCGTACGCCCGGCTTGACGATGGACAGCTCCTTCTCGCCGATCAGGCCCACCGTCTCGGGGGTCTTCGGCAGGTGGATCGAGATGAAGTCGCTCTCCCGCAGCAGCTCCTCCAGACCGACCAGACGTACGCCGAGCTGCGCGGCCCGGGCCGGCTGGATGTACGGGTCGTACGCGATGAGCCGGGTGCCGAACGCGGCGATCCGGGAGGCGAAGAGCACGCCGATACGACCGAGACCGACCACGCCGACGGTCTTGCCCTGGAGCTCCACCCCGGTGTACTTCGACCGCTTCCACTCCCCCGCCTTGAGCGCTGCGCTGGCGCTGGCGGTGTTGCGGGCGACCGCGAGCAGCAGCGCGACGGCCTGCTCGGCGGCGGAGACGATGTTGGAGGTGGGTGCGTTGACGACCATGACGCCCCGTGCGGTGGCGGCCGGCACCTCGACGTTGTCCAGGCCGACACCGGCCCGGGCCACGACCTTGAGTCGGGGGGCGGCGGCGATCGCCTCGGCGTCGATCTGGGTGGCGCTGCGGACGATGACGGCGTCGGCCTCGGAGAGCGCCGAGAGCAGGGCCGGGCGGTCGGTGCCGTCCACGTGCCGGACGTCGAAGTCGTGGGCGAGCACCTCGATGGCGGCGGGGGCGAGTTCTTCGGCGATCAGTACGACAGGAGTCATTGGTCCTCGTAGATGTCGTCAGAGCGGTCGGCCGGAGGCTGGGCGCTGCGCTGCGCCCGGCGCGCTCCCGGGCCATGGCCGTCAGGTGCCGCCTGGAGCACCTACCCGCGATCGTAGGGGGCGGGCCGCCCGGCGTGCCCCGGAGTGTGGGGTGAGTGCCCTCACAAACCGGACGTGACGTGCGTGTTAACGATCGTTAGCCGCGCGGATACAGCACGGCACCCGGACCCGGCGTCGGGGAGAACGCCGGGTCCGGGTGCCGCTGGGGAAAGCGCTCAGGCGGTCTCGGTGATCGGCCGGTCCACCCAGCTCATCATGCCGCGCAGCTTCGCGCCGGTCTCCTCGATCGGGTGCGCCGCGCCCTCGGTCCGCCACTTGTTGTAGTTGGGGCGGCCGGCCTCGTCCTCGGCCACCCACTCGCGGGCGAACTCGCCGTTCTGGATCTCACCGAGGATCTTGCGCATCTCCTCCTTGACCCGGCCGTCGATGACCCGAGGTCCACGGGAGAGGTCGCCGTACTCCGCGGTGTCGGAGACGCTGTAGCGCATCCGGGCGATGCCGCCCTCGTACATCAGGTCCACGATCAGCTTCAGCTCGTGCAGGCACTCGAAGTAGGCCACCTCGGGCGCGTAGCCCGCCTCGGTGAGCACCTCGAAACCGGTCTGCACAAGCGCCGCCGCACCGCCGCAGAGCACCGCCTGCTCACCGAAGAGGTCGGTCTCGGTCTCCTCGGTGAAGGTGGTCTTGATCGCGCCGGCCCGGGTGCCGCCGATGCCCTTGGCGTACGACAGGGCCAGCGCGAACGCGCTGCCGCTACCGTCCTGCTCGACGGCGACCAGGCAGGGCACGCCCTTGCCGTCGACGTACTGCCGGCGAACCAGGTGACCGGGGCCCTTCGGGGCGACCATCGCCACGTCCACCTCGGCCGGGGGCTTGATCAGCCCGTACCGGATGTTGAAGCCGTGCCCGAAGAACAGTGCCTTGCCGGGAGCTAGGTTCGGCGCGATCGACTCGGCGTAGATGTGGCGCTGCGCGGTGTCCGGGGCGAGGATCATGATCACGTCGGCCTCGGCCGCCGCCTCGGCCGGGGTGAGCACCCGCAGCCCCTGCTCCTCGGCCTTCGGCCGGCTCTTCGAGCCCTCCGGCAGACCGATCACCACGTCGACACCGGAATCACGCAGCGACAACGCGTGCGCGTGCCCCTGGCTGCCGTAACCGATCACGGCGACCTTCTTCGCCTGGATCAGGCCCAGGTCGGCGTCGTCGTCGTAGTACACCTCAACGCTCATGACTTCCCTTTCGTACGGCGGCCGCAGCGGCCCGTCGTGGCTGGTGGCCGGCCCCGGTCACGCGGACCCGGGCCGGGAATGGGGTCAGGCGGCCCGCAGGGCCGGACCGGCGGTGATCGCACGCGAGCCGCGCCCGATCGCCACCAGGCCCGACTGGACCATCTCCTTGATGCCGAAGGGCTCAAGGTCGCGCAGCAGCGCGTCGAGCTTGTCCGGAGTGCCGGTCGCCTCGACGGTGAGGGTGTCGGCGGCCACATCGACCACCCGGGCCCGGAACAGGTTCACCGTCTCCAGGACCTGGCCGCGGGCGTTCCGGTCCGCCCGCACCTTCACCAGCAGCAGCTCGCGGGCCACCGAGGTGCTCGGATCCAGCTCGACGATCTTGAGTACGTTGACCAGCTTGTTGAGCTGCTTGGTGACCTGTTCCAGCGGCGAGGACTCCGCGTTGACCACGATGGTGATCCGCGAGACGTCCGGGTTCTCGGTCTCGCCGACCGCGAGGCTGTCGATGTTGAACCCGCGCCGGGAGAACAGCCCGGAGACCCGGGCCAGCACGCCGGGCTTGTTCTCCACCAGAACGGAGAGGGTGTGAATGGTCATTAAATGTCGTCCTCGTCGAAGGCCGGGCGGACGCCGCGGGCGAACATGATCTCGTCGTTGCTGGTGCCGGCAGGAACCATCGGCCACACCATGGCGTCCTTGCCGACCACGAAGTCGATGACCACCGGCGCGTCGTTGATGGACATGGCCATCTCGATGGTCCGGTCCACCTCCTCGGCGGTCTCGCAGCGCAGCCCGACGCAGCCGAGTGCCTCGGCCAGCTTGACGAAATCGGGGATGCGGTGCTTGTGGGTGCCGAGGTCGGTGTTGGAGTACCGCTCGCCGTAGAAGAGCGTCTGCCACTGGCGGACCATGCCGAGGTTGCCGTTGTTGATAACGGCGATCTTGACCGGGATGCCCTCCAACGCGCAGGTGGCCAGCTCCTGGTTGGTCATCTGGAAGCAGCCGTCACCGTCGATGGCCCAGACCACCGTGTCCGGCCGGCCCACCTTGGCGCCCATCGCCGCCGGCACCGCGTAGCCCATGGTGCCGAGGCCGCCGGAGTTGAGCCAGGTCTGCGGCTTCTCGTACGAGATGAACTGCGAGGCCCACATCTGGTGCTGGCCGACACCGGCGACGTAGATCGTGTCCGGACCGGCGATCTCACCCAGTCGCTTGATCACGTACTGCGGGGAGAGGGTGCCGTCGGACGGCTCCTCGTAGCCCAGCGGGTAACGCTCGCGCAGGTCGTCCAGCTGCGTCCACCAGTCGGCGATGTCGGCGCCCCGCCCCGCCGCGCGTTCGGCGGTGACCGCGGCCAGCAACTCGTCGATGACGTGCCGGGCGTCGCCGACGATCGGCACGTCCGCGTGCCGGTTCTTGCCGATCTCCGCCGGGTCGATGTCGGCGTGCACGACGGTGGCGTCCGGCGCGAAGGAGTCCAGCTTTCCGGTGACCCGGTCGTCGAACCGGGCACCCAGCGCCACGATCAGGTCGGCCTTCTGCAGCCCGTAGACCGCGGCGACGGTGCCGTGCATGCCGGGCATGCCCAGGTGCTGCCGGTGCGAGTCGGGGAACGCGCCGAGCGCCATCAGCGTGGTGATCACCGGGATGCCGGTCAGCTCGGCCAGCTTGCGTAGCCCCTCGGTGGCGCCGGCCTTCAGCACGCCACCGCCGACGTAGAGCACCGGCCGGCGGGCGGCGCTGATCAGCCGTGCCGCCTCGCGGATCTGCTTGCCGTGCGGGTGCAGCGTCGGCCGGTAACCGGGCAGGTCCAGGGTGGGCGGCCAGGCGAAGGTGGTCGGCGCCTGGAGGATGTCCTTGGGGATGTCCACCAGGACCGGCCCGGGACGCCCGGTCGAGGCCAGGTGGAACGCCTCGGCCAGCACCCGGGGAATCTCGCTGGCCTCCTGCACCAGGAAGTTGTGCTTGGTGATCGGCAGCGTGATGCCCTGGATGTCCGCCTCCTGGAAGGCGTCGGTGCCGATCGACGGGCTGGCCACCTGACCGGTGATCGCCACCAGCGGCACCGAGTCCATGTACGCGTCGGCGATCGGGGTGACCAGGTTCGTCGCGCCCGGACCGGAGGTGGCGATGCACACCCCGACCCGGCCGGTGGCCTGGGCGTAGCCGGTGGCGGCGTGACCGGCACCCTGCTCGTGCCGGACCAGGATGTGCCGCACGGTCGAGTCGTAGAGCGGGTCGTACGCCGGCAGGATCGCGCCGCCCGGGATACCGAAGACGACGTCTACGCCGAGTGCCTCCAGGGAACGCACCAGCGAGCCGGCACCGGACACCTGGGCCGGGGCGGGACGTGCCGCCGGGACGGCCGGCGAGGCGGCGCGGGTGTGGTCGGCGTCACCCGGCGTCTCGGCGGCGGTGCGGGCGCGCCGGGCGGAGTGGGCGAGCGTCTCGGGCGTGGGTCTCGTCATGGCGGTTGGCCTTCGGCTGGAGTGGGTGGGGCTGCTCACACTGTGGAACGCGGGCGCGGCCGGCGTTCGATTGGTTCGACGGCACTAAAAAGGCCCGCGTGCCAGATGCACGGGGCCAGCGCACTCTCAGTCAGGGAGAGTGCGCTCAGGTAAGTACTCGCAGCGACCGGTACGACGACATGGGCTCAAGACTGACGCATCTCATGCGATGAGTCAACTGATCCCACATTTTGGTTCACGGACGTCGGCGCGTCGCCACCCGGCGCGCCGATCGGACCGGGCGTGACCTGCCCGGGGACGCCCTCGCCCCGACGCTGGGCGGGTGGCCCGACGGGCCGCGGGGCTGGGCTGGCCGCAGCCGCTGGACGGGCCGGACGGGCACCCGGCGACGTGGCCGCGTCCAGCATCGCCTCCAGGTGCTCGGCCGGTACGCCCCAGCCGAACAACGCGCCCTGACCGAACCGGCAACCGGCGGCCACCACCGCAGCCAGCTCCGTGGGCGTGGTGACCCCCTCGGCGATCACCTCCAGGCCGAACTGGTGGCCCAACCGCATCACGATGTCGACCATCGGGGCGAAGGCCGGGCCATCGCGTCCTTCCGGCTGGACCGGCTCGTGCTCGGCGACCAGCCCATGATCGATCTTGAGGATGTCGATCGGGAGCCGTCGGAGCTGGTTGAGCGAGGAGTAGCCGGCACCGAAGTCGTCCAGGGCGATCCGCACACCGGTCAGCCGCAGCGCGGTCAGCCGCCGGATCAGCTCGTCAAGGTCGGTGGCGACCGCGTGCTCGGTGACCTCCAGCACCAGCCGCTGCGGCGGCACGTGATGGGCGCGCAGCGCCTCGGCGACCTGTACGACGTACTCGGGGGCGTGCAGCTCACGCGGGGAGACGTTTACCGACACCCAGACGTCGTGGCCCTCGGCCAGCCAGCGGGACAGCTGATAGCAGGCCTGGTGCAGCACCCAGGCACCGAGCTTGGCGATCATCCCGCTCTCCTCGGCGAGGGGGATGAACTCGTCCGGCCGGACGTTGCCCAGGTCGGGGTGACGCCACCGCAGCAGCGCCTCCGCGCCGACCGGGCGTACCGACGGCAGGGAGGCCACCGGCTGGAACACCAGCCGCAACTCGTCGCGCTCGATCGCGCCGCGCAACTCGTGCTCCAGCGTGGTGCGCCGGCGCAGCAGCCGGTCGTACGCACCGTCGTAGCGCTCGATCCGGTTCTTGCCGCGTTGCTTGGCGTAGCGCAGCGCCAGGTCCGCGTGCCGCAGTAGCAGCTCGACGTCGGGTTCGTCGGCCCAGCCGGCCAGGCCGATGCTGACCGAGAGGAAGACGGGAGCCTCGGGCTGCTCGTAGGCGCCACCGAGCACCCTCAGCAGCCGCTCCGCGACCACCCCTGCCCCGGCCGGGCCGCCGTGCATGAGCACCGCGAACTCGTCACCACCGAGCCGGGCGGCGAGATCACCGGGACGCAGATTGCCACGCAGTCGCCGCCCCACCTCGGCCAGCACGGCGTCGCCGACGTCGTGGCCCCGCATGTCGTTGACGTTCTTGAAGCCGTCCAGGTCCAGCCCGAGCAGCACGCACGGCACCCGCTCCTCGGCGCAGCGGTGCAGGGCCCGGAGCAGGCCGCGACGGTTGGCCAGGCCGGTGAGTGCGTCGGTGTGCGCGAGCTGCCGGAAATGCGCCTCGCGGTCGGCCAGCCGGCGGGCGTAGGCCCGCACGTCGTGCAGGGTGAGGTACTGCCGGGCGACCAGGGCGAACCCCTCGACGCTGCCGGCCGCGATGGCCAACCCGTCGAACCGGCCGTCTTGGAAGAGGTGGTACATCGCCGAGGCGGCCATGGCGCCCATCGGCACGAAGGCGTACTCGCCGTCGTGGCGGATCACGTCGATGGCGAGCTGGCCCGGCGGGTCGATGCGGTAGGCCGCCACCGCGGCGATCAGCAGCCCCACGGCGATCACGACCGCGCCGGTCAGCGCCAGTGCCGGCCCGGCCTGGCAGAGCCCGGCCGCGACACCCAACCCACCCACCGACACGGCGGTTATGCCGGTGCCCAGCACGGCCAGGCAGCCTCGGGGCGCCGGTGCCCGGAGCACCATGATCGCGGAGAGGCCGGCGCTCAACGCCGCGCTGACCGAGGCGATCAGGATCGACGGGCAGGCCGTCGGCGTCGCGTCGCCGAGCAGCCGGGTCGGCTCGGAGAACAGCACCCAGCCGACGAACCACAGCGCGGTGCCCACGATCACGCCGTCCAGCGCGAGCCGGGCCGCCGAGGGCACCGACCCGGTCACCCCGGGCAGGCGGAGCAGACCGAAGCAGAACAGCAGGCCGCCGGTGGCCGTGCCGAGCGCCACTAGCGTGGCCCAGGTGATGCGCTGCTGCTGCTCGTGCGCCCAGTGCTCGCTCGTGGTCACCGCCACGGCCACCCCGACCAGCATGGTCACCACCGCGAATGCGCCGCCGACGGCCAGCACGGCGTACGCCGGACGGTGGGGCGCGGCCCGGCGCCGGACGGCGGCGGCAAGCAACACGCCGGCCGTCAGGGCGATCAGCGCGCTCAGCACCGCAGCGCCGATCATGGCCGGGGGTGTGTGCACGACCTCAACTCTGCCGGATCGATGCCCGCCGTGGGGATCGGGTGTGCATCTGTTGGGACACGGCGCGACGCCCGTGTCCGACCGGCCGCAGCGGTGTCAGACTGGTGCACATGCCTGAGCTGCGGTCGAAGACCTCCACGCACGGTCGGACGATGGCCGGCGCCCGGGCCCTCTGGCGGGCCACCGGGATGACCGACGACGATTTCGGCAAGCCGATCGTCGCCATCGCGAACAGTTTCACCCAGTTCGTGCCGGGCCACGTACACCTCAAGGACATGGGTGGCCTGGTCGCCGACGCGGTGGCCGAGGCCGGCGGGGTGGGCCGGGAGTTCAACACCATCGCGGTGGACGACGGCATCGCCATGGGCCACGGTGGCATGCTCTACTCCCTGCCCAGCCGGGAGTTGATCGCCGACGCGGTCGAGTACATGGTCAACGCGCACTGCGCGGACGCCCTGGTCTGCATCTCCAACTGCGACAAGATCACCCCGGGCATGCTGCTGGCCGCGCTGCGGCTGAACATCCCAACCGTGTTCGTCTCCGGCGGCCCGATGGAGGCCGGTAAGACGGTGGCGATCGAGGGGATCGTGCACAGCAAGATCGACCTGATCGACGCGATGATCGCCTCCTCGAATGAGGCCGTCACCGACGAGCAGCTCGGCGAGATCGAGCGGTCCGCCTGTCCCACCTGCGGCTCCTGCTCCGGCATGTTCACCGCGAACTCGATGAACTGCCTCACCGAGGCGATCGGGCTGGCGCTGCCGGGCAACGGCTCGACGCTTGCCACCCACGCCGCGCGTCGGTCGCTCTTCGTCGAGGCCGGCCGCACCGCCGTGGAGATCGCCAAGCGGTGGTACGACGGCGACGACGCCTCGGTGCTGCCCCGCGAGGTGGCCTCCCGGGCCGCGTTCGAGAACGCCGTCGCCCTGGACGTGGCGATGGGCGGATCGACGAACACGATCCTGCACCTGCTGGCCGCCGCCCGCGAGGCCGAGCTGGACTTCTCCGTGGCCGACATCGACGCGATCTCCCGCCGGGTGCCGTGCCTGGCCAAGGTCGCCCCGAACTCGCCGCAGTACCACATGGAGGACGTGCACCGCGCCGGTGGAATCCCGGCCATCCTCGGCGAACTCGACCGCGCCGGCCTGCTGCGCCGGGACGTGCACGCGGTGCACTCCCCCACCCTGGAGCGCTGGCTGGCCGACTGGGACGTGCGCGCCGGTACCGCCAGCTCCGAGGCGACCGAGCTGTTCCACGCCGCACCGGGAGGGGTGCGCACCACCGAGCCGTTCTCCACCACCAACCGCTGGTCGTCGCTGGACACCGACGCGGCCGGCGGCTGCATCCGGGACCGCGAGCACGCGTACACCGCCGACGGCGGGCTGGCCATCCTCTACGGCAACCTCGCACCCGAGGGCTGCGTGGTGAAGACCGCCGGGGTGCCCGAGGAGTGCCTGACCTTCCGCGGCCCGGCGAAGGTCTACGAGTCGCAGGACGACGCGGTGACCGCAATCCTGGCCAAGGAGATCGTCGCCGGGGACGTCGTGGTGATCCGCTACGAGGGGCCCAAGGGCGGCCCCGGCATGCAGGAGATGCTCTACCCCACCTCGTTCCTCAAGGGCCGAGGGCTGGGCCGCGCCTGCGCGCTGCTCACCGACGGCCGCTTCTCCGGCGGCACGTCCGGTCTCTCCATCGGGCACGCCTCCCCCGAGGCCGCCTCCGGTGGGCTGATCGCGCTGGTCGAGCCGGGCGACGAGATCGTCATCGACATTCCGGCGCGCTCGATCGAGCTGAACGTGCCGGCCGACGTCCTGGACGCCCGCCGGGTCGCCCAGGAGAAGCGGGACCGCCCGTACACCCCGGTCGACCGGCAACGCCCGGTGTCGGCGGCGCTACGCGCGTACGCCTCGATGGCCACCTCGGCCAGCGACGGCGCCTACCGCCGCGTCCCGGAGTGACCGGCCGGACGGCCCGGCCGCTGCTGCCGGGCCGTCCGGGGCCACAGCCACCGGACTCGTCCGGTAGCCTCGTCTCAACGTCGCGTGCCGGTGGCAGACCGTGTCAGGCATGGAGGCGTCGGATACGAAGGACCACGACGATGACATTGTCGTTGCCTTCGCCCTCCTGTGACTGAGGGCGAGAAGACCAGGCTCGTCGCCTGGAGCCACGAGCTGCGCAGCGTGCACGATCGGCTGCGCGAAGCCTTACGCCTGACCCGCAGCGCACTGGATCACGGCGACGCGGCTGGCCCAGCCACCCGTGACCTGCTGCTGTTCTGCCACGGCTTCTGTGCCGCGCTGACCGGGCACCACGAGGGCGAGGATCGCGAACTCTTTCCCGCGATCGCCGCCGCCCATCCGGAGCTGCGCGACACCCTGCGACATCTCAAGCAGGACCACTCGATGATCGCGCATCTGCTCGCGGGATTGCAGGCCGCCGTGGACCGGGCCGCCTCCCCGGCCGAACTCGACCGCCACGTCGAGGGGATCGCCGCCATCATGGAGAGCCACTTCCGTTACGAGGAACGCCAACTGCTGGCGGTACTCGACACGCTCGCCCTGGACGCGGACCCGCACGACGTCCTGGGGCCGCTGTGAGCGCCGCGGAGCCCATGCGGACAACAGCGGGTCACCTGAAGGCGACATTCGTACCCGGCCTGTCGCTGGCCGCCAGCACGTACCACGAGGCGGTACGGCCGATCCTCGATACCGCCTTCCCAGGGCTGGCGCATTCGGCGGCGCTACTGGGCCCCGGCTCCGAGGTGCTCGGCTTCGACACCGCTCGTTCGACCGATCACGACTGGGGTCCACGTCTACAGCTGTTCCTCCGGCCCGCCGACGCCCGTCAGCACGCCCGTGATCTCAGCCGCGTGCTCGCCGAGCGGATGCCCGCCTCGGTACACGGCTGGAGCACCAGCTTCAGCCCAGTTGAGCCCGGACGCTCCCGCACCCTGCGGGCCGCCGGCGACGCCCCCGTCGAGCACCGCGTCGAACTACTCGATCTCGACACCTGGCTGGCCTCCCGCGTCGGCGTCGACCCGCGCAACGACATGCACGCCCGCGACTGGCTGGCCATCCCGACCCAACTGCTGCTTGAGGTCACCGCCGGGGCGGTCTTCCACGACGGGCTCGGCCAGCTCGGGCCCATCCGCGCCGCGCTGGCCTGGTATCCCGACGACGTCTGGCGCTATCTGCTGGCCTGCCAGTGGCGACGCATCGCCCAGGAGGAAGCCTTCCCCGGCCGCTGCGCGGAGAATGGCGACGACCTGGGTTCCCGGCTGGTCACCGCCCGACTGGTCCGGGATCTGATGCGCCTGGCGTCGCTGATCGAGCGTCGATACCCGCCCTACAGCAAGTGGCTGGGTACCGCGTTCGCACAACTGCGCTGCGCCCCGACGCTGCAACCGCTGCTCGCCGACGCCCTCGCTGCCGCCGACTGGCCGCGCCGCGAGGACGCGCTCTGCGCCGCGTACGAACATCTCGCCCGCGCCCACAACGAGCTCGGGCTGAGCGAGCCGGTCGAGCCCACCGTGCGCCCGTTCCACGACCGGCCGTTCCGCGTGCTGGCCGCGGACCGGTTCGCCGACGCCACCCGCCGGTCGGTCACGGATCCGCAGGTATCGGCGCTGCCGCCACACGTCGGCGGTGTCGACCAGTTCGTGGACAGCACCGACGTGCTCAGCGCAGCCGCCCGGGCCCGCGCCGTCGCCGCCGCGCTGCACCCGCTCCGTCCAGCCTGAACACCGCCGTGCGGGACGCGGCGGATCGTCGATCACGGTTCACCCTGGCGTCATGCCGCTCCCGGTAGCGTGGCGATCGTCGATCGTGGATCGGGAGGGTGTCGATGGGTGCGAAGCGAAAGGTCAGTGCCGCGATCACGGCGGCGCTGCTCGCCGCAACGGCGGCGGTCGTGGTGGCGTCACCGGCGAGTGCGGGTAGGGGGCAACCGGGCGCGCTGCGGGTGGCGACCTTCAACGCCTCACTGAACCGGGGTGCCGCCGGCGGGCTGATCGCCGACCTGTCCCGCCGAGACAACGCGCAGGCCGGCAACGTCGCCGAGGTGATCCAACGGGTACGCCCCGACGTGCTGCTGATCAACGAGTTCGACCACGACCCGCAGGGGCGGGCGTTGGCGCTGTTCCAGGACAACTACCTCTCCGTGCCGCGCAACGGCACCCGGGCGATCCGCTACCCGTACCGCTACACGGCCCCGTCGAACACCGGTCTCCCCGCCGGACACGATCTCAATAACGACGGGACCGTCGGTGGGCCCGACGACGCGTACGGCTTCGGGCTCTTCCCCGGCCAGTACGGCATGGCGGTCTACTCGGCCTACCCGATCGACCTGGCCCGGGTGCGCACCTTCCAGACGTTCCGCTGGCGGGACATGCCCGGCGCGCTGCTGCCCGACGACCCGACCACCCCCGCGCCGGCCGACTGGTACTCCCCACAGGAACTGGCCGACGTGCGGCTGTCCTCCAAGAGCCACTGGGACCTGCCGATCCGGCTGCCCGGCCGTACCGTGCACCTGCTGGCCAGCCACCCCACGCCGCCGGTCTTCGACGGGCCGGAGGACCGCAACGGCCGCCGCAACCACGACGAGATCCGCTTCTGGGCCGACTACGTCTCGCCGGGGCGGGCCGGCTACATCTACGACGACGCCGGGCGGCACGGCGGGCTGCGGCCAGGGGCGGCCTTCGTGATCGCCGGGGACCTCAACTCCGACCCGTACGACGGAGACAGCCTGCCCGGCGCGGCGCAGCAACTGCTCGGCCACCCCCGGGTCAACGACCGGGTCGTGCCGGCCAGCGCGGGCGGCGCCGCGGCGGCCCGGCGGCAGGGCGCTGCCAACCTCGACCACCGCGGCGAACCGCGTTACGACACCGCCGACTTCGCCGACACCAGCCCCGGCAACCTGCGGGTCGACTACCTGCTGCCGAGCCGGGGCCTGCCGGTCGGCGCCACCGGGGTCTTCTGGCCGGTGCCGGGTGATCCGCTGTTCCGGCTGGTCGGCGACTACGACCCGGCCCTGCCGGGCGGCTTCCCCACCTCCGACCACCGGCTGGTCTGGCTCGACCTGCGCCGCTGAGGTGTCGCCTGCCCCGGCGTCGGTGACCGGCGCCGGGGCCAGATAGATCTGCGAGCGTCAGCAGTGCTCGGCCTTCCGGTCGAACATCTGCCCGATGCGGATCCGGTTACCGAACGGGTCGCGGATGCCGAAGTCGATGCCGTACGGCCGTTCCATCGGCTCGTCGGTGATGTCGACACCCTTGGCGACCAACTCCTCGTACGTCTTGTGGGCGTCGTCGGTGGTCATGAAGAGGAAGCCGCCCGCGGCGCCCTTGGTGAGCAGTTCGCGGACCTGCTCGGCGGTGGCCGGGTCGAGGTTCGGCGGGCCGGGCTTCTCCAGCAGGATCTCCCGCTGCCGATCGCCGGGGATGTTCACCGTGAGCCAGCGCATGAAGCCGAGATCCTGATCGGTGTTCAGCTCCAGACCGAGCTTGCCGATGTAGAAGTCGAGCGCCTCGTCCTGGTCGAGGACGTAGATCTGGGAGCGGCTGATCGCGTTCATCGTCATGCCCGAAACGCTAGTGCAACGCCCTGACCTGCTGCTTATCCAAAACTGCTCGGTCTGGTCCACGCCTTCGTGAAGCAACTCGGCACCGGCGCGGCGGGCGCCGTCCGCCGCCTGCGGTAGTCGGTGGGCGACTCACCCACGATCTGCCGGAAGGTACGGCTGAACGTGCCGAGACTGCCGAAACCGACCGCCGTGCAGACCTCCGTCACGTCCTGGCCGGTGTGCAGCAGCAGGTACATGGCCCGCTCCACCCGACGCCGTTGCAGGTAGCGGTGCGGGGTCTCACCGAATGTGGCCCGGAAGGTGCGGATGAAATGCGCCTCGGAGACGTGCGCGATCTTCGCCAGCGTCGGGATGTCGAGCGGTTGGGCGTACGCCCGGTCCATGGCGTCCCGGGCGCGCAACATCGCCCGGTTCGTCTCCTCGACCGCCCTGCTCACCCGCCACCCCCACCCACCGTGCCACGGCCGGTCGCTTCCGTTCATCTTCTCATCGCTCGAAAGTGTCCAGGTCGCGGGCGGTGGCAACCACACGTACGCCGTCGCCGTCGTGGCGGAGCAGGGTGCAGCCGGCGCGGGTGAAGCGCACGGTCAGGGTCTGCCCGGCGTGCCGGGCGGCCAGCCGCAGCAGGACCGGCACCGGGTCTGCGACCAGGTCACGCGGCCCGGACCGGGGCACCGGGACGGGCTCGGCCGGATCGGCGGGAACTGCTGCCGCGACGGTGTCGTCCAGGCACTCCCGGCACCAAGCGAGGGCGGCCTCCACGCTTGGCCGGTACGGCAGCTCGTCCGGGTGGACCGGTGCGTCGCGGTTCCGCAGGTGGACCGACCAGCGCAGCCCGTCCAGGCGCAGCGGGTCACCGGCGTGGTGCCGCAGGTCGCAGACGCTGACCTCAAGCGCCAGGTCGAGGCCGAGCGCGAGCCGGATCAGCTCGGCCAGGGGCGGGGCGTCGGGGCGTACCGCCGACACGATCAGCCGGGCCGCCGGCTGGCCCCGCCCGGCGGCCCGTACGTGCGCGGCCATCGGGTCGGCCCCGGCCCAGGGCAGGGTGACGTACCCGCCGCGCAGGTCGTGGTCGATCTCGTGGCCGCCATCGGCCTCGGCGAGGTCCTCGGGGCGTACGCCGAGGATGGGTGCCCACGATCCGAGCCGGTAGCGGTCGGGAAGCTGGACCACCGGCTTGCCGCCGGGCTGCGTGGCGACCAGCGTGGCCTCCTCCGGCGTGCCGGACTGCCAGGCCAGGTGCACCACCCGGTGCCGCAGGTCGGTCAGGGTGACCAGCACCGCCTCGTACAGCCGGTGGGTGCCGCAGCAGGTGAGGCAGGTCAGCGCGGACGGCCGCATCCCGACACCACCGCAGTGGACACAGTCGGCGTCGGCGGGTCGGCCACCGAGGCGGCAGTCGCAGCTGCGCAGCCGGCTGCCGGGAACGCAGTCCGGGCAGCGCCGCCAGGCGATCGGCTCACCGAGCCACGGCGGGTCGGGTGGCGGGCAGCCCCGCCGCAGCGGAACCCGCACCCGGCGCACGACCTGGCCGGTGGGCTGCTCCACCAGGTGTTCGACCGGTTCGCCGCCCCGCAGGCTGGTGTGCCACCAGCGGCCGTCGCGCCAGAGCGCCTGCGCGCCGGGCAGCTCGACGCCGGTCTTCGGGTCGACGCAGTCGGCGAGGATGCGGCGTTCGAGCTGGTCCACGTCGACTGCCGGCACGGCGGGCGGGCGCGGCCCGTCGAGGCGCAGCAGCCGGGCGGGGGCGCTGCGGCCACGCTCGGTGAGGCCGGCGAGCGCGTCGGCCACGTCGGTGCCGGCCAGCGCGGCCGGCAGGTCGACGTGCCCGAGCCAGATCTTCGGCACCGGCGAGCCGGGCACCTCGTAGCGGATGTCCCAGTCGACCCCCGCGCCCTGCCGGCGGGCGTCGATCACCAGGTCGAGCAGGAGCAGGTCGGCCAGGACGCAGAGCCGCCCCAGCCGGGCGGCCGGCTCGACCGGCGGCGCGGCGTCCGACCGGCCGACGAACAGCCGCCAGGGCGAGTGGTCCAGGCCCACGATCGCCTGGGCCTCCAACTCGTGTCGCCGCGCGGCCGGCAGGTCGGGCCGCCACTGCGCCGGCAGCCGCAGCGGCGGCTCGTCGCCGGTGACGGCCGCGCCGACGACGGCGGCCAGCTCGCGTACCCGGTCGGCCAGCCGGACCACCCAGCCGCCGGACGGCTCCGGCTGCGGGTCCAGGCCGCCGGGCACCATGCTGTGGGAGGCGACCGCGCCGGTGTCCAGGTTGGCCACGCTGAGCACCAGCTGCGCCCGCCGCCGCCCGCGCCGTCGGCAGCGATGACAGGGGTACGCGACACTGCCCGTCCCCCGGCACTGCTCACAGTCGCGGTACGCCTCACGCTGGACGAGCGTCGCTTCCTCGTCGGCGAGGAACCGGTCACCGAAGCTGGTGCACCGGCACGGCAGCAACGTGAACGTCGTGCCGTCGCAGTCGGGGCAGACGATGCTGGTCGCCGCGGTCACCGTGCGGTCCGCCACGCGCAGGCCCCGTCGTGGCCCGCCCGGCGTCCGCACCGCCGGCCGTGCGGCAACGCCAGGTCGCAGAAGACCCGATGGCGTACGCCCTGCTCGTCCTCGGCGGAGACGGTGGTCTCACCGGCGTCCACCTCGGACAGGAAACTCAGCGAGCGGGCCAGGGTGCCGGCGAACTGCCGGGCGGCGGGCAGATCGGCGGCGGTGAACGGCAGGTGCGCCACCCAGCGGCGGGTCACCGGCGAGCCGCCTGCGCCTCGCGGGCCAGCTTCGACTGCCAGCTCTTCAACGCGTCCTTGATCCGCTGGGTCTCGTGCTGGCTGCTGCCCAGGGCCGCGTAGACCTCGGCCAGGTCGTCGGCGACCCGGTCGAGGAACTCGGCGACCTCGACGGCGTCCACACCGCGCCGGCCCCGCCGGGTGAACCGGCGTTCACGGACCTGCCAGGGCCGCAACGGCACGTAGTTGCCCGCCCGGTACGCCGCCGGCTGGGCAGGATCGGCCCGACAATGCCGAAGAAACGCACGCACGACAGCACCCCCACCTTTGCTCTGTGACAGATTGTCTCGACAATTCACGGGCGACGGGAATTCCACGCTCATCGCGTTTGTCGGCTCCATCTTGTAGGGTCGGAGACACCATGGCAATGAATGTCCCGTCAAACTGTTCCGCTATTCGTGGGCAACGTTTTCACGTTGCAGAACGGCCGCCGGGATGTTGCAAAATTCGACCGGAGGGAGAGCCGGGTGGCCGATGACATGGGGTCGACGGTGCCCCGCCGCCAACTAGGCCGGGCACTGCGTGACCTGCGCACCGAGGCCGGGGTGACCCTCGACGCCGCCGCCGAGGCCCTGGAATGCAGCCGGCAGAAGGTGTGGCGCATCGAGAGCGGCCTCGGCTCGGTGCGCGGCGTCGACGTCCGGGCCATGTGCGAGCTGTACGGCGCACGCGGCGAACTGACCCGGGCGCTTACCGCCCTGGCCGGCGAGACAAAGGCGAAAGGCTGGTGGCACGCCTACGGCGACGCCATCCCCGACTGGTTCGAGCTGTACGTCGGCCTCGAATCCGCCGCATCGCGACTGCGGTTCTACAAGAACAGCCTCGTACCGGGAATCTTCCAGACGCGGGACTACGCCCGGGGCATCTACCGGATCGACCAGCCCGACATGACCGACGACGACCGGGAACGCGCCGTCGACCTTCGCCTGCAACGCCAGTCGCTACTGACCCGCCGTCTGCCGAAGGCACCACAGGTGCAGGTCGTCCTCTGCGAGTCCGTCCTACTCCGACCGGTCAGCACGCCAGCCGTGACAGCGCAGCAGTTGAAGCACCTGCACGAAATCGGCAGGATGCCGAATGTCTCGATCCGATTCTTACCGCTCACCGCCAGCCCGCACCACGGGGCGGTCGGCGGCGAGTTCGTCATGCTCGACTTTCCCTTGGGTAACCGCAGCACGCCCGAGCCCTCCGTCGTCTACTGCGAGTCGTGGACCGGTGCGTTGTACCTGGACCGATCGGCCGAGTTCGCCGCCTACGAGAAAGTCTGGTCGAGCCTGCTCAGGCTCGCTCTCGATGAGGAACAATCGAGACAACTGATCGACAAGATCATCGGGGAGGTCCACCATGGCTGACTTGACCGGCGCTCGCTGGCGCAAGAGCACCCGCAGCGGCGGAAACGGCGGCGAGTGTGTCGAGGTTGCCGACAATCTGCCCGGCGTCGTCGCCGTACGCGACAGCAAAGACCCGCACGGCCCCGCCCTCACCTTCACCCCCACCGCCTGGACCACCTTCATCGCGCTCACCCGCAGCGACCACTGATCGCTCCGCCCGCAGCACGCCGAGATCTTGGACAGTTCCCGTTTATCGCAAACGAGTTCTGTCCAAGATTGACGGTCGAGCACCCCTACTGTGACGCCGACGTCCTCGACCTGACCCTCTTCCCGGGCTGCGAGCGGAGGTCCATTTCGGATAGCGTCGGGGACGTGACGATCGGTGACGTCAAAGCTACGATCCGGCTTGGCAACCAGTCTCTCGACGATGCCAAGAAGAGCATCGAGATGGCCAACGCCCAGTTGCAGGACGCCTCGACCCTGACACTCGCCACTCTTCACGACAGCCGACGCGCCGAGGCAGAAGAGGCCAGAAAGACGCTGCTCGCTGCCGCCGACGAGGTCGATCTGACGTTACGTCGGATCAACGCCGCCCAGGACCATGCAGAGGCTTACCTCGGCACCATCGGATGAGTGAGGGCTTGGACGCGGTCGTCGCGCAACTACGCCACGTCATCGACACCCTGCGGAAGGCTGCCGTCGTCGCTCAGCGGGCACAGTCGGACGCGCAGCATGCCGCCGCTCACTACAGCGAGGCGGCACGCGGCAGCAGCCACGCCAACTTGACCAGCGCCGTGCAAGAGAGCAAGGCAGCCGGCGCGAAGGCTGGCCGCTTCGCCAATCTGATCAGCAAGGCGGCCGACAGTGTTGCCGCCTACTCGAACGCCATAGTTCCCGGCTCCGCCCCCAAGGCCGACCCCACGGAGTCCGCCATGCCTTCTGGCGAGCGGCTGCTGGCCGAAAGCGTCGAACGCGAATCCAGCCGACGGAACGTCGGGTCCTTCCTGGGTACGATGACCCGGAAAGTCGAAGACCTTCAGGACAACACCCAGAAGACCGTGACGGCAGCGCGGGAAGCCTTCAACTTCATCCGAGGCCCACAAGGCCCGGCAGGAACGCACACCGGCACCACTACACCGAGCGCCAGCCCGGCGCTGGGCCAGCGTCTCGCCAACGAAGCACCGGACACCGCAGGGCATCTGGTCGTAGTCGGGCTGGTGGCGGGCATCGCCGTCCACCGCTCCGTCGTTTCGATCCGCAAAGGAATAGCGAGGTTACGAGGCCGTGAGCGTACGGACGGAATTCAGCGACCTGATCCGCGCGATGGCGCGTCGTGACTGGGGCACGGTCGACCAGATCCTGAACGGCTTGGAGACAACCGGTTGGCGCGGTGGCAGCCAGGTGATCGGTGCGGCTTTCGCCATCGCAGTCAACGAACGCTTTCCCGCCAACCACTCTCCGACCGACGTCGCTCGCTTCGTAGCCGAGACGCGGTCGCAGTTCCCCGACGCGCAGTCGCTTCCCGCGCTGGAGATGGAAGGACTCGTCCGAGCGGCGCTCGGCGAGGTCGACCTGATCGAGAACCTCAACCCCGAGACCGCCCTCCAGATGCAGATCGTCTTCCTCGGCAAGTTGCTACAGGACCGCGACCACGACGAAGCGCAGCTTGAAGAATTCATCGCCGACGTGGAGCGCACCGCAGCCGAACACCTGTAGTCACGGGGCTGCAAGCCGCCTTGGTGTCCGATAGTGTCCGTCCGACTACGCAGATGTGATCCTGATTCACAGACGACGGAGGGGCGGCATGGCCAGCATCGAAGAGGTCAAGGCGGCACTGATGCAGGCAGCCGAGCAGGGCAATGTGACGATCAACCAGATCCGCGCCGCCGCCGAGAACACCGAGCAGATGCTGGCCCGGCTACGTGCCGTCGCCGCCGGCACCGGTCATCCGGCGATCGCCGAAGCCATCGCCCGCGGTGAGCAGAGCAAGCAACGCTTGGCCGAGGCCATGACGCTCGTGCAGGGCAGTTCGGAGGCCGCCCGCCGCTACGTCGGCATCCTCGGCTGAGCACCCGTCACCATGAGCGTCAGCGAGGTCAAGGCGACCCTCCGCGCCGCCGTCGAAGCCGCTCGCCAGGGACGGCGGGTGTTCGACCAGGCCGTATCCGAAGCCAGCGCGGCGACCGCAACGGCAAACGCCGTCCTGCACGGCAGCAAACACGAGCATGTGACCGCCACCCATCAGGCACTCGCCGCCGCCAAGTCGGAAGTCGAACCGACCCACCGCCGGTTCGACCGCATCGCCGACAACGCGAGCGACTACCTCACCCGACTCGGATGAGCGGCAGCATCGCCGAACTGGTCGCACAACTCCTCGGCGTACGCGCAAAGCTTGATGCCGCAGCTGTCACCGCGCTGCGCGCCCGGACGGACGCCGAGGTGGCCTTGGCGCGGCTGGCCGAGGTTCAGCGGGGAAGCAGCGACAAGCGGCTACGCGCCGCCGTCACGGACGCCGAGGTGGCCCGAGACAAAGCCGGCCGGTACGCCCGCCTCTTGGCTGAGGCTGCCCGCCACATCACCACGTACGTCAACACAATCGCCCCCGGTGCGGCGCCCACCGAACCAGATGATGTGGCCTCGCCGTCCGGGGATCGCCTCGTTGAGGAGACGGAGGAACGCAGCCGTAAGGGCGAGGCGTTCCTCCGCCGGCACGTCAAGAAAGCGGACGATACCGAAGACACCCTCAAGCAGACCGAACAGGCGATCACCACCGGCTTTCGCGAGCTTCAAAAAGGCTTGAAGGGCTCGGGATCGAGTGGTGGCACGACGACGACGGCTGCCGACCCCGGCACGCCGGTGGACCGTCCTCAGTTGGAGCACCCGGTGACCTCGGTCATCATGGCTGCTGGTGCGGTCGCCGTGGGGCTCCGCGGTATCTGGAACATGGCGAAGAAGCACCGCGAGAGGAAGCGATCTGATGAACAGCCCTGAGATGGTCGAGTACATCCGGACGATGATCAGAGGCGATCACGAGTCCAACGACCGAATCGAAGCTCGCCTCGACGAGATCGGCTGGGACGGCTTCCCAGCCCTCCTCGGTGCGGTCTTCTACTTCGCGGTCAACCAGCGCTTCAATGAGCGGACATCCCCGGGCGAGATCATGCGCTTCGTGGCCGACATGCGAGCAGCAGCCCCCGCCGGCACCCCGGAAATCGACGCCAACGCAGCCGAGACGCTGATTCGAGCCGCTGTGGATCCCGATGTCGAGACGGCCATAGACCCCCAGATGGCCGGACGAATCCAGGGACTGGTGATCCTGAATATCTTGGGCAAAGGTGGTGTCGATGACGACGAGCTAGACGAGCTTCTCGCCGATGCAGCAGCGCTGGCCAGCCGGGTGTGACTGCTCAGCCGGGCGGGAACGAGAGGGTCCGTTCCCGGCGATGCCGGAGGTATGCGCGCTCGGCGGGGTCGTGGGTGAGGTCGATCGCACTGGCATAGGCCGCGGCGGCCTCGCCGTGGTGGCCGAGCCGTTCGAGCAGGTGGGCACGGGTGACCCGGGCCGGTTGAAATGGTCTGGCCCGGTCGCCCAGCAGCTCGTCGAGCCGGGCCAGCCCGGCCACCGGGCCCTCGACCTCGGCGGTGGCGACCGCGTAGGCGACCGCGCCGCCGAGCGACGGCGCGACCGCGTGTAGGGCGCGGTGCAGCTCCAGCAGCGCCGGCCAGTCGGTGGTGCCGGTCTCCCGCCGGGCGCAATGCACGGCCTGGATGGCGGCCTCAAGCTGGAAGCGGCCGACCTGCCCGCGCGTATGCGCGGCGCGTAGGTGCTCGTACGCCCGCTGGATCAGGTGATCGTCCCAGCGCGACGGGTCCTGCTCGGCCAGCGGCACGAACCGACCGTGCCCGTCGAGACGGGCGGGCAGGCGCGCGGACGAGAGCTGCACGAGGGCGGCGAGGCCGTGCGCCTCCGGGTCGTCGGGCACCAACGTCGTCAGCACCTCAGCCAGGTGCAGGGCCTCGGTGGGTACCTGGCGGGACTCTGGACCGGTCGTCGCCCACTCGATAACGTACGCCCCGTAAACCGCCTCCAGCACCGCCGCCATCCGTTCCGGCAGATCGCCGCGGTCAGGGATGCGGAACGGGATCCGCGCGGCCTTGATGCGCCGCTTCGCCCGCACCAGGCGGGTCGCCATCGTTGACGCCGGCACCGAGAAGACTCGGCCGACTTGGGCGGCCGTGAAGCCGAGCACCGTGTTGAGCATGAGCGGGGTGTGCACGGCGCGCTCGATCGCCGGGTGCGCGCACACCAGCATCAGCTCAAGCCGCCGGTCCGGGATGGCGTCGACGTCGAGGTCGTCGAGGTGTACGGGGGCGTCCCGCTCGACGTCGAGCGGCCTGGTGCGCTGCCAGTGCGCCGACCGCCACAGGTCCCGCAGCCGGTTACGCGCCACGGTCAGCAGCCACCCGTCGGGAGTCTCCGGCACGCCCTGGTCGGGCCAGCTTCGCAGGGCCCGCTCGAACGCGTCGGCCAGGGCGTCCTCGGCGGCGGCGAGGTCGCCGGTCGACGCGGCCAACAGGGCGAGCAGCCGCCCGTAACTGTCGCGAGCCGCGACGGCTGCGGCTGCCCGTCCCTCGTCGCCGACGGTCAACTCGTCCATACCCCGTCGACGATCGCCGTCGCGCTGGGCCGTACCTCCACCACACCCCACTGCGCGGCCGGGCACTTCTCCGCCCAACCGATCGCGGCGTCCAGGTCCGGTACGTCGAGGAGGAACACCCCGGCCAGTGCCTCCCTGGTCTCGGCGAACGGGCCGTCCTGCACGCGTAGGTCACCGTCCCTACGGGTGACGGTCGTCGTCGCCGCGCTCGGCTGCAACACGTCGGCCGCCAGCAGCACCCCGGCCGACACCAACGCCCGACCGTACGCGTCGAAGGCCGCCCTCGCCTCGGCCACGACCTCGTCGGACAGCTCACCCTCGCCCGGCTCGCGGTAGTGAATCAGCAGCGCATAACGCATGGTCGTCTCCTTCGCTCCCAGTGTGGGCCATGGTGCCCGTACCGAGATGACGAACGACGGCAGCCCGAATCGTCACGCGAAACAGCCCGCACCCGGTCCGCGGGCTGGTGACATCCGGCCGGCAGGGCCAGCCTGGTGTCACCGCCCGACAGAGCCCTGTACGTACTCCATCGCCTTGGCGAACTCGGGGTCGTGCAGCCGCTGGTTCATCTGTTCCTCGGTGGGTTCTGCCACGCGCTGGTGGATCCACCACAGGTGGCCGAACGGGTCGCGGAAACGGCTGACCCGGTCGCCCCAGAACAGTTCGGTCGGCTCGGTGACAACGCTCGCGCCGCGTTCGACGGCTCGACGCAGTACCTCGGCGTCGTCGGCGACGTACAGACGCAGGAAGGCCGGGGTCGACGGCCAGTCCGGCCGGTCGAACATCATGACTACCGAGTCCCCGATGCGGACCTCGGCATGACCGATTACCCCACCCACTTCCAGGCGAGCCAACTCGGTGGCGTCGAAGACATCCACGACGAAGTCGATCAACTGTGCGGTGGTTCCTGGAGAGATCATCCACGGGGTCACGGTGTGGTAGCCGTCGGGCACGACCTGCATCGCTCATCTCCTCCTTCCGGTGCGCCGTCTGCGCACCGCCAGAGGCCACGCTAGAGCCGATACAGGTCGGATCCGGTCCTACATCGCGGACATCATGGGCGGGTGAACATGACCTCCGCCCGCCTGCTGCGCCTGCTCTCCCTGTTGCAGACGCCCCGGGAGTGGCCCGGCAGCGAACTCGCCGAACGGCTCCAGGTAACCCGACGCACGGTACGCCGCGACGTCGAGCGGCTGCGTGACCTCGGCTATCCGGTCCACGCCACGATGGGCACCTACGGCGGGTACCGGCTGGTGGCGGGCAAGGCGCTGCCGCCACTGCTGCTGGATGACGATGAGGCCGTGGCCATCGCCGTGGGTCTGCGTACGGCGGCGAGGCAGCCGGTCGCCGGCATCGCCGAGGCGTCGCTGCGGGCGCTGGCCAAGCTCCAGCAGGTGCTGCCACCACGGCTCGGCCGCCGCGTCAGCGCCTTCACCTCGGCCACCCTGCCGACGCCCGCGGCAGCGGCGGCCTCATTGGTCGACCCCACCCAACTGACCGTCCTCGCCGCCGCGTCCTCGGTCAACGAACGGGTCCGGTTCGATTATCGCGACCACCACGGCAGCGTCACCCGACGACTCGTCGAACCACACCGGCTGGTCGTGGTGGACCGACGCTGGTATCTACTCGCCTACGACGACGAACGCGCCGACTGGCGAACCTTCCGCATCGATCGCATCGACAACGCTCGGACGACCGGGACTCGGGTACCACCGCGCCAACCACCGGCCACCGACCCTGCGTCGTTCGTCACCACTCAGCTGCACAGCCTGGCTCCGACCTTCCGGGCGGTCGTGACGCTCGCCCTCCCGGCCCCGCAGGCAGCCACCCGGCTCGGCGACCACGTTGGCGAGCTGGAGCCCGTCGACGACGCGTCGTGCCGCTGGCACAGCCCGGAGGACACCATCGACTGGCTCGCCGTCCGGCTGACCCTGCTCAGCTGCGACTTCACCGTCCATGAGCCGGTAGAACTGGTCGACCACCTGCGTCTGCTCGGCGCCCGCCTCACCCGCGCCGCGGCGGCCGGCACCTGACGCATGGTCAGCGCCAGGCTCACCGGCGACAGGTTCAATCCTTGCGTCCGGTGACGGCCACGGTGACGCCGAGCCCGATCAGGGTGAGCCCACCGGCCCCGCCGATCAGGGAGAGTCGTCGGGGTGAGCGGGCGACCCATTGCCGGGCGGTGGCCGCGAGCAGCCCCCAGGTGCTGTCGGATACGACGGCGATGGCGTTGAAGACCAGACCGAGCACCAGCATCTGCACCGCGACACTTCCCTGACCACGGTCCACGAACTGCGGCAGCACGGCGGCGAAGAACACGATGGTCTTCGGGTTCGACACACCGACGGTGAACCCTTCCCAGAAGGTCCGCCGGCCGCTGCGCACCGTTTCGGTGGTGGTCACGGCACCCTGCAACGAATCACGTTCCTGCCACGCCTTGATCCCGAGATAGACCAGGTAGGCGGCGCCCGCCAGCTTGAGCACCGTGAAGACGACGATCGATCGTTCCACGACGGACCCGATCCCCAGGGCCACGGCCACGACGAGTACGGATGCGCCGAGCGTGTTCCCCACCACCGTGGTCAGTGCGACACGACGACCGTGCGCAAGCGCCCGCCCGATCACGAACAGCACGCTGGGCCCAGGGATCAGGATCAGCAGGAATGACATGGCCGCGAAGGCGAGCAGCCGATCGGGAGACACCATGACGGTCATGCAACCACGCGAATGGTTCGCACCTCCAGTAAGTATCCCAGTCAGCCCACGACAAGTGGGCAGTTGATTCCGGAACGGATCGCCGGGACGCTCCGACCGGACCGCTGCGAGCCGGCCAACTGGACCGGCCATTGGGCCGGGCTGCGGGGACGGCTACAGGGCGGGACGGATCCGGAAGGTGGCCGTCGAGGGTCCGGCACCTCCACCGATCGGGAAGATCCGCATCTGCTCGTGGCGGTCGTGGCTCAGGTACCGATCCGGGAAGTTGTGCGACCGTAGTGACGTGTGCCGGCCGCCGATGCCGGTGACCGGGCAGAACGTGGCGTCGGCGCGGAACAGGGCGCTGCCGTCGGCGCGGTGCAGGAATACCCGGAATTCCGAGTGTCGTAGGTAGTGGCCGGGGAAGTTGACCGACTCGAAGGAGACGCAGTTGTCGCTGGCGAGTCCGGAACGGACGATGAACGCGGCGTCGGCTCTCGTACCGGCGTTGCTCGCGCCATCCATCGGATCGACTCGGGCCTGGAAGTTGGCGTGCCGTACCCGGTGACCGGGTGCGCCGGCAGCTTCCAGACCGATCCGGGTGCCGGGAGCCAGCACCGGTCCAGCCGGTTTGGCAGGTGTTGCGGGGGCGCTCGGGGCCGGTGGTGGGTTCTTGGTGGCCGGGTTGGCCGGTGGGCGGCCGGGGCTGGTCGAGCCGGCGTCGTCCGCGTCGCTGCCGTCGGTGCGCGGGTTGAGGCCGGGGCGGACGACAGGGTCGGTGGTCGGGTTCTGCGAAGCGACCCCGTCGCCTTGGGAGCCGGTGCCGTCCGTGCCGGAGGGCCAGTCGTTGGCAGGGTCATTCGCCGCACCGTCGGGAAGGGGCATCCCGGCAACGAACTCGCTGCGGATCGGCTCCTGGGAAGTCCCGGCGCGCAGCGCTATCACCCCGACGACTGCGGTGACGACGACGAGGGCGACGCCGCCCAGCAACTGCGTACGCCGTGGGGCGACCCGTCCGATGATCTCACCCTGGTTGCCCGTGGTGGCGGATGGCGCTTCGTCGCGGCCACGGTGCGCGGGGGCGGGTTTCCCGGTTACCGGGTAAGCGTGGTTGGTCCGACCGGCGTACGCACCCGGCTGCGGGACGGTCGGCGCCGCGCTGCTGGTCGACGGTCGAGACGGTGGCCTGTCCGTCCCCGGAAGCCAGCCACCTATCCGCAGGTGTGACCGAGCGTTGCCGTTCTGGGACATGGTGCTCTCCTGCTTGTTCAGCGCACACGCCTGACCCGGACATGATCAAAGGACCGCAGCGGACACACTCTCACCTTCGCCGCATTGATGCCAGTACCGGTCACCGGCGGGGGCCAGCGCGAGATTCCTGGCGTACGCGATGGCGGCCGGTGTGTCGGGGAAGACCAGTCCGTCGCGGCGCAGCTGGTCGGCCACGCCGAGCGCGTCGAGCACCTGGTCGTGACCGGGCACGATGCCGGAGAGCAGCACGGTGATGCCGCGCCCCTGGAGTCGGCGGATGGCGTCGCCGAGCACGTGGGCGCCGGTGGCGTCGATGGTGGAGACCCGGGACATCCTCAGGATGACCACCCGTACGTCGGCAACGTCGGAGAGTCGGAGCAGGAAGGTGTGCGCGGCGGCGAAGAACAGCGGGCCGTCGAGTCGGTAGGCCACGATGTGCTCGGCGAGCAGGGCCTGCTCCTCGGCGGTGTGCTCGCCGGAGTCGAGCGGCACCTGTTCGAGTTTGGCGCTGCGGGCGATGGCGCGCAGCGCCACGACGACCGCGACCCCGACGCCGACGGCCACGGCGGTGACCAGGTCCCAGATGACAGTGACCGCGAAGGTCAGCACCAGCACGAGCGCGTCGCCCCGGGTGGATCGGGCCAGTGCCCGCAGCGACGCGGCCTCGACCATCCGTACGGTGGTGGCCAGCAGCACGCCGGCCAGGGCGGCGAGCGGGATGCGGCCCACCAGTGGAGCGGCGGCCAGCACGATGACGGCCAGCGCCACCGCGTGGGTCAGCGCCGCCAGTTTCGAGGCCGCTCCGGCCCGTACGTTGACGGCGGTCCGTGCGATGGCCGCGGTGGCCGGGATGCCGCCGAACAGCGGGGAGGCCAGGTTGGCCAGGCCCTGGCCGAAGAGTTCCCGGTCCGGATCGTGTCGCTGGCCGACGGTCATCCCGTCGGCGACGGTGGCCGAGAGCAGACTCTCCAACGCGGCCAGCGCCGCCACCGCGAACGCGGCGGGCAGCAGCACGCCCACCGCCGACAGGTCGAGAAAGTCCAGCGACGGTGCGGGCAACGCCTGCGGCAACGCGCCGATCCGGACCAGGTCGACCGGCACGAACTCGGCGAACAGCGTGGCGGCGGCCACCGCCAGCAGCGAGAAGGGCAACGCCGGACGCCACCGGGCACCGAGCAGCATCACCGCCGCGACACCGAGGGCCACCGCGACGGCGGCCGGCCGAGGGTGTACGACGAAACGGGTGACCGCGTCGGCCGCCACCGCCCACACCCGGTCGCCCTGCGCGTCGGTGACGCCGAGCGCGGCCGGCACCTGTTGCAGGGCGATGACCACGGCGATGCCGGCGGTGAAGCCCTCGATCACCGGCACCGGCAGGTAGCGGACGTAGCGACCGAGGCGGGCCAGGGCCAGGGCGATCAGGATCAGCCCGGCCAGCGCGCCGACCATCAGCACCCCGGTCGCCCCGAACTGCGCCACGACCGGCACCAGCACCACTGTCATCGCGCCGGTCGGGCCGGACACCTGGAGGTTCGAGCCGCCGAAGACGGCCGCCACCGCACCGGCGACCACGGCGGTGATCAGCCCGGCCTCCGCGCCGAGCCCGGAGGTGACCCCGAAGGCGAGTGCCAACGGCAACGCGACCACGGCGACGGTGAGCCCGGCGACCAGGTCACGGCGGGGTGAGCGGCGTACCGCCTGCCAGTCGGCGCGGCCCGGCAGCAGGTCGCGGACCCGGCCCCAGGCGGCGGACAGGGCGGGTCCGGCCGGGCTGGCCGGACCGGTGTCGGTGGCCGTCACCGGTCCGGTCCGCCAGCGCGCAACTCGTCGAGCAGCCCGTCCCGGTCGGTGAGCACCGCGCCGAGGATCCGCCGCCCGGCGGCCAGCAGGTCGGCCACGTCGGGCGTGCTCAGCGCGTACATCACCAGGGGGCCGTCCCGGTGCGACGTGACCATGCCGGCCCGGCGCAGCACGGCTAGCTGCTGGGAGAGGTTCGACGCCTCGACGTCGATGGCGGCCAGCAGGTCGCGCACCGGCCTGGGGCCGTCCTGGAGTAGTTCCAGGACCCGGATCCGGACCGGGTGCCCGAGGGTGCGGAACAGCTCCGCCTTCGCCTGGTACAGCGGCACCGACACGCCACGCTCCTCCCTCCGGGTGCCGCCATCCCGACAGCACCTTGACGACTTTAGCACTTGCGAAATTCTTCAACTCGGCAGGTCGGGAGCACCCGATGCGGCGAACCCCGGTCGGAGCCGCCGCACCTCACTGCCTACTCAAGGTCGCCGGTCGGCTCTTGCGCCGGCCCCCGCCAGGCAGACACCGTGACAGCCGAGAGCCACATTGCCAGAAATCCACCGAGGGCCAGCAGAACGAGAACCACCACCACCGCCCACATCCCGACGGCGTCGTCAAGGAAGTCAGGTCCCTCCGCCCGATCGGTGAAGAGCTTCGTGACCAGCACGAACAACCACGAGAGCAGATAGGCGATCGTCACGACCAGGGCGATCAGAGCGACGACCGCCCCCGTGACGATCGGCAGCGCGGCCGGCGGGACGGCCAGCCAGGAGAGATGACGGTCCTGCCGGGCGACGGCCAGCACGTAGGCGGCCACCAGCAGAAGAACACAGGTCATCGTGTACGAGCCGGTGAAGCGGTCCCATCGCAGGGGGTCGGCCGTGTCGGCTGCACCCACGGCCGCCGAGACTGCACACACGAACGCGAAGGTGGCGAACACCCATACTGCCTGAAGGGCCAGACCGACCAGGGTCGTCACGAAGGCCGCCACGATCCGGTGTCGAGGGTGCCGGCTCAGGTGTTGGAGGCTGATCCGGACCGCGGCCCGGATCGTCTCGCCCGCCTGCCGGGCACCGCGGTAGATGTCGAACCCGAATCTCAGCCAGAGCCCGACGAGAATCAACAGACCGACGAACCAGGCGATCACACTGCCGGGGCCGAAGACGGCGTCAACCACCGCTTGGAGCAGGTCCGACGGGGCCGGCGGCTCGGCCACGGCAAGCTCCGGGACGTCTGTCGGAGCCTTGGTCGACGCATCCGCCAGGGCCATGGCCGCTGCTCCTCTCGTGTTCGTCAAGGACGTCGGCCTGTTCGCCGCGACCTCGGTGAGAGCCGCGGTGAGCCGGGCGAGCGGTTCAGGGGATCGGTCTCACCTGGGTGGCGCCTCGCCAGCAGCCGGTGCGCGCCAGGGGCGAGGCCCAGCCCTGGCCGGAAAGCTGCACCTGGGCCCAGACGCAGGTCCGTGTGCTGGTCAGCAGGTTGCCGAAGGTGGAGATGCCGGCGTAATCCATCGCGAAGTCGGCCTGCCGGCCGGCATCGTCACCGTCGAACACGGTGAGCTGGATCCGGGCGGGCCGAGGCACCTCCACCGCTGCCGGCACCGGCACGAATCGCGGCCAACTCGCACCGCAGGACGGTGCGTAGCGCAACTCGACCGTGCCGATCACCCCTTCGTCGAGCAGGACGGCGGCGCTGTCCAGCGTGGTCACCTCGGCATCGGCGGCGCACCCGGCGTCCTTCGGGTCGGCACCGTCGCGGACGCCCACCGTCACGGTCGTCGGCTCCGCCGCAGGTGAGGTGGTGCTGCCCGCCTCCGGCTCGCCGACCCCTCCGGCGAGCCAGGGCACCGCGACGAGCCCGGCCAGCACCAGCGCCCCGGCGAGAACCGCGCGGGCGGTGCGCCCGACCGGTCGGGACGAAGCGGTGTCACCTGCCGGGGTGGGCGGATCAAGCGGTTCCTGACCGTCCTGCGCCGACGCGGCGGGCGGCGCGGCGACCGGACCCGCAGCCGCAGGCGTTGCCGCGCCGGAACCCGCAGCGGCCGGCGGCACGGTGGCAGGTCGTGTCTCGCTTCCGCCGTCGTGGTCGCCGGTCGGGTCGACGTGCCCCTGCTTGGCCGTGACGTGCCCGGCGACGACGCGCCACCGCTCGGTCCACTCCGCCTCGTCGCCGCCGAGCGCCCGCACGTACGCCAGCGTCGTGTCCAGCGTGGGCAGCCTCCGGCCGCCGGCCGCCTCGGACAGCGAACTCGCGGACCGGTGGGCCCGCCGGGCGAGGGCCTGATAGGTCGGGCGGCCCGCCTTGTCACGAAGGGTCCTCAGGTCGGCGGCGAACGCCTGAAGCGGGTCGGCGGTGGGGTCCAGGGGGCGTTCCGCCCGGGCCATGGGCCGCTCCTCGAATTGATTGACCACAACCGGGATTCATTGTCCGACGCGACACAGCGTAGAGATCAGTGTCGACGGACGGTAGAGATGAGGAGCCGATTCCCCGGGGCCGACACAGCCCCATCAGAGGTCAGGAGAGACAATGATCCGGAACGCCCGGCGGTTGGCCGCCGCTGCCGCAGGCGCCCTCATCACGGCCAGCCTCCTGGTCGCGACGCCCGCCAGTGCCGCCACCTGTAGCGGCCACGGCTGCGACGGCACCGATCCGATCGACACCGGGTGCTCCGCCAACGCCCGCAACGCCACGACCTACCCGAAGTACATCATGCAGGGCTCGACCACCCTCGCCGTCGTGGAGCTGCGCTGGAGCGAGACCTGCCAGACCAACTGGGGTCGGATCTCCAACCGGGTCAGCCCGCACAACACCGTCCAGGTCCGGGTGTACCGGTCGAACCCGCACGGCAACACCAGTTGGTACGGCGGTACGGGCACCCAGTACTACGGCGACCAGCTCTACGGCCAGAACATGACGGTCTGCGCGGTCGGCAAGGTGACCACCGCCTCCGGCACGACGTACACAAGCGACCCGCTCTGCGCCTGACACCTGCCGCCACCGGCCCTGCGGTGCGAGCAGGACCGGCAGGTAGGGGCTACCGGGCCGGCGCGTCGTGGGACCACGCGCCGGCCCGGCACCGCTCCCCGACGCGGCCTACTCAGCGCGCAGGTGGTCCAGGTCGTGGACTCCTGGGCTGACCCAGATCAGGATGCCGCGGACGTCGGCGAGGGCCGAGGCGTCGCAGGACATCTGGGTCAGCAGATCGATCTCCACGGTGGTGGTGGTGCCCTCGCCCACCCAGCCGAACGCCGACTGGCACCAGGCCCAACCTTCGCCGGTCTGCACCGCGATCGAGGTGGAGGTGCCCGCCGAGGCCGAGGTACGCAGGTCGTAGCGGAGCACGCCCTTGGTCGACAGGTCCACCGGCTCGGGCAGGGTCACCCCGAACCAGCCGCCGCCGGTCGCACTGACCCGCAGGCCGTACGCGCCAGCCGTGGCGAAGGCGTCGGACTGTGCCAGGGTGCCGGCGTCGGGCTGCCAGTCGCCGGGCGCCCAGCCCTCCAGGCCGCTCTCCCAGGAGGCCAGCACGATCGGGTCACCGGGTGCCGGCTTGACGGTGACGGTCAACTCGGCCAGGTTGGACCGCCGACCGGCGGTGTCCTGGACCGTGTACGAGGCGACGGCGCGGCCCTGGAACCCGTCGGTCGGGGTGAACTCGACAGACCCGTCGACGCCCAGCGCGAACGCGCCACCGGAGACGGACACCGTGCGCTGCTGTCCGCGTACGCCCGGATCGAGATCGACTGTGGACGGCCGGATCGCTGCCGCGTACGCGATGTCGTTGCTTGTCGGGTTGAGGGTGACGGGTGTGCCGGCCTCGGTGACAGCGGTGTCGTGGTCGGCGACCGGCGGGCGCGGGCGGAAGCCGCGCCTGATCGTCTCGCCCGCGTTGCTCAGGGTGGTGCAGACCGGGCTCGGGCAGTAGACGGTGTAGCCGTCGTAGTCCGGGTAGAGCGTGCCGTCGTCCTGGATGCCGGAGAGGATCCAGTGCATCAGGCCGGTGCCGCCGGTGCGGATGAACGTGTCGGCCCAGCGCTTGTAGACCGGGTTGCGGGTGGCCTTGTCGTGCCAGCCGAACTCGCCGAGCACCGCCGGCTTGCCGATCCGCTTCGCCTCCCGGTTGTGCCGCTCGATCCAGCGCACACTCCAGTCGGCGTCGGTGCCCCAGTGGTCCGGGTACAGGTGGTAGCCGAGCACGTCGACGGCGGGCAGCCGGCTCAGCGCGACCGAGTCGACGCCCTCACCGCAGTTGACAGTCCAGTGCCCGGCGTCCGGACCGTCACAGAAGAAGCCCTCGTCGCCGACGCCGACCAGGTGCCGACGGTCGACCGACTTGATGTGTCGGCTCATCTCGTCGGCCCAGGCGGTGATGGTGGCGGTGGAGCACTGCGGCGACGCCGGGTAGACCCCGGAGCCCTTGCAGCGCGGCTCGTTCGCCAGCTCCCAGATCATGATTGTCGGATCGTCCTTGTACGCCACCCCGGTCAGCGGGTTGACCCGGTTGAGCAGGTGTGACACCCAGTCGCGGTACCAGCCACGGATCACCGGGTCGATGTAGAAGTCGTCGTGATGCTCCGCGCCGCGCCAGCGCACGTACTGGTCGATGCCGCCGAAGTCACGCCAGTTGTTCGTCAGCGGGATGACCACGCGGATGCCGGCCTGGCGGGCCGCGTAGAGCACGTAGTCGAGGCGCTGGAGGCCGTCGGGGCCGTCGTTGAACGCGGGCTTCTCGCCGTCCCAGTACTGGAACCACACGCCGTCGGCGGGGCCGTGCACCGAGTCGGAGCCGCCCGGGGTGCCGATGTCGAGGAAACCCCAGTGCCGCAGCACGGTGAACCCGGCGGCCTTCGCGTCGGCGAACACGTCGTCGACCATCGTCCGGGACTTGTACATCAGGTAGTAGTTGTTCGTCCCGGCGAACCGGAACGGCCTGCCGTCGACGAACAGCCGGTCGCCCTTGCGGACCACGAACCCCTGGTGCCGGCCGCCGGCAACCTCGGCGCCCGCCGGCAGCGTCGGGGCTGCGGCAGTCGCCGGGGGTGCGGCATTCGCCGGGGGTGCGGCATCGGCCGGTGCCCGCGGGGTCGCGGCCACGGCCGGCCCGGCGTTCGCCGTGGCCAGCAGGCCAGCCACGGCCAGCAGTACGCCGGCCAGTCTCTTCCTCATCGGCTTCCCCTTCGGTTGGTGGTGGTGTCCGTCAGGAAGGGGCCTTCCGCTACCGGAGGCGTGCGAAGGGGGCCCTTCCTGGCAGGTCGTTGACGCAGCGCAGCACCGGGCGGGTGGTGAGGGCGGTGGGGTCGATGGGTGCCGCCGACCGCACGGTGAACGTCGCCGACTCACCCGGGAGCAGGGTCACCAGCGCCGGGTCGACCTCGGCGGACGGGTCGAGGCGGTCCGGGAACAGGGTCACGTCGCGCAGGATCGTGCGGGCGGTGACACGTACCTGCTGGCCGCCGTCGGTCGGCTGCACCGTCGCGTCGAAGGCCGCCGCCGGCCATCGGACGTCGCGGTCCTCGGCGAAGAACCACCACGCCCGGTCGGCCGGGTCGCCGGTGTCGGCGACCAGCAGTTCGTCCCGGGCGTCGTCGGGCCGGGCCAGCTCCGCCGCCAGTGCCAGGGTCACCGTGTCGTACGCGGGCACCGCCAGCTCCAGGGTGGACTTCGCCTTCGGTTCCCCGGCCAGGGTGAGCCGGGTGACCGTGATCGACGCCTGCCACGGCAGCCCGCCGTCGTTCACCGCGACCAGGGCCAGTCCACCGTCGCGCGGCTGTACGGTGAGCAGCCGGTCGGCGTAGGCGCGGCGTAGCGCGTACCAGAGTGGTTTGCGGCGGCCGTCGCCGTCGATGGCGGCCCACGAGGTGACCGGCCAGCAGTCGTTGAGCTGCCAGACGATGGTGCCCATGCACCGACCCCGGTGGGAGCGGAAGTGTTCCACCCCGAGGGCGATGGCCCGGGCCTGGTTGAGCTGGGTCAGCCAGTGCCAGTCGTCGAAGTCGCGCGGCTCGGGCAGGTGCGCGTCCAGCCCTCGGCGCAGCTTCCGGTCACCGTCGGCCGCCTTCTGGTGGTGTGCCATGCCGGGCGAATCGTGGGCGAGAGGCTCGTCGGAGAGGGCCCGGCGCAGCGTCGCGTACGCGGGTGGTCCCTGGTAGCCGAACTCGGCGACGAACCGGGGCAGGTACTCCCGGTACTTCACGTAGTCGTCGGTGTTCCACACGTCCCAGATGTGCGTGGTGCCGTACGCCGGGTCGTTGGGGTGGATCTCCTCGCTGCCCGACCAGGGGCTGCCCGGCCAGTACGGGCGGGTCGGGTCCAGCTCGGCGACGATGCGGGGCAGCACGTCCAGGTAGTAGCCACGCCCCCAACTGCGCCCGGCCAGCGGTTCCTGCCAGTCCCAGTCGTGCCAGCCCCAGATGTTCTCGTTGTTGCCGGTCCACAACACCAGCGAGGGGTGCGATGCGAGGCGGGTCACCTGTTCGGTGGCCTCGGCGGCCACCTCGGTGGCGAACGGCTCCTCCTCCGGGTACGCGGCGCAGGCGAAGAGGAAGTCCTGCTGGACCAGCAGTCCACGTTCGTCGGCCAGGTCGTAGAAGTCCGCCGACTCGTACCGGCCGCCGCCCCAGATCCGCAGCAGGTTGACGTTGGCCGCCTCGGCCTGGTCGAAGCGGTGGGCCAGGCGCTGGCGGGTGACCCGGTTGGGGAAGACGTCGTCGGGGATCCAGTTGACGCCCCGGACGAAGACCGGCACCTCGTTGACGTACAGCGTGAACGGGGCACCGTGCTCGTCGGGGGTGGTGTCCAGGCGTACCGACCGGAAGCCGATCCGGCGGTGCCATTCGTCGAGCGGGCCGCCGTCGGAATCGTGCAGGGTGACCGTCAGCTCGTGGCGGCGGGCCGCCCCGTAGCCCCGGGGCCACCAGAGTTCCGGGCGGTGGACGGTGAGAGCCAGCACCGCGGAGCGTTGCCCCGCCGGGACTGTCACCTCGGCCCGCTGACCCGCCACCTGCGCCCGCACGGTGAGCGGCCGGTCGACGGCCCGTTCCACGTCGACGTGCACCTCCACCCGGCCGGTGTCACCGTCGACTGTGACAAGTGGGCGTACCGCCGCCAGGCGGGCGACCGACCAGCCGTGCAGGGCGATCTCCTGCCAGATGCCGGCGGTGACCAGCGTCGGTCCCCAGTCCCAGCCGAAGTTGCAGGCCATCTTGCGGATGAACTGGAACGGCTCCGGGTACGCGTTGGGTCGGTCGCCGAGCCGGTCACGCTGGGCCTCGGCGTACCGGTAGGCGGAGTCGAAGCGTACGACCAGGTGGTTGTCCTCGGCGCGGAGCAGCGACCCGATGTCGAAGCGGTGACCTCGGTGCATGTTCTCGGTACGGCCGACCTCGACGTCGTTGAGCGTGATCGTGGCGACCGTGTCCAGGCCGGCGCAGACCAGGTCGAGGCGGCCGTGCACGCCGACCGGCCGGTCGAAGGTGGTCTCGTACGCCCAGTCGGTGCGGCCGATCCAGGCCAGCGCGGTTTCGTTGTCGTCGAGGTACGGGTCGGGGATCAGCCCGGCGTCCAGCAGGTCGGTGTGCACACAGCCCGGCAGGGTGGCCGGCACCGTCGCCCCGTCGACCTCGGGTGGCACCTGCTGGCCGGGCACCGCCCGCATGGTCCACCCGTCGTGCAGTGCCAGCCGGATCGGACCGGTCCCCCGCGCGTCGCTCAAGATTTCACCGCGCCTTCCATGATTCCCCGGACGATCTGCCGACCGCCGATGACGAGCATGATCAACAATGGGACGGTGGCCACGAACGCACCGGCCAGCACCCGTCGGTAGATGACGTAGTTGCCGCTGGCCAGGTCGGAGATGGCCACCATCGAGGTGGGATAGTCGGTGCCGTTGAGGGTGATCAGGGGCCACTGGAAGTCGTTCCAGGTGGCCACGAAGGTGAGCAGGCCGAGCACCGCCAGCGCCGGCCGCACCGCCGGCAACACGATGTTCCAGTAGACCCGCATGGTGGTGGCGCCGTCCACCCGGGCCGACTCGACCAACTCGTCCGGCACCGTGTTGACGATGAACTGCCGCATGTAGAACACCCCGAAGGCGGTGACCAGACCGGGCACGATCACCGCCAGCAGGGTGCCGTTCCAGCCCAGCTTGCCCATCACGATGTAGAGCGCGACCACGCCGAGCTGGTTCGGCACGGTCAGGGTGAGGATCACGAACAGCATCAGCGGCTTGCTGCCCCGGAACCGCAGCTTGGCGAAGGCGAAGCCGGCCAACGAGCAGAAGAACAGCACCGACGCGGTGACCACGGTCGAGACGATCACGCTGTTCACCAGCGAGGCGGCGAAGTACACATCCTGGAGAGAGAAGACCTCGTCCAGGTTGACCAGGAACCGGTCCCCCGGGATCACCACCGGCGGCAGTTGGGAGGTCGCCTCGTCGGTGCTGGTGGAGATGACGAACATCCAGTACAGCGGGAACGCCGCGAACAGTGTGCTCAGGGCCAGAAGCAGGTAGGTCCAGAAGCCGGCCGGGGTGTCCTGCGGAGCCCGGCCCAGCAGCACGGCCCGCCGGCGTCCGCCGCGCGGTGCCGGCGTCGCCTGCCGGGGTTGCTCCAGAAGGCTCATCCCGCCACCTCGCTTCGCTCGCTCATTTGCGTCCCCCCGAGATGCGGTTGGTCAACAGCGTGTTCAGGGCCGCGACCACGAGGATGATCAGGAACAGTGCCCAGGACATCGCGGCGGCGTAGCCGAGGTTGAGGTCCTTCCAGCCGACCTTGTAGATCAGCTGCGCGACGGTCTGCCACTCGCCGCCGGCGCCACCGGTGGCGGCCTGCGCGTTGAGGTCGAACAGCATCGGTTCGGTGAACAGTTGCAGCCCGCCGATTGTGGACAGCACCACGGTGAAGATGACCACCGGCCGGATCATCGGCACGGTGATCCGCCAGAGCTGACGCCACGGGCCGGCACCGTCGAGCGCCGACGCCTCGTACACGTCGCGCGGGATGGACTGCATCGCCGCCAGGTAGAGCAGCGCGTTGTAGCCGATCCACTTCCAGTTGACCATCGTGGCGATGGCGATCCAGGAGTGCAGTTTGTCGGCCCGCCAGTCGATCGGGTTCTCGGTGCCGATGCCGATCAGGCCCAGTGCCCAGTTCGCCATGCCGAGGTCACGGGCGAAGAAGACGTTGAAGACAAGCGTGGAGGCGGTGATCGGGGTGATGTAGGGCAGCAGCGCGCCGACCCGCCACCAGGTCTGGGCTCGTAGCCGGCGGTTGAGCAGCGACGCGATGATCAGCGCGAGCAGCAGTTGCGGGACGGTGGAGAGCAGGAAGATGCCGAAGGTGTTGTAGAGGGCGTTGCCGAAGTCGCCGTCGGTGAACAGTCGGCTGAAGTTCTCGACGCCGGCCCAGCCGGTCAGCTCCGGGTCGTCCAGACGCCAGTGGCGCAGCGCCACCACGCCGTTGAAGATCATCGGGAAGAGCCCGAAGACGAGGAAGAGCAGGAAGAACGGCGCGATCATCAGGTACGGCACGTACCGCATGTCGAAGCGGTGCAGCCGGTCACGCCAGGTCATCGACCGGCCGGGAATGGGTCGCGGGCGCCGGGTGGCCGGTTCGGGGGCCGCGCGCGTGGTGGGCATGGGCACTCCAGGGGCGACGGGGAATTCGGACCGGAACCGAGGTGGCGCGGGCGACCACGCGCCCGCACCACCTCGATGGCGTTACCTGCTGGCCTTCTCGGCTTCCTTGATCGCCTCGGCCCAGGCGGCGTCCGACGTGAGCGTGCCGTTCTGCACCCGGTTGATGACGTTCTCCACGGCGACCCGGGTAGGGCCGTTCTTCTTGCCCAGGTACTGCGGCGTCAGGCCCTCCGCCATCCTGGGGAAGATCTGGCCGACCGGCGCGGAGTTGAAGAACTCGTTCTTGAAGTCGGCGATCGCGGGGTCGGCGTAGAGCGCCGGCTGCGACGGCAGGTTGCCGACCGTCTTGAAGACCTCGATCTGCTGCTCCGGCTGGATCAACCACTCCACGAACTTGTACGCCTCGTCGACGTTCCTGCCCTGCTTGGGGATGGTCAGGAAGGAACCACCCCAGTTGCCGCCACCGCCGGGCACCGCGGCGATGTCCCACTTGCCCTTGGTGCCGGGGGCGGTGTTCTGGATGTGCCCGAGCATCCAGGCCGGGCAGGCCAGTACGGCGAAGGAGCCGCTGGTGAAGCCCTTGTCCCAGTCGGCCTGGAAGCTGGTGAGGTTTGCTGACAGACCGGCGTCGGCGGCCCGGACCGCGTAGTCGAAGGCGACCTTGGGGCCGCCCTCCATCCGCAGTTGCTCGTTCTCGTCGTAGAAGCCGACCTGCTGCTGTCCGAGGATCGGGTTGAACAGGTTCGTCGCGTTGTCGAGGAACTTCTTCTTGGTCTTGGCGGTGTACTGCTGGCCGACCTCCAGGAACCTGTCCCAGGTGGGCCAGAGGGCGGAGACCTGGTCCCGCTCGGTGGGCAGGCCGGCGGCCTCGAACAGATCGGTGCGGTAGCACATGGCCAGACCACCGACGTCGGTGCCGAGACCGATCTGGGTGGCACCGTCGGCCGACAGGGACTGCTTCCACTTCCACGGCAGGTAGTTGGTCTCGTACTTGCCGGCACCGGAGTCGAGCAGGTTTACGAACTTGTCGGCCTGGCTGCGGAACTGGACCATGAAGCCTTCGTCGATGGCCGCGATGTCGGGCGCGCCCGAGCCGGCGATCAGCTTCTTCTGCAGGTCCTCGTGCTGGGCGTTGTACTCGCCCGAGTTGAGGGCGATCTTGACGTTCTGGTTCTCCGCCTCGTACTTCGCCTTCAGGTCGGTGAGCCCGAAGTCGCCCCAGAAATTGATCGTCAGCGTCACCGCGCCACCGCTGTCGCCGCCGCCCTGGGTGCTGCGCCCGCTGCACGCGACGACCAGAGAGCCAACCGTCAGACCTACGGCTGCGACCCGCAGCCACCGAGGCGTAGACCGTCTCATGACCCATCCTCCGAGACCATTGGAAACGCTCCAGAGATCGAGGAACGTTGACTGAACCGGATAAGTGAGGCCACCGTACGGGGGTGGTCTCAGCGTGTCAACGACGGGTTAACACCGCGCCCGAGCCGTAACCTCGCGCCCGCTCGGATGCGTGAAATCGCCTGACATTAAGCAGTTCTGCGCACCGGTACGGGTGAGTCCGACCGCGACGAGGCACGGCAGCGGCAAGCCGATCCAGTAGACTGAACCGCACAAGTTCGGGTTCCGGTCGGCGGCGAGCCGCCCCGTACCGCCGCCACGGGCAGGCGGACGGGTAGCGTGTCCCACGCCGCCCGCGCCATCGATGCGGCCGGCAGGACGAGCTGGTTCAGGAGGACGTACGCCGGTGAAGCGCCCCACGATCGCGGACGTCGCCCGGCGGGCGGGAGTCTCCAAGGGCGCGGTCTCGTACGCGCTGAACGGCCAGCCGGGCGTCTCCGAGGCGACCCGGCAGCGCATTCTCGCCATCGCCGCCGAGATCGGGTTCAGCCCGAGCAGCGCCGCCCGGGCCCTGTCCGGCGCGACCGCCCGCGCCATCGGCCTGATCCTCGCCCGACCGGCCCGCACCCTCGGCATCGAGCCCTTCTTCATGGAGCTGATCAGCGGCGTCGAGGCGGAATTGTCCGCCCGGTCGTACGCGCTGACCCTCCAGGTGGTGGCCGACCAGAGCGCCGAGATCGCGGTCTACCGGCGCTGGTGGGGCGAGCGGCGGGTCGACGGCGTGCTGGTCTGCGACCTGCGGACCGACGACGGGCGGGTGCCGGTGCTTGAGGAACTGGGCCTGCCGGCCGTGGTGATCGGCGGTCCCGCCGGCACCGGCGGGTTGCCAAGTGTCTGGTCGAACGACGCGGCGGCGTTGGTGGAGACGGTGGAGTACCTCTACGCCCTGGGTCACCGGCGGATCGCCCGGGTCGGCGGCCTGCCCGAGCTACAGCACACCGCGATCCGCACCCAGGCGTTCACCGAGGTGTGCGGGCGTCTCGGCCTCGCCGACGCGGTCACCGCCTCCTCCGACTACACCGGCGAGGAGGGCGCGCGGGCCACCCGGCGGCTGCTCAGCTCCCGGGTCCGCCCGACCGCGGTGATCTACGACAACGACGTGATGGCGATCGCCGGGCTGTCGGTCGCCCAGGAGATGGGGCTCGCGGTTCCCGCCGACCTGTCCATCGTGGCCTGGGACGACTCCCCGCTGTGCCGGCTGGTGCATCCGCCGCTCACCGCACTGGGTCGGGACATCCCGGCGTACGGGGCGCACGCGGCGCGCCAGTTGCTACAGCTGATCGAGGGAGCCCCGACGGTCGGGCTGGAGGACGAGGCCCCGCACCTGACCCCACGCGGCAGCACCGGCCCTGCCCCCGCCAGCAGGTGAAACGGTTAAGCCGCACCGGTCAGCGCGACGTCGAGGGGAACTCCTCGAAGTACGCCTCGACCCGCTCGGCGGTCGCCGGCCGGGCCAGCTCGAAGCCCTGGCCGTACCGGCAGCCGGCCCGATGCGCCCCCTCGACCTGGTGAGCCGATTCCAGCTCCTCGGCCACCACCTCAAGGCCCAACCGCTCGGCCACGGTGACCACCACGTCCAACAGAGGCCGGTGCGGGTCACCGCCTGCCGTGGCCACCTCTGGCCCGACCTTGAGCAGGTCGATCGGTAGCCGCCGGAGCTGAGCGAGAGAGGCGTGCTCGGCCCGGAAATCGTCCAACGCGGTGCGGATGCCCATCGAGCGGAGGCCGGCCAGCCGGGCCACCACCGTCGGCAACTCGGCGGCCACCTTCGGCTCGGCGACCTCGATCACCAACTGGTCGGGCCCCACCCCGTACGCCTCCAGCACCGCTGCCGTCCGGGGCACGAAGTCCGGTGAGATGAGTTCCCGGGTGGTCACGTTGACCGCCATCCACAGCCGTCGGCCGCCCACGGTCCAGTCGGCCAACTGTCGACAGGCCCGGTCCAGCACCCACACGCCCAGCTCGCCCATGATGTCGAGATCCTCGGCCACCGGGAGCAACTCCGCCGGGAACACGGTGCCCAGTACCGGGTTGCGCCACCGCAGCAGCGCCTCCGTACCGACCGGAGCCCGATCGGCCAGGCCGAGCACCGGCTGGTAGACCAGGTCCAACTCGCCCCGGGCAACCGCGCCGGGCAGCTCCCGCTCCAGGTCCAGCCGACGGACCAGTTGCTCCTCCAGGTAGGCGTCGTACCACTCGACCCGCTCCCGGCCGAGCTGGGCCGCGCGCCGACGGGCCAGGTCCGCCTGGCGGAGCAGATCCTCCGGCCGGCTCCGGCCCAGCTCGGCCAGCCCGACGCTGGGGCGCGACCGCAACACCGCCCCGGAAACCTCGTAGGGCCGGCTCAGCGCGGTGAGCAGCCGGGTACCCAGCGCGTACGCCAGCACCGGCCCGGACCCGCTTACCACCGCGAGGCCGCTACCGGCCAGGTCGAACACCTCGTCCTCGTCGGCCGCCACGGCTCGGGCCCGACGGACGGCCTCGGCGGTTACGTCGTCGCGCACCAGCCGGCCGGGCAACTCGGTGAGGTGCAGGTCGACCACGAGCAGAGCGCCGCAGACCGGCTCGGGGCGGGCCGCCAGCGCCCGTAGCAGGGCGACGCGACCGGCCGGGCCGCCCGGCCCGGCGGGTGTCGGTGCCGTCGAGGGTGCCGGGGCGATGGCCGCCGACTCCTCCGGCGGCGTCGGGGCGGCGACACCGAACAGCTCGCGCGCCACCAGCGGCGGAACCACGGCGAGCGCGAGCAGCACCGCCGTACGGTCGGGTAGGAGGCCGGCCTGCAACTGGTGGACGACGGCGAGCACCACGACGACCGGTGGGAGCACCGCCCGTGGCCAGACCAGGGCGGTCCGCCGGGCGGGCGCGGCCTGCGCAACCTGTCGGACCCCGGCGGCGACCAGCAGCACGCCGACCACCAGTGGCGGCACGGCCAGCAGCGCCGCACGGCCGGCGGCGGGACCGGCCGGCAGCGCGGCCAGCAGCACCAGGGCGAGCAGAGTCAACCCGGCACCGCCACGGCAGCGGGCGGCGCCGCCGTCACGGCCGGCCCCGGTCAGCACGGCCAACGCGTCGACGGCCAGCAGCCCCAGGGCCACCGCGACCGCCAGCCGCACCGGGGCCGGCACACCGGCGTACGGCAGCAGCAGCCAGGCGGCGAGCACCAGGCAGACACCGGGCACGGCCTGGTCGAGTTGGCGACGCAGCCGGCCACGGACCGACGGACGGGACCGATGCAGGCTGAACAGCCCACCGCCGAGCAGTGCGGTGGTGCCGGCGAGCCCGGCCGTGGCGGCCGCCGGGCGGTATCCGGCGGAGGCCAGCGGCAGCACCGCCGCGGTCAGGCCGGCGGTCACCACCGCGGCGTGCAGCAGGGCGGCCGCCCGACGCGGACGCGCCGCCCGACGGCGGGCCAGCCGTCCGGCAGCTGGGCCGCCGGCCAGCGCCTCGGGGGCGAGGGTCAGCCGGGACAGCCGTACCCCGGCCAGTGTGGACGCGGCTGCACCGGCGAGCGCCACCACGGCGAGGGCGGGCACCGGACCGGCGGCACCGAGGGCGATCAGCACGGCGGCGACCGCGAACACGCAGATCTCCGGCAGGAGCGGACGGTGTGCGCCGGCCCGCAACGGGGCGGCACGGAACACAGACGTGACGGGCACGACGGTCGCCTTCGTGAGGGGGCACGGGGGCGGTACGCGGACGACGGACATGGTCCACCGCCCACCATCGATGAACGAGTCGCTCGGCGGGAAGTGACGGCCAATCGACAGTGAGTCATCTCACGGCAACTGAGTGTCGAGACGTACGACCCACGCTTCAACCCGGCGGTCGTGCCGCTCGCGACCTCGACCCACCGCCGGCCGTCTCCGCCCGGGTGGGATCATCTGGTCATGCCTCGCACCGACACCGCACGATTCCGGCACAACCAGGCCATCCTGGTCGGGGCGATCGTCGCCACCATCGGCGCCCTGCCACTGGCCAGCTCCCGCACCTATCTGCTGCCGGTGCTGCTCGTGCCGCTGGCGGTGGCCGTCTGGGCCTGGCGGGCCGGCACCGACGCCGACGTGCGTGGGTTACGGGTACGGGCGCTCGCCGGAGAGCGCCGGATCCCCTGGGACCAGGTGGTCGAGTTGGCGGCCGACCCGCGCGGGCGGGCGGTGGCCCAACTCGACGACGGCCGGTGGTTCGTGCTCCCGGCCGTGCGTGGTGAGGACCTGCCGAGGCTGGTGGCAGCGGCCGGACGCAACCTCACCGGATCGGATCAGTAGCCGTCCACCACCACGTTGCGCGGCGGCTCACCGGCCACGAACCGTCGGATCTGCTGACCGACCAGGCGGTACGCCCTGGGCAGCAGACCCCGCACCGAACCGGCGACGTGCGGAGTGATCAGCACGTTCGGCATCTCCCAGAGCGGATGGTCGGCGGGCAGCGGCTCGGGATCGGTCACGTCCAGCGCGGCGGAGATCCGTCCGGTGGCCAGCTCGGCCACCAGGGCGTCGGTCCGGGCCACCGGGCCCCGGGCGGCGTTCACCAGCAGGGCACCGTCCCGCATCGCGGCGAGGAACGTCTCGTCGACCAGCCCCCGGGTCTGCTCGGTCAGCGGCACCAGCAGCACCACGACGTCCGCCTGCGGCAGTAGTCGCGGCAGCTCGTCGACCCCGTGCACCCCCTGCTCGGGCCGGGCGGTCCGGGCCACCATCACGAACTCCACCTCGAACGGCGTCAGTCGCTCCCGTAGCGCGGTACCGATCGACCCCGCACCGACGATCAGCACCCGTTTGCCGGTCAGCTCGTCGGTGGGGGCCACCTCGTCGTACGCCCACCGTCGCCGGGCCTGTGCCCGGGCCATCGCCGGGAAGGCACGCAACTGGGACAGGATCGCGGCGACCACCCATTCGGCGGTGGACGGGTCGTGCACCCCACGGGCGTCGCAGAGCGTGACACCGGCCGGTACCCGACCCGCCCAGGCGTCCGCGCCGGCCGAGAGCAACTGCACCACCGCCAGGTCGGGCAACTCGTGCAGGAGGGCCACGGCTTCCTCGCCGGCCAGGAAGGGCGGTACCCAGAACCGGACGCCGGCCATCGGCGAGGGCAGCGTCGCCGGATCCTCCATCGTCTCGACGGTGACCTCCGGCGGCAGCTCGCCGAGCGGGGCGTGGCCGGCCTGGTGCGGGATCCATACCTTCACCCGGCCGACGATAGGCGTCGGCGCGGCCCGACCAGCCAATGGGGGGCGGCACCGCCTCGCCTTCCACGGGCCCGGCCCCGGCGGGCTACTCTGGGGCGGGTGAGCGCTCCCCCGTACCTCCGCGCCCGTCAGGTCCGTGCCGCCCTCGTGGCGTCCTGCGCGACGCTGCTGCTCGTTGCCAGTGGTTGCAGCCTCGGGGACCCGGAACCCGACCCGGCCGGCGAGCCACCGAACCTGCCCAGCCCGACGGTCACCGCGGGCAACGGCGACCAGGAGGTTGTCGCCACCGTGCTCGCCCAGGGGCTGCGGGTGCCGTGGGGGATCGCCTTCCTACCCGACGGTGGCGCCCTGGTCACCGAGCGCGACAGTGGCCGCATCGTCCAGGTCGGGCCGGAGTCGACCGCCGACGGTCTGAAGATCACCGAGGTGCAGACCATCGACGATGTGGTCGCCTCGGGTGAGGGTGGCCTGCTGGGCATCGCGGTCTCTCCGGAGTTCGCCCAGGACCGGACGGTCTTCGTCTACTACACCGCCGAACGGGACAACCGCGTGGCCCGGCTGCGACTCGGTGAGAAGCCGACCCCGATCCTCACCGGCATCCCCAAGGCGGGCATCCACAACGGCGGCGGCCTGGCCTTCGGTCCCGACGGGCAGCTCTACGCCAGCACCGGCGACGCCGGGGACACCGATCAGTCGCAGGACGTCGAGCAGCTCGGCGGCAAGATCCTGCGGATCACGCCGGACGGGAAGCCGGCTCCCGGCAATCCCTTCCCGGACTCCCCGGTCTGGTCCCTGGGCCACCGCAACGTGCAGGGCATCGCCTGGTCCGGCGACCGGATGTACGCCGTCGAGTTCGGCCAGAACACCTGGGACGAGATCAACCAGATCACCAAGGGCAAGAACTACGGCTGGCCCGAGGTCGAGGGACGCGGCGACGACGAGCGGTACGTCGACCCGATCGTGCAGTGGTCGACCGACGAGGCGTCCTGCTCCGGCCTGGCCGCGGTGGAACGGATGCTCGCCACCGCGTGCCTGCGCGGTCAACGGCTCTGGCTGGTCGAGCTGACCGAGACCGGCACGGTCCTCGGCCAGCCGCAGGCCCTGCTGACCGAGCGGTACGGTCGACTGCGCGGGATCGCCGCCGCGCCGGACGGTTCGCTCTGGGTCGGCACCTCCAACCACGACGGGCGGGGCCGGCCGGCGCCCGAGGACGACCGACTGCTGCGCCTCGTCTTCGCCGGTGGCGGTGCCGGGCGCAGCTAAGCAGGTCGCCTGACGCGACATTCCAGGTTTGCCAAGATCCTTCGGCGGGCAGGTCAGAATCTCAGCATGGACGGTCAGCAGAACGACGAGCCGCGCCGCGATCGGGACGGGGACACGACCCCGGGTCGGCCGCGCCGTTTTCCACCGATGCGACGCTTCGCCGCACCGCGGCGTGACGGCGGGTGGCAGCGGGGCCTGCGCCGCTTCGCCGTCGCCGTTTCCGTCCTGGTGGTCACGTTGGTCGGTGTGCTCGCCGGTGTCGTGGCGGGCGGGAACGTGGGCACCGACATCGGGCCGTTCCACGCTCGACTCTCCGTCTCGCCCGCGACCACCGGCGGTACCACCGTCGACATCCCACCGCTGGGCTCGCTGCTGCTGAACAGTCACGGCGGGCCGACCCACCTGACCGTGGAATTGGGCGCGCTGGACCAGAGCCGGGTCGAGGCGCTGATCGATGATCCGGCGAGCCTCAACCGGGCCACCCAGTCGGCGGTCGACGAGGTCCGGGAGGGGGTGATGCGGCTCGGGCTGCGCACGGTCGGTTCCTCCGTACTGGCCACGCTGGTGCTGGCGCTGCTGGTGTTCCGGAACACCCGCCGGGCAGCCTGGGCCGGTGGGCTGGCGCTGCTGATCACGGCCGGCAGTCTGGGCACCGCCGCGGCGACCATCCGACCCCAGTCGATCGAGGAGCCCCGGTACGAGGGACTGCTGGTCAACGCCCCGGCGATCGTCGGCGACGTACGCAAGATCGCCGACGACTACACCCGGTACGCCGAGCAGCTCCAGCGGCTCATCGGCAACGTCACCCAGCTGTACACGACGGTGTCGGCGCTGCCGGTGTACGAGCCGGAGCCGGGCACCACCCGGGTGCTGCACATCTCCGACCTGCACCTCAATCCGAGTGCCTGGCAGATCATCCGGACCGTGACCGAGCAGTTCGGCATCGACGTGGTGATCGACACCGGCGACATCACCGACTGGGGCAGCGAGCCGGAGGCGTCGTACGTCGGCTCGATCAGCCTGCTCGAGAAGCCGTACGTGTACATCCGGGGCAACCACGACTCGGGCCGTACGGCGGCGGCGGTGGCCCGCCAACCCAACGCGGTCGTACTTGACAACACCACGACCACCGTCGCCGGGCTGACCATCGCCGGGATCGGTGATCCCCGCTTCACCCCGGACAAGAGCACCTCGCCGGCCAGCGGTGGGCTGAGCCAACCCACCGCCGACGAATTGATCACCACGGGCGAGAAGCTCGCCGCCACGATCCGCAGCTCTCCCCGCCCGGTCGACATCGCGCTGGTGCACGACCCGGCCGCCGCCGGCCCACTCTCCGGCACCTGCCCGCTGGTGCTCGCCGGGCACACCCACGACCGGCAGATCAACACGCTGCCGGAGGTGGCCGGCCAGCAGCCCACCACGCTGATGGTGCAGGGCTCCACCGGCGGTGCCGGGCTGCGCGGGTTGGAGCAGGAGGAGCCGACGCCGCTGGCGATGACGGTGCTCTACTTCGACCAGGAGAAGCGACTCCAGGCATACGACGACATCACCGTGGGCGGGACCGGCCAGGCCCAGGTCAACCTCGAACGCACCGTCATCGCCCCACCCCCCACCACCCCCCTGGGCGCCACCCCCACCCCCACCCCCACCATCTCCCCCACCCCCACCCCCACCCGCTGACCCCCAGCACCCAGCACCCAGCACCCAGCACCCAGCACCCAGCGACGATCATGGAGTAGTTGCCCGGGAGAGCGCTTGCCGAGGACAACAACTTCATGATCGACCGGGAGAGGGCCGGGAAAGGGGGGTCAGCGGAGGGAGAGGGCCGGGAAAGGCGGGGTGGGAGTCAGCGGAGGGAGAGGGCGGCGAGGGCGGCGTTGACGATGCTGCCGGGAAGCAGGTCGTGGAGGTCGTAGAGGTCGTGGACGCTGCCGGACTGGCCGAACTCGTCGACGCCGAGCGGGACCGCCGGCGCGGCCACGGCCGAGCCGAGCCAGGCCATGGCGTGCGAGGCGGCGTCGTGCACGGTCACCACCGGCACCCGGTCGGCGAAGGCGGACCGCAGCGCGCCCGGCACGCTCGGCACGGTCGCCGTGCGTACGCCCTGACGCAGGGTGCGCTGCCAGGCCCGGTAGAGGCGGTCCAGGCTGGTCACATCCACGACGTGGGCGGCGACACCTTCGTCGGCCAGTTCCGCCGCCGCGGCCAGCACCTCGGGCAGCACCGCCCCGGAGGCGGCCAGTTGCACCGTCGGCGCGTCGGCCAGGTGCGGGTACGCCTGGTGGGCGTCGACCAGCCGGTACGCACCGGCGAGCACCTGGCGGCGCAGCACCGCGTCACCGAGCCGGGCCCGGGCCGCCTCGAACGGCGCCTGGTCGACCGGTCGGGTGCTGAGCCGGAAGTAGTACGCCCCGTCCTCGGCCGGCACCGCCGTCGTCGTCGGCCGAACCGCCCCGGCCATGTGCCCGAAGGCGTCGCAGAGCAGCCAGTCGAGGCTGGCCGCGTACGCGGGCTCGACGAAGGTCACCCCGGGCAGTTCCAGCCCCACGCTCGCGGTGATTGTCGACTGGTGGGCGCCACCCTCCGGCGCGAGGGTGACACCGGACGGGGTACCCGCGACGACGAAGCGGGAACCGGAGTAGGTGCCGTACAGGAACGCATCGAGCCCGCGCAGCACGAACGGGTCGTAGACGGTGCCGACCGGCAGCAGCGGCTGCCCGGACAGGTCCCACGCCAGGCCGAGCTGGCCGAGCAGCAGGAACAGGTTCATCTCGGAGATGCCCAGCTCGATGTGCTGGCCCTCGGGGCTCTCCGTCCAGCGCAGCATCCGGTCCTCCGACCAGGAACGCTGGGCGGTCGGTGCGAACACACCGGTCTTGTTGATGAACCCGGCCAGGTTGGTGGAGGTGGCCACGTCCGGCGCGGTGGTGACGAGATACCGCCCCACCTGCGGATCACGGGCCAGGTCGACAAGCACCCGACCGAAGACCTCCTGAGTGGAGATCGGCTTGTTGGCGCGTACGTTCGTGGCCTGGGGCACGGTGACCCCCAGCGCACGCTCGCGGGGCGCGCGGGACAGCGCCTCGCGGCGCTGCCCGGCCCGGATCCCGGCCGGCGACGCCGGGTCGAGCCGGTCCCACTCGGTGTCGCGGGTCAACCCCTGCGCGGTGCGCAGCGCGTCGACCTGCTCGGTAGTCAACAGGGCGGAGTGGTTGCGCGGGTTACCGGCGATCGGCAACCCCCAACCCTTGACGGTGTACGCGAACACCACGCTCGGGCGGTCGGTCACCGCGTCACACTGGGCGTACGCGTCCAGCAGCGCCGCCAGGTCGTGCCCGCCCAGGTCGGTGACGAGCGGACCGAGGTCGTCGTCGGAGACGTCGGCGATCAACGCCGCGATGCCCTCGGGAGCACCGTCCAGGAACTGCTTGCGCAGCGCCGGCCCGGTCAGCCCGAACAGCGACTGGTACTGCTCGTTCGGCATCGCGTCGATCCAGTCGCGCAACGCCGCCCCGCCCGGCCGGTCGTACGCCTCGGCGAGCCGGCGGCCGTACTTCACCTCGACGACGTGCCAGCCGGCGGCCTCGAACTGGCCGCGCCACTGGTCGATCCGTACCCCGGGAACGACCCGGTCGAGCGACTGCCGGTTGAAGTCGACCACCCACATCACGTTGCCGAGCCCGGTGGTGGCCGGGTCGGCGACGGCCTCCCAGATGTTGCCCTCGTCCAGTTCCGCGTCACCGATCAGGGCGACAAAGCGGGAGTGCGGCCGCGCACCGAAGTGGGCGTCGACGTAGCGACGGGTCACCGCGGCGAACAGCGGCGCGGCGGCACCGAGCCCCACCGAGCCGGTGGAGAAGTCCACCTCGTCCGGGTCCTTGGTCCGCGACGGGTACGACTGGAGGCCGCCCCGTGCCCGCAGCCGGGGCAGGTACGACCGGTCCAGGTTGCCGAGCAGGTACTGGATGGCGTGGAAGACCGGGGAGGCGTGCGGCTTGACGGCGACCCGGTCCTCGGCGCCCAGGTGGGCGAACCACAGGGCGGTCATCGCGGTGACAAGCGAGGCGCTGGACGCCTGATGCCCACCGACCTTCACCCCGTCCCCAGCACCCCGGTCATGGTTGGCCGCGTCCACGATCCGGGTAGCGAGCCACAACACCCGCCGCTGAATCTCGTCAAGAACATCAAGATCGTGCCGGTCCACGCGCTGGAACTCCATCCGGACATCCCCATTGATGCCCATCGAGGTGATGCTGGTTGATCATGAGGTTGGCGGCAGTTTGAAGATCGACAATTGCCGCCAACCTCATGATCGACTCGGGTTGGTGGGAGGGGGTTGGGGGGTCAGCCTTGGGCGCCTAGGCGGGCGAGGATGAGGGTGCGGACGGTTTGGGCGTCGGCTTGGCCACGGGTGGTTTTCATGACCGCGCCGACGAGGGCGCCGGCTGCGGCGACCTTGCCACTGCGGACCTTGTCGGCGATGGCTGGGTTGGCGGCGATCGCCTCGTCCACCGCGGCGGTCAGCGCGCCGGTGTCGGAGACGACCTCCAGCTTGCGGTTGGTCATGATCTCGGTCGGCGAACCCTCACCGGCGACCACGCCCTCCAGCACGGTGCGGGCCAACTTGTCGTTGAGCTTTCCGGCGTCGACCAGGCCCTGAAGCTCGGCGACCTGGGCCGGGGTGGCCCCGATGTCGGCCAGCTCCACGCCCGTCTCGTTGGCCCGCCGGGACAGCTCACCGAGCCACCACTTGCGGGCCGCGGCCGGTGTCGCACCGGCCGCCACGGTGGCCTCGATCAGCTCGACCGCACCGGCGTTGAGCACCGACTGCATGTCGAGGTCGGAGAGGCCCCAGGCCTGCTGGAGCCGGCGGCGGTGCAGCCGGGGCAGCTCCGGCAGGGCCGCCTTCAGCTCCGCCACCCAGGCCGGATCCGGGGCCAGGGGCACCAGGTCCGGCTCCGGGAAGTACCGGTAGTCGGTGGCGGTCTCCTTGGACCGTCCCGGAGTGGTGTCCCCGGTGTCCTCGTGGAAGTGCCGGGTCTCCTGGGTGATCCGGCCACCCGCGCCGAGGACGGCGGCCTGACGCAGCATCTCCGAGCGGACCGCCCGCTCGACCGACCGCAGCGAGTTGACGTTCTTGGTCTCGGTACGGGTGCCCCACTCCTGCCCGGGCAAGTTCAGTGAGGTGTTCACGTCACACCGCAGCGAACCCTCCTCCATGCGTACGTCGGAGACGCCCAGGCTGCGGATCACGTCCCGCAGCTCGGTGACGTAAGCGCGGGCCACCTCGGGCGCCAACGCGCCGGTACCCGGGATCGGCTTGGTGACGATCTCCACAAGCGGAATGCCGGCCCGGTTGTAGTCGACAAGCGACTCGGTCGCGCCGTGGATACGACCGGTAGCGCCGCCGACGTGCAGCGTCTTGCCGGTGTCCTCCTCCAGGTGCACCCGCTCGATGCCGATCCGCACCGTCTCGCCGTTGACCTCGACGTCCAGGTAACCGTCGACGCAGAGCGGCTCGTCGTACTGGCTGATCTGGAAGTTCTTCGGCATGTCCGGGTAGAAGTAGTTCTTCCGGGCGAACCGGCACCACGTCGCGATGGAGCAGTTCAGCGCCAAGCCGATCTGAATGGTCGCCTCGATCGCCGCCTTGTTCGCCACCGGCAGCGAGCCGGGCAGCCCCAGGCAGACCGGGCAGACCCGGGTGTTCGGCTCACCACCGAAGTCGGTCGGGCAACCGCAGAACATCTTGGTGTTCGTGCCCAGCTCGACGTGGGTCTCCAGGCCGATCACCGGCTCGTAGCGCGCGACGACCTCGTCGTACGCGGGCAGTGTCGTGGTCATCTGTGCTCCTGCCTCACAGTGCCGGTGGGGTGAACGTGCCGACGGCGCTCTCCAACGCGGCGGCGACCCGGTACATCCGGTCGTCGGCAAGCGTCGGGGCCATCACCTGAAGTCCGACCGGCAGCCCGTCGGAGAGCCCGCACGGCACCGAGATGCCGGGCCCGCCGTAGAGGTTGCTCGGAATGGTGAACAGGTCGGCCAGGTACATCTGGTACGGGTCGGAGGTGCGCGCGCCGAGCGGGAAGGCGACGAACGGGGTGGTCGGCGAGATCAGCGCGTCGACCCGCTCGAACGCCGCGGTGAAGTCGCGGGTGATCAACGTACGCACCTTCTGCGCCTGCCCGTAGTAGGCGTCGTAGTAGCCCGAGGAGAGCGCGTACGTGCCGAGCATGATGCGCCGCTTGACCTCGGGACCGAAGCCGGCCTCCCGGGTCAGCGACATGACCTCCTCGAGCGATCGGTTGCCGTCGTCGCCGGCCCGCAACCCGAACCGGACGCCGTCGAAGCGGGCCAGGTTCGAGGAGCACTCGCTGGGCGCGATCAGGTAGTACGCCGGCAGCGCGTAGCGGAAGTGCGGGCAGGAGATCTCGACGATCTCCGCGCCGAGCTTGGTAAGCGTGGCGACGGCCTCGTTGAAGGCGGCCGTCACGCCCGGCTCCGCGCCCTCGCCGCCGAACTCGGTGACGATGCCCAGCCGCACCCCGCTCAGGTCGCCTGTCGCGCCGAGCTTCGCCGCGGCCACCACGTCCGGCACCGGTGCCGGAATGGAGGTGGAGTCACGCGGGTCGTGCCCGCCGATCGCCGCGTGCAGCAACGCCGCGTCGAGCACCGTACGCGCGCACGGGCCGGGAGTGTCCAGCGAGGAGGAGAAAGCCACCAACCCGTACCGGGAGGTGCCGCCGTAGGTCGGTTTCGCGCCGACGGTGCCGGTGACCGCGCCGGGCTGGCGGATCGAGCCGCCGGTGTCCGAACCGATCGCCAGCGGCGCCTCGTACGCGGCGAGCGCCGCCGCGCTCCCCCCGCCGGAACCACCCGGAATGCGGTCGGTGTCCCACGGGTTGCGGCTCGGCCCGTACGCCGAGTATTCCGTGGAGGAACCCATGGCGAACTCGTCCATGTTGGTCTTGCCGAGCATCACCGTGCCGGCGGCGCGCAGCCGCTCCACGATCGTCGAGTCGTACGGCGGACGCCAGCCCTCGAGGATCTTCGAGCCGACGGTGGTCGGCACGCCCTTGGTGGTGAGGACGTCCTTGACCGCGACCGGCACACCGGCCAGCGGCCCCAGTTCCGCACCGGCCGCCCGGCGGGCGTCGATGTCGCGGGCGGCGGCAAGCGCGCCCTCGGTGTCGACGTGCAGGAAGGCGTTGACCCGGCCGTCGACGGCGGCGATCCGGTCCAGGTGGGCCTGGGTGACCTCGACGGCGGACGCCGCGCCGGTGGCGACGAGCCCCGCGATCTGCGTCGCGGTCATTGCGGTGACGTCGGTCATGAGGCCACATCCTCGTCCAGAATCCGCGGTACGCGGAACCGCTGCTCCTCCGCGTCGGGGGCACCCGACAACGCTTCCTCGGGTGTCAGGCACGGCGTCACGACGTCCTCGCGGAGCACGTTCGTCAACGGCACCGAGTGGGAGGTCGGCGGGATGTCCGCGGCGGCGACCTCGCCCACCTGCGCGACCGCTTGGAGGATCACGTCGAGCTGACCGGCGAAGGTGTCCAACTCCTCCTCCGTCACGGCGAGCCGCGACAGTCGCGCCAGGTGCGCGACCTCCTCGCGGGAGATGGCGGCCATCGGTGCCCCCTTCGTGGCTGTGCTGCGTCTGCCTGACCTGCGCCCACCGCTGCCGGGTACGCGACGCGCGGTGACCGCAGCGAGTCTATTGTTTCCCGCCCGGCCGGCCGTTGCCGCCTCCCCGGGCGCCCGACCCGGCTGGTCCCGCCGCCACCGCCGCCGCTGGTCCCGGCCGGACCGACGGCGCTGGTCCCGGCCGCACCGACACCGTTGATCCCGGCGCGACCGACGTGGCTGGTCCCGATGGCTCCGTCGGGGTCAGCGGGCGTGCCGGCGGGGGATCTCCGCCTCGTCGTGGCCGCCGAGCGGGCGGAGCGGACGGTACCGGGCCAGCCAGGCGACCAGTTCCTCGGCCGGCATCGGCCGGGCGTAGAACCAGCCCTGGGCGGCGTCGCAGCCAGCCGCGTGCAGCATCCGCCAGGTCCGTTCGTCCTCCACGCCCTCGGCCACCACCCGCAGCCCCAGCGCCTTGGCCAGTTCGATCGTCGAGCGGACGATCGCCGCGTCGTCGGCGTCCTCGGTCATGCCGAGCACGAACGAGCGGTCGACCTTCACCTCCGACAGCGGCAGTCGGCGCAGGTGCTGAAGGGAGGAGTAGCCGGTACCGAAATCGTCGAGCGCGATGCCCACCCCGATCCGGTGCAGCCGGGTGATGGTGGTCAGCACCCGGCGCGGGTCGGCCATCAGGGCACCCTCGGTGATCTCCAGTTGCAGCCGCTCCGGTGCCACGCCGTAGCGGGTGAGCCGGTCGGCGATCTGGTCGGCGATCTCGCCGGTGTGCAGGTCCCGCACGCTGACGTTCAACGCCGCCCGCAGCCCGAGGCCGGCCGCCGACCACTTGGCGAGCTGCTCCACCACGTCGTCGACGACCCGGCGGGTGAGCAGCCGCATCACCGCACTCTGCTCGGCGACCCGGATCAGCTCCTCCGGGTCCACCATCCCCCGGCGTGGGTGCCGCCAGCGCAGCAGCGCCTCCACCCCGACCACCTCTCCGGTGGCGATGGCGACCTGCGGCTGGTAATACATCATGATCTCGCCCGCGTCCGTGCCCGGCTCAGCGCCGGGGCGGTCGCCGACGGTCGGAGCTGCGGGATCCGCACCGCCACCGCCGAGATCCGGCTGGCCACCGCCACCCGTCCCGGACCACACCGCGCCGCCGGCCGCCGCAGCGTCCGGTTCCCCGTCACGGGCCGCCCGGCGCACGGTCGGGTCCGCGCCGGTGATGATCCGGGCGATCAGCTCGTCATCGTGGTGCAGCAGCCGGGGGCGACGTCGCCGCCGACTCCACCATCGGATGCCGGCCGGCTCCTCCAGCGGTGCCGAGGTGGACAACACCGCGCCGTCCCCGCCGCGAACGGTGGTCGCCTCGGCCGACCCGGACCCGTCGGCCCGCCCCGACGCACCGACCTCCAGCACCCGGCGCAGGTCGGCCAGCAGCCCCAACCGCTCGGCGGAGTTGTGGTCGGACTCGGCGGTGTAGACGGCGACGGTGTCGTTGCGGTGCTTCGCGTCGTACATCGCCACGTCCGCGTGCCGCATCAGGGTGGCGAAGTCCTCGCCGTGATCCGGAAACAGGGCGATGCCGATGGAACCGCCGACATCCAGCGGCAACCCGTCCAGCGGCACCGGCTCGGCGAGGGCTTCGACGACCTGGTCGGCCAGCGAACGGGCCTCGCTGACATCGGTGATCCCGGTCATCACGATCGCGAACTCGTCGCCGCCGAGCCGGGCGACCATCTGCGGCGACGCGACCGCGTCGGTCAACCGGGCGCTCACCTCCACCAGCAGCCGGTCGCCGACCGCATGGCCGAGCGCGTCGTTGACGTTCTTGAACCGGTCCAGGTCGATCAAGAGGAGGGCGAGGCGGGTTCCGGACTCGCCTCGGGCGGCGCGCTCGGCATGCCGGTGCACCTGCTCGTTGACCTCAGCCAGCAACGCCTTGCGATTGGGCAGCCCGGTGAGCGGGTCGAGGGCGGCCAACTGGTGCTGCTCCACGGTGAGCCGGGCCATCCGGTAGACCGCGAACAGCGGCACCAGCACCAGCGGCACCAGGGCGGCGCTTGCCCTGGCGGCGGTGACCAGCACCGGTGCGAGCAGCAGCAACGACCCGGTGGAGAGCAGTTCGAAGGGCAGGCCGTGCCACGCGTTGGGCCACCACCGCTCCCCGAAGCGCAGCCGGACCGCCGTGGTGACCAACCCGTAGTTGACCGCGAACCAGGCGACCCCGGCGCCGCCGATCGCGGTGATGTCGGTCCAGCCCAGCGCCGCGCCGTCGTAGATCCCGCCGGGTCCGAGCCGGGTGATCGCGTACGCCGCGGCCAGCGAGCAGGCGTACTGCCCGGCGTTGAAGGCCGTCCGCCAGGGCGCGTGCCGCATCCGGACCCCGGACGCCACCACCGCGACCGCCTGCACCGCGACCGCGGGGCCGAGCCCCCACCCGAGCAGGATCGCGAAGGTGAAGCAGGTCGAGGGGAAGACGGCCGAGGAGGACTGCCCTCGGCCGGGCGGTAGGAAGGGCCGGGCGTCGCACGCCACGGCGAGCACCGCCATCGTCCAGAACGCCGCCGGCAGGTCGGGCAGGGCCGATACGAAGGACACCAGCCCGTTCGCCGAGACGAGCAGGGCCACCATGAGTACGGCCGCGACGAACGCCGAGAACTGCGCCGTCCGCCCGGGCGGGACGAGGTTGCGCGGATCGGGCGACTCCATCACACCTCCCGGCACGAAACCGGCCCGTGGTTTCACGCGCCGTGCCCCAATGAAACGCCCCCACCACCCACTTTCCCGTCACGACAGTCACGAATCGGTCGTAGTCGTAATTAAGTTGGTATCCGGCAGAGTGCCGTAAAGATCGTCACTCCTCGACGCGGGCCACCTGCCGGGCCGCCTCGGGGCCGGCGTCGAGGAGCACCTGGAAGCCCTCCTCGTCGAGCACGGGCACCTTCAGGCTGGCCGCCTTGTCCGCTTTGGAGCCGGGGTTGTCGCCCACCACGACGAAGCCGGTCTTCTTCGACACCGAGCCGCTGACCTTGCCACCCCGAGACTGGATCGCCTCGGCCGCCTGGTCCCGGGAGAAACCGCCGAGCGTCCCGGTCACCACCACGGTCACCCCCTCCAGCGGGCGTGGCCCCTCCTGCACCGCCTCCTCCGCCATGCGTACACCCGCCTCGGCCCACTTCCGGACCACCTCGCGGTGCCAGTCGACGGCGAACCACTCGCGGATGCTGGCGGCGATGGTCGGGCCGACACCGTCGACTGAGGAGAGTTCCTCCTCGGTCGCCTGGTCGATCGCCTCGATCGACCTGAAATGCCGGGCCAACGCCTGCGCGGCGGTCGGCCCGACGTGCCGGATGGAGAGGGCCACCAGCACCCGCCACAGGTCACGTTCCCGGGCCGTGGCGAGGTTGTCGAGCAGCTTGACGGCGTTGCTGCCGAGGGTGCCGTCCTTGTTGACGAAGAACGGCGCGCGGGCCAGCCGCTCGGCGTCGAGCGCGAACAGGTCACCCTCGTCGGTGATGATCTGCGCGTCGAGCAGCGCGGCGCCGCTCTTGTAGCCGAGTGCCTCGATGTCGAAGGCACCGCGCCCGGCCAGGTGGAACACCCGCTCCCGCAACTGCGCCGGGCAACTGCGCGAGTTGGGGCACCGGATGTCGACGTCGCCCTCCTTCGCGGGGGCGAGGGGGGTGCCGCAGGCCGGGCACGTGGTCGGCATGACGAACGGTCGGGCGTCCGGCGGACGCAGGTCGACCACCGGGCCGAGCACCTCGGGGATCACGTCACCGGCCTTACGGATCACCACCGTGTCGCCGATCAGGACTCCCTTGCGCTCGACCTCGCGGGCGTTGTGCAGGGTGGCGTACTCGACGGTGGAGCCGGCCACCCGGACCGGCTGGAGCACCGCCCGGGGCGTGACCCGGCCGGTCCGCCCGACCTCGACCTCGATGTCGAGCAGGGTCGTGTTGACCTCCTCTGGCGGGTACTTGAAGGCGATCGCCCAGCGTGGTGCCCGACTTGTGGAGCCCAGCCGTCCCTGGATGGGCACCGGGTCGACCTTCACCACCACACCGTCGATCTCGTGCTCGACGTCGTGCCGGTGCGCCGCGTAGTGCGCGATGTAGTCCCGGACGCCGGTCAGGTCGGGCACCACCCGCCAGCGGTCGCTGGTGGGCAGCCCCCATGCCGTCAACGCCGCGTACGACTCGGACTGGGTGGCCGGCTGAAAGCCACGGCGCGCGCCGATGCCGTGCACCACCAGGCGCAGCGGGCGGGAGGCGGTGATCCGCGGATCCTTCTGCCGCAGGCTGCCGGCCGCGGCGTTGCGCGGGTTGGCGAAGGGTGCCTTGCCCTGCTCGACCAGGCCGGCGTTGAGGTCGGCGAAGGCGGCCACCGGGAAGTAGATCTCGCCCCGCACCTCGATGAACTCGGGGGGCGGACCGAACTCCGCCGAGTCGGTCAGCCGACCGGGCACGTCCCGGATGCTGCGCACGTTGGCGGTGACGTCCTCGCCGGTGCGGCCGTCGCCGCGGGTGGCCGCCCGGACCAGCCGGCCGCCCTCGTAGGTGAGGTTGATCGCCAGCCCGTCGACCTTCAGCTCACACAGATAAGGTGCCGGACCACCGGCGTCCCGCTCGACCCGCTCCGCCCAGGCGGCCAACTCCTCGTCGGCGAAGGCATTGTCGAGCGACATCATCCGTTCGGCGTGGGCGACCGGAGTGAAGTCGGTGGAGAACGTGCCGCCGACCCGTTGGGTCGGTGAGTCCGGGGTGCGCAACGCCGGGAACTCCGCCTCCAACGCCTCCAGCTCGCGCAGTTGGCGGTCGAAGTCGGCGTCGGAGATGGTCGGCGCGTCGAGCACGTAGTAGCGGTACTGGTGTTCGGTCAGCTCCTGGCTGAGCGTGGTGTGCCGCTCCCGCGCCTGCGGCGTCGGCTCGGGACCGGCGGCCTCCTGCGCCGCATCGACCTGCTGGGGAACCGCTTCCTCGGACACCCTGCCGCCTCCGGACACCGCTGTCGACCTCCCGTGATCGTGCTACCCCCGCACGGTAGTCCCCGGGTGGGACAACGGTGCCGCCACCCGGCCTGACGTGCCCGGATCCGGCCGGACGACGGCTGTGGCGCGAGTGGATCAGTCGTGCGGTGCGGCCAGGGCGGTGAGTTGGTCCGCGTACTCGATCCGGTCCGCCCACCCGGTCGGCCAGCCGGACATGCCGTGGACCGCGCCGACGAAGGCTCCGGCGAGGGCCGCGATCGAGTCGGAGTCGCCGGCGGTCCGGGCGCCTCGGGTCAGCGCGTCGACCGGGCTGTCGGCGTGCCGGACGGCGCAGTACAGGGCCGCCGCGAGTGCCTCCTCGGCGATCCAGCCCTCACCGGTGAACCGGCACGGGTCACCGCCGTCGTCGGGGGCGGCAAGTGCCGCGTCGAGCCGGGCCAGTGCTCGCCGGCACTCGTGCCAGCCCAGGGAGATGAACTCCTCGGGGGTACCGGCCGCCGAGCGCCGCCACAGCTCGCCGAGCCAGTCGGCCCGGTAGACCGTGCGTTGCTCGTTGGCCCGGGCGGTGAGCAGGCCGGGCAGTTCGGCCAGCGTGACATCGCCGCCGACCAGCAGCCGGACCGCGTACGCGGTCAACTCGCTCGCCGCCAGGCCGGTCGGGTGACCATGGGTGAGACCGGCCTGTAGCTGGGCCAGCCCGGCGAGGGTGTCCAGGTCGACGTCGAGCAACCCGACCGGGGTGACCCGCATGTTCGCCCCGCACCCCTTCGACCCGGCCTCGGTGGCCTGCTGCCAGGGCAGCCCCCGGGACAGCTCGGCGCAGGCCCGCAGGCAGGTCATCCCCGGCGCGCGGTTGTTGTCCGGGCTGACCGCCCAGTCCAGGAAGCGACGGCGCAGCAGCGGCTCCACCGCCTCGGCGGTGTACGTCGGCGCGTCGTGCAGCGCCCAGCCAACCGCCAACGCCATCTGGGTGTCGTCGGTGACAAGCGCCGGATCGCCGACAAGCTCCCGGGGGCCGGTCGGGCCGAACCGCCGGTCGATCTCGGCGACGGTGAGGAACTCGGTGGGTTTGCCGAGCGAGTCACCGTAAGCCAGACCGAAGAGCGAACCGGAGGCGCGCCGAGGAGCGGAACTGATCATGAAGGCGATGATGCCCGCCGGCCGCAAGCCGCGCAGCGTCCGATCGGACCACCACCGTCGGGCTGCCGGCCCGCCCGAGGTCGGCCGGTGGCCGGCTCTCGACGCTTCGCGGCCAGCCGTCGACGCCCAGCCGTCCGGCGAGGCCCACCGGCCGCCCGAGCCCACCGGCCGACCGAGCACGCTGGACGGCCGGACACGCTGGACGGCCGGACACGCTGGACGGCCGGACACGCTGGACGGCCGGGCAGGCCCGACGGTCAGTCCCAGCAGAGGCAGAACGGGTGGCCGGCCGGGTCGGCGTAGACCCGGAAGCCTTCGCCCTCGCCGGGTAGCCGCCGGGCGCCCAGGGCCAGGGCCGCCTGTTCTGCCGCCTCGATGTCGTCCACCGTCACGTCGAGGTGGAACTGCTGGGGCCGCTCCGGATCGGGCCAGGCCGGCGGGCGCAGCTCAGGCGCCCGCTGGAAGGCCAGCCGGGGCAGGTGGCCGGGCGGCCCGCCGAGCACCACCCAGTCGTCACCGTCGGAGTTGTCCTCGATCAGCGGCAGGCCGAGCAGCTCCGAGTAGAAGCCGGCCAGCCCACGCGGGTCGGGGCAGTCGATCACCGTCGAACGCAGCTGTCCAATCATGGCGAGCATCGTGCCCGGTGGGTACGACCAGAAACCTCACTCCTCGGACAGCCGGCGCCCGGCGTCCCGGCAGGCCGCGAGGACCGCCCGGGCGTACGCCGCGTCCGCACCGGCCAGGCCGCAGGCGGGGGTCACCACCACCTGCTCGGCGAGCCGGCGGCGCGGAAACCCGAGGCGGTCCCAGAGCGTGCGTACCCGGTCGGCGAGGTCGGCGGAGGTCGGCGCGCGACCGGTCGGCGTCGTCGGTGCGGCGCCGGCCAGCAGCCCGAACCCGGCGTCGAGTGCCTCGCCGAGCGGGTCGAGGTCGGTGAGCAGGCTCAGGTCGAGTGCGACGCCCATCGCTCCGGTGGAGCGGAGCAGGTCCAGCGGCACGTCCGGGGCGCAGCAGTGCACCACGGTCGGCACCCCGACCGCCTCGACCACCGTGCTCAGCAACCCACGGGCGTCGCCCGTCTCCACCGCCCGGTAGGCACCGAGGCCGCTCTCGGTGGGGATCCGGCCGGCCAGGACCGCCGGCAGGGACGGTTCGTCCAGTTGGAGCAGCACCGACGCGCGCGGCAACCGGCGGGTCACCGCCTCGACGTGGCCGCGCAGCCCCTCGGCCAGCGAGCCGGCCAGGTCCCGCAGCGCGCCGGGATGGCGCAGCATCCGACCGCCGATCGGCAGCTCGATCGAGGCGGCCAGGGTCAGCGGGCCGGCTGCCTGGATCTTGATTGGGCCGGCGTACTCCTCGGCCTGCTCGGCGAGCTGGTCCAGGTCACGTTCCATCAGGTCGCGGGCCCGGCGCAGGTCGCGGCCGGGACGCGGGGCCACCCGCCACCGCGCCGCGTACAGCTCGACCGGCAGCTCCACCAGCAGACCGCCGGTACGCCCGATCACGTCGGCGCCCGGGCCACGGGCCGGTAGCTCCGGCAGATGAGGCAGGTCGGGCAGCTCACCGAAAACGATCCGCTGCGCCTCGGCGATGTCGGTCCCCGGCAACGACCCCAGCCCCGTCGCCGCGCCCACTCCCCACGGCAGCCCCTGATCACTCACCGCCGCAGGGTACCTCCCGCAGTCCGACCCTCGGCGAGATCACGGCTTGCGGTATGTCGGGCGGTCACGCCGGCGGGAAGGCCCGACATACCGCAACTCGTGGGCCGAGGCGGAGGGCCGAGGCGGAGGGCCGAGGCGGAGGGCCGAGGCGGAGGGCCGAGGCGGAGGGCCGAGGCGGAGGGCGAGCGGTTGGCGGGGCTGTCAGTCGGTGATGGTGGCGGAGCCGAGGACGATGTCGCCGGCGGGGTCGGTGCGGTAGGCGACGATGGCCTGGCCGGCGGCCACGCCGCGCACCGGGTGGCGCAGGTCGGCGTGGAGGGTCTCGCCGTCGACGGTGACGGCGGCGGGCACCACGACGCCGTGGGCGCGCAGTTGCACCTCGCACTCGATCGGGCCGTCGGGTCGCGGTCCGCCGGTCCAGACCGGGCGGGTGGCGGTGACCTCGGAGACCTCAAGCGCCTCGGCGGGGCCGACGGTGACGGTGTTCGTCTTCGGCGTGATGGAGAGCACGTAGCGGGGCCGGCCGTCCGGGGCGGGCCGGTCCAGGTGCAGGCCGCGCCGCTGGCCGACGGTGTACGCGTACGCACCGGCGTGCTGCCCCACCACGGCACCGGTGGTCGCGTCGACCACGTCGCCGGGCGTCTCGCCGAGGCGCTGGGCCAGGAAGCCGCGGGTGTCACCGTCGGCGATGAAGCAGATGTCGTGCGAGTCCGGCTTGTCGGCGACGGCGAGCCCACGCTCGGCGGCCTCCTGCCGGACCTGCGCCTTGGTGGAGTCCCCCAGCGGGAAGATCGAGCGGTCCAACTGCTCGCGGGTGAGCACGGCCAGCACGTACGACTGGTCCTTGGCCGCGTCGACGCTGCGGCGCAGCAGGCCGTCGGGACCGAGCCGGGCGTGATGGCCGGTCACCACGGCGTCGAACCCCAGGGCCACCGCCCGGTCCAGCACCGCGGCGAACTTGATCTTCTCGTTGCAGCGCAGGCACGGGTTGGGGGTACGCCCCGCCGCGTACTCGGCGACGAAGTCGTCGACCACGTCGGCGTGGAAGCGGTCGGCCATGTCCCAGACGTAGAACGGGATGCCGAGCACGTCGGCGGCCCGCCGGGCGTCCCGCGAGTCTTCCAGGGTGCAGCACCCCCGGGCTCCGGTGCGGTAGGTCTGCGGGTTGCGTGCCAACGCCAGGTGCACGCCGGTCACGTCATGCCCGGCCTGCACCGCCCGCGCCGCCGCCACGGCGGAATCCACGCCGCCGGACATCGCCGCCAACACCCTCACCCGGACCACTCTCCCTTCCCACCGAGCCTATCCCCGCCCGGCACCGGCTCAGCGGGGCGTACGCGGGCCCGCCGCCCGCCGGGCCCGTTCCACGGCCCCCGGAAGGGCGGCGATGAGCGCGTCGACGTCGTCGGTGGTGCTGGTGTGGCCGAGGGAGAACCGCAGGGACGAGCGAGCCCGGTCGTCGTCCGCGCCCATCGCCAGCAGCACATGGGAGGGCTGTGCCACCCCGGCCGAGCAGGCCGAGCCGGTCGAGCAGGCGATGCCCTGGGCGTCCAGCAGGAGCAGCAGCGCGTCCCCCTCGCAACCGGGGAACGAGAAGTGCGCGTTGCCGGGCAGCCGATCGGTCTGGTCACCGTTGAAGACCACCTCGGGGACCGCCTGGCGGACCCGCCGCACCAGGTCGTCCCGGAGCGCGGCCAGCCCGGCCGCGTACTCCTGCTGGCCCTTGACGGCCGCTTCGACGGCGACCGCGAAGGCGACGATGCCGGCCGCGTCGAGGGTGCCGGACCGCACGTCCCGCTCCTGTCCCCCGCCGTGCAGCAGCGGTACCGCCGTCACGTCCCGGCCGAGCAGCAACGCGCCGACCCCGACCGGGCCACCGAGCTTGTGACCGGTCACGGTGAGCGCGGCGACGCCGCTGCCGGCGAAGTCGACAGGCACCTGACCGACCGCCTGGATGGCATCGGTGTGGAACGGCACGCCGTACTCGGCCGCCACGGCGGCCAGCTCGCCGATCCGCTGGACGGTGCCGACCTCGTTGTTGGCCCACATGGCGGTGACCAGCGCCGCCCGGTCGCCGTGTTCGGCCAGTTCCGTGCGGAGCGCGTCCGGGTGCAGCCGCCCGGCCCCGTCGACGGGCAGCCAGCCCACCTCGGCGCCCTCGTGCCGGTCCAGCCACTCCACCGCGTCGAGGACGGCGTGGTGTTCGACGGCACTGGAGATCACCCGGCGCCGCCCGGCGTCGGCGGCCCGGCGCGCCCAGAAGATGCCCTTCACCGCGAGGTTGTCACTCTCGGTGCCACCACCGGTGAAGATCACCTCGGACGGCCGGGCACCCAGCGCGGCGGCCACCCGCTCCCGCGACTCCTCCACCCGGCGACGGGCGCGCCGGCCGGACGCGTGCAGGGAAGACGCGTTGCCGACCTCGCGGGCGGTCGCGACGTACGCCTCCAGTGCCTCGTCGAGCATCGGAGTGGTCGCGGCATGATCCAGGTAAGCCATCACGGTTCAGCCTAACGACCACTCCGGTGTCGACCGCAGACCGGATTGCCTGGCGGGACGTCAGACCGGTGCGGCGGTCACCACAATGTTGTCCCGGTAACGGCGGGCGTCGGCGTCGAACGGCCCGCCACAGGTGATCAGCGTCAGGCGAGGGCGCCCGTCGCGGGCGAAGTAGCGCTCCAGCGGAATCTTCGTCTTGTCGTACTCCTCCCGCGCCACCACCCGGTAGGTCCGCTCGGTCCCGTCGTCGCCGGTGGCCGTCACGGTGTCACCCGGTGCCAGTTCACGCAGCCGGTGGAAGGCACCCTTGCCCTGTTCGGCGCTGTCGACGTGCCCGGCGATGACCACCGAGCCGGACTCGGCCTCCAGCCCGGGACCGTAGCGGTACCAGCCGATCTCGTCGACGCTTGGCGGCACGTCGAACTCCCGCGTTCGCTCGTTGACGCCGACCGGGTCGACCCGCGCGGTGACCCCGATCGCGGGGATGCGCAGCCGGACCGGGCGCACCGGTTCGGCGTCGTCGGGCAGCGCGCCCGGGGCCACCGCCACGGTGGGGCCGGTGGTCGACGGGGTGGGATTGGCCAGGGCGGCGGCCTGCTCGGCGCCGACGTCTCCCGCCGGCCGGGACACGACCGCCACCACCGCCGCGACGGCGAGCGCGGCGGCGCCGGCGGCCACCGCCGCCAGCGCCCCACGGTTGACGACGGTCACCGGCGACCCGACCGGACGACAGCCGCCCGCGCCCCGCCCGCGACCAGCAGCAGGATCCCGGCACCCGCCAGGGCGTACCACCAGGTGCCGAGGCCGGTGCCGGCCTGTCCGCCGGTGCCGCTCGGCACGCCGGACGGCGCCGAGTGCAGGCCGTCGATGGTCTGCGCCACGATCGACAGGTTCTCCGCCTCGGCGGAGCCGATGGCGTAGACGATCGTCGCCGTGCCCTCAGCCAGGTTGAGGTCGGCCGGCCCGATCACCACGGTGTCGGTGCCGGCGAGCACCACGTCCGCCGAGACGCTGCCGGCATCCACGTCGCCCTTGGCCTCGTTCGGGTTGGTCAGGCCCTCGAAGACCGGGCTGCCGCCGGCCCGCACGTCCACGGCGGGCGCGGCGGCGGTGTGCCGGACGATCAGCCGGGCCTTGCCGGCGTCGACCTTCGCGGTGTCGTTGACGAAGGGGGTGATCGTGGGCTGACCGTCGGCGTCGAGGTGGGCGGCGATGCTGATGTTCGCCCCGCCGGGGACCTCGGCGTCGTCGGCGGTGAGGATGGCCTGCCCGATCGGCTCGCCCGGCCTGGTCAGGGCCAGGTCGTACTGCCCCTCGGGCAGGTCCAGCGGCCCGGCCACGTCACCCGGCTCAAGGTTCTCCAGGGTCTTCTCGCCGTTGACGTAGACGTCGACAGGGGTGTCCGGAATGCCGTGCACGACGGAGACCTTCGAGTCGGCGGCGTAAGCCGGGGTCGCCGTCGCGAGGCCGGCGCCGACGAAGGTCAGCGCGGCGACCGCGCCACCCGCGGCGACGCGGCGAAGGTACGCGAACTGCATGTCTGCCTCCTGGTGGTCCATGCCATTTCGTCAGGCTTGCTGTGCACCCCGAGTTACGCCGGCTCGTCGCCGCCCGGATGCGGGCCGGTGCGACTTTCTTTTTCCGGTCGCAACCGCATCCGTCAGGCACCGGACGGACGAAGAGAGGCCGAGGAGACGCTGGGCTGACAGAGGGGACGGCGCCGGTGCGAGCTACAGTCGGGCATGCCCCCAACCAGGCGAACCGTCCCGTGACCGGGATCCGGCAGCAACCGGGCACACCTGAGGACGAGCTGGCCGACCGCTTCCGTGCCGGCGACGAGCTGGCGCTGCGCGAGGCGTACGACCGGTACGGTCGGGCCGTTCTCCATCTGGCCACCAGCACGCTTGTGAACCGCAGCGACGCGGAGGACGCGACCCAGGCCACATTCGTCGCCGCCTGGCTCGGCCGAGAGACCTTCGATCCGGCGAAGGGCTCGCTGGTCGGCTGGCTGCTGGGCATCGGCCGGCGCAAGGTGATCGACCGGCTGCGGTCCGCCGCCCGGGAGAACCGGGTGGTCGAGACCGTACGCCAACTGCCTGAGCCGGCACCCGCCGGCAGCGACCCGGACACGGTGGTCGACCGGCTGGTGGTGGCCGACGAGCTGGCGCGGCTGCCGGACGAACAGCGGCGCATGCTGGAATTGGCCTTCTTCGACGACCTGACCCACCAGCAGATCGCGACGATGACCGGGGTGCCGCTCGGCACGGTCAAGAGTCACATCCGGCGGGGCATGGCAAGTCTGAAGCGCAGATGGGAGGTGGACGGTGCAGCACCTGGAGCACGACCGGCTGGTATTTCTGGCGCTCGGTGAGAGTGAGGTGGACACCTCCGACCGCACCCACCTCGACGCCTGCCCGCACTGCCAGGCGGAGTTGGAGAGCCTGCGCCACGTCGCCGGCCTCGGCGCCGCCAGTCAGGAGCTGCGCGAGCTGCCCGACCCGCCGGAACACGTCTGGCAGGGCATCATGGCCGAGATCACGGCGGCGAAGGAACTGCCCCGGCTCGCCGCCGACCGGCAGCGGCCGGACCCGGCCGGCCCGGTCACCACCGACGCCCCGCCCGGGCCGCGCCGATCGCGGAGCGGGCGCTGGTCACGGCTCGCCACGACGGCGGTCACGGCGGTCGCCGCCGCCACCGTCGGTGTGGTCGGCACCGTCGCCGTGCTGCGCGACGGTACGCCCGCCGAGCCGACGGTGGTGGCCAGCGCACCACTGGCGGCGTACGGGTCGACCCCACCGGCGGCCCAGGGCGACGCCCGGGTGCTGGGCACCGGCGAGTTGCACCTGCACGTGGCGAATCTCCCGGCCGTACCGGGGTACTACGAGGTCTGGCTCATCAACCCGCGAAACATGGAGATGTTCTCGGTAGGTGTGCTCGGCGACGGCTCCGACGTGTTGCTGCCGTTGCCGCCGAACGTCGACCTGGGGCAGTACTCGATCGTCGACGTCTCGGCCGAGGAGTTCGACAACGACACCGCCCACTCCGGCGACAGCCTGTTGCGGGGCTCCCTGACGGGCTGATCGGCGGGCCGGTTCAGCTCCCCGGCCCGCCGATCAGCTCCCCATGCCACCGACGACACAGCCGCCGCCCGGAAACCCGGACGGCGGCTGCTCGCGTACGGCTCACTTGCGCTTGCGGATCTCCTCGGCGGCCTGCGGGACGATCTTGAACAGGTCCCCGACCACCCCGAAGTCGGCCAGCTCGAAGATCGGCGCCTCGCCGTCCTTGTTGACCGCGACGATGGTCTTCGAGGTCTGCATGCCGGCCCGGTGCTGGATCGCGCCGGAGATGCCCAGCGCGACGTAGAGCTGCGGGGAGACGGTCTTGCCGGTCTGGCCCACCTGGAACTGGTGCGGGTAGAAGCCGGAGTCGACCGCGGCCCGGGAGGCGCCGACGGCACCGCCGAGCAGGTCGGCCAGTTCCTCGACCAGCTTGAAGTTGTCCGCGTTGCCGACGCCGCGACCGCCGGAGACGACCACGCCGGCCTCGGTCAGCTCGGGGCGGGAACCCTTCTGCTCGGCCACCCGGTCGACCACCCTGGCCAGCTTGTCGTTGTCGGTGACGGCGACGGTGAGCTGCTCGACCGCGGGAGTGGCCGCGGCCGGCGTCGGGTTCACCGAGTTCGGCCGGACGGTGACCAGCGGCAGGCCCCGGGTGACCTTGGACTTCACGATTGTCGACCCGGCGAAGGCCACCTGGGTGGCGGTGCCGTCGGCGGCCAGGCCCACCACGTCGGTCAGGATGCCGTTGTCCAGCTTGACCGCCAGCCGGGCGGCGATCTCCTTGCCCTCCTGCGAGGAGGCGAGCAGCACGGCGGCCGGCTGCACCCGCTTGACCAGGTCGGCGACCGCGGTGGCCTTCGGCGCCACCAGGTAGCCGTCGATCTCGTCACCCTCGGCCGCGTAGATCTTCTCCGCGCCGTACTCGCCCAGCTTGCCCGCGAGCGCCTCGGCGGCACCGGTGCCGCCGAGCACCACCGCCGACGGGGAGCCCAGCTCACGGGCGAGGGTGAGCATCTCCAGGGTGACCTTCTTGACGCCGAACTCCGCGGTGGCTTCGACGACGACGAGAACCTCAGACATGTCCCACACCCCTCACACGAACTTCTCGGTGGCGAGGAACTCGACGAGCTGCGTGCCGCCGGAGCCCTCATCGGTGACCTTGACGCCACCCGAACGCGGCGGACGCTTGCTGTGCTCCACCACGGTGCTGGTCGCCCCGTCGAAGCCGACCTCGTTCGCGGCCACACCCAGGTCGCTCAGGGAGAGCGTCTGCACCGGCTTCTTCTTGGCGGCCATGATGCCCTTGAACGACGGGTACCGGGGCTCGTTGATCGTGTCCCACACGGAGACGATGGCCGGGGTCGAGGCGGTGACCACCTCGTAGCCCTCCTCGGTCTGCCGCTCCACGGTCAGCGTGGCCCCGTCGACCGTGAGCTTGCGCGCACCGGTCAGCGCGGCGATGCCGAGCCGCTCGGCGAGCATGTGCGGCATCACCTGCACCCGCCCGTCGGTCGACTCGGAGCCGCAGAGCACCAGGTCGGCATTGAGCTGCCCGAGCGCGGCGGCGAGCACCTTCGAGGTGGCGACGGCGCAGGAGCCGTGCAGGGCGTCGTCCACCACGTGCACCGCCTTGTCCGGGCCCATCGACAGCGCCTTGCGGATCGACTCGGTCGCCCGGTCCGGACCCATGGTCAGGATCGTCACCTCGCCGCCGTGCGCCTCCTTGATCTTCAACGCCTCCTCGATGGCGTACTCGTCCATCTCGTTGATGACGTTGTTCGCCGAACCGCGGTCGACAGTGTTGTCGTCAGTACGCAGGTTGCGGTCCGCGCCCGAATCAGGCACCTGCTTGACGAGTACGACGATGTTCATCGCGCTTCGACGACCCTCCTGCTGTGGTTATGTGATTTTTCGCCCCGATCTGGGCGCAGCCTCGCGCGTGCGGTGCCGTCCGGTCAACCAAGGGCTGTTGTGCGGTTGCCCACGGCGCCATGTTACCTGCCAGTAGCATCGGCGCCCAGCACGCCCCTGATGCGTTCGATCACCTCGGCCTCGGCCGGACTCACGCCGTCGTGGGCGCGGGCCGTACGATCGGCCGCCGCCAGCACCACCGCGCGGTAGACCGGGACGTCCTGCGGGACCTTCTCGGTCAGGATCTCGACCCCCCGGCGCAGCGCCGGCAGCACCACCGACTCCACCTCCAGCGCCGAGTCGCGCGGCAGTTTCGGCAACGGCCCGCTGGTCAACGCCTCCTTCACCACGCCACTGGCATCGGCCATCGCCCCGGAGGCCGCGAAGCTCTCCCGGAACAACGCGATCACCCCCGGGTCGGCGTTCGAGACCATCAGCACCGCACCGAAGGCACCCGTCTTCAGGGTCATCTTCTCGTCGTCCGTCAGCCGCTGGCTCATGATCACGGAGTGTAGACGTAGGGCGTGGTGGTGGTGACCGGGACGAGCCCGAGCCGCTCCAGCACCGGACGGCTCTCATCCGACGCGTCGACCTGCACCAAGGTCCGGCCACGCGCCCCGGCCAGCCGGGCCCGGTAGGTGACAAGTGCCCGGTAGATGCCCCTGCGCCGCCACTGCGACAGCGTCGAGCCGCCCCAGAGCGTGGCGAACGTGCTGTCGGCCGGATACCGCACCCAACCGGCGCTCACCATCGTCTCGCCCGCCTCGGCCACCACGACCGTGATCGCCTGCGGATCGGCGGCGATCTCCCGTTCCAGCCCGTCGGCCAGTCCGGACAGGTCACGCCCCCACACCTGGGTCTTCAGCTCCGCGATCCGGTCCAGGTCCGCGCGCCCGGTCACCTCCCGCAGGCGTACGCCCTCGGGGACCACCGGCAGCGCGGCGGCCAGCGGGGCGACCGGGCCGACCACGACGGTCTCCTGCTCCTCCGGCACGAAGCCGGCGGCTCGCAACCGCTGCGGCAGGTCGGCCGGCTCGTCGTGACCGTGCAGCTTCCACTCGACCGGCTCACCCCGCTCGCGGGACACCGCCACCTGCCGGGCGATCAACTCGTCGAGCTCGGCGCCGGCCAACCCACCGAGGTCGCGGTAGGTCACCGAACCCCACTGGTCCAGGCCCAGCACCCGGAACAACGGACCGTCGGGTTCCACCACGACGCCGTCGGGTACCGGGTCGGGCAGATCCGGCCGCAGCTGGGTGTCGTACGCCGCCCGCAGGGTGATCGCGTCAAGATCCGTCATGCCCCCAAACTATTCCCGCTGGAAACCGGATAATCACCAACGTGATGCAGATGATCAGGAACTGGTTCGATCCGCAGGAGTTGCGGTCGGTGGGTAGCACCCCCGACTACCGCTTCTCGCTGGCCAACGAACGCACGTTCCTGGCCTGGTTGCGTACCGGACTGGCGTTGATCGCCGGTGGACTCGCCGCCGCGCAGTTCCTGCCGAACCTCGCCCTGGTCCACCTGCGCGAGGCGATCGCCGTGGCGTTGCTGCTGCTCGGCGGCGTGGTCGCGATCCGGGCCGTCGACCACTGGGCACGCACCGAACGGGCCATCCGGCTCGGCGAGGAACTGCCCGCGTCCCGTTTCCCGGCCGTCCTCGCCCTGATCGTCGGCCTCGGCGCGCTGTCGCTGGTGGTGGCGGTGCTCGCCGGGGCGATCAGCGGATGAGCACGGTCCGCGACCCGGGGCTGCAACCCGAACGCACCCGGCTGGCCTGGCGGCGCACCCTGCTCACGCTGACCGTGGTGGCGCTGCTGACGGTCCGGCTCGCGCTCACCGGCGGGCCGGTCGGAGCCGGGTTGGCGGCGCTGACCATCCTCGGCTGGGGCGTGGTCGTCACGCTCTGTTGGCGACGGGCCACCGGCAGCGGCGTGCCCCCGACCGGCGGTCGGCTTTTTGCCCTGGTGGGGCTGGCCGCCGCCGGATTCGCACTGCTCGGCGCACTGCTGGTGCTGCGCGGGGTGTGACCGCTGTGCCCGGTAGGTAATGATGGTTACATGGCCCGGCTGTACATCCTCCTCTTCCTGGTGCAGGTCGTCCTCGCCGTCTGTGCCCTGATCAGCTGCCTCTCCGCCGAGGAGGACGGCATCCGCCACCTCCCCCGGATCGCCTGGCTGCTGATCATTCTGTTCTTCCCGCTGGTCGGCTCGATCGCCTGGTTCGTCGCCGGTCGCGAGCGAAAGCCTGCCGGTGGGTCGACGTCCTGGGCTCCGGGCGCACGCCCGGCCGAGCGTCCTCGGCCGCCCGCGCCGGACGACGACCCGGAGTTCCTCCGCTCGATCGAGGAGCGCTCGCGGCAGGAGGACCAGGAACTCTTCCGCCGCTGGGAGGAGGACCTGCGCAAACGCGAGGACGACCTGCGCAAACGCGAGGGCGAGCCACCGCGCGAGGAACCCCGCCCCGAGATGTAGCGGCCGGGGCGGGGTGCCCCGGCTCAGGCCAGGTTCGAGGAGCGGGGGTACGCGTCGGCCGGATCGGTGAGCACGTTGACCAGGTACGGCACCCCGGCGTCGAAGGCCCGTTGCAGGGCCGGACCCAGCTCGGCGGCCTTGGCGACCGTCTCGCCCGCCCCGCCGAGCGCACCGACCACCTGGTCGTAGCGCAGCTCGGGCTGGAGGTCGGCGGCCACGTCGTAGCCGTACATGGCCCGCATCGGGTGCTTCTCCAGGCCCCAGATGCCGTTGTTGCCGACCACGATGACCACCGGCAGTTTCTGCCGGGCCAGTGACTCCACGTCCATCAGGGAGAAGCCGGCCGCGCCGTCACCCATCAGCACGCAGACCTGCCGGTCCGGGTGGGTGACCCGGGCACCCATCGCGTAGCCCATGCCGGTGCCGAGGCAGCCGTACGGGCCGGGGTCGAGCCAGGTGCCGGGCTGGGCCGGCTCCAGGTAGCGCCCCGCGTACGAGACGAAGTCGCCGCCGTCGCCGATGGTGACCGCGTCACGGGCGAGCACCTTTCGCAGCTCGCCGTAGATCCGGGCCGGGCGGATCGGGTCGGTCTCGGCCGCCATCTCCTCGGCGTCGCGGGCCTTCGCCGCGTCCTCCGCGGTGCGCAGCTGGGCGACCCAGTCGTCGTGGTCGAGCCGGTCGCCGGGGTGATCGGCCAGGGCGGTGAGGATGCGCCGCAGGTCACCGGCGGGGGCGGCGGCGGGTTGTACGTGACCGGCGCGCTGGCTGGGCGCGTCGACGATGTGCACCACCTGAGCCTCGCCGAAGTCGCCGAAGGAGAGCCGGAAGTCCAACGGGGTGCCGATCACCACGACCACATCGGCGTTGGACAGGGCCACCCGACGGGCCTTGGCGAAGGCCAGCGGGTGCTCCGGCGGCAGGGCGCCCCGACCCATGCCGTTGGTGAAGACCGGCACGGTGAGCGCCTCGGCCGCCGCCCGCAGCTCGTCGACGGCGTCACCGGTCCAGACGTCCGACCCGGCGATGATCACCGGACGGGTCGCGCCCGCGATCAGCGCGGCCGCGCGGGCCACCTCGTCGGGGTCGGCTTCGAGCGGGCTGAGCTGCGGCCCGGCCGGCAGCTCCGCGTCGCCGACCGAGAAGACCGCCTCCAGCGGGAAGTCGAGGAACACCGGCCCCCGGTGCGGGGTGAGGGCGGTGGTCAGCGCGGCGGCCACCGCCCGCGGAATGTCGTCGGCGCTGAAGACCGTCTCGGCGTGCTTGGTGACCGGGGCGACCAGCGGGAGGTGGTCCATCTCCTGGAGGCTGCCCGAGCCCCAGCGGAACTGGGGCGCCCGGCCGCCGAGCACGAGTACCGGCGAGGCGTTGAAGAAGGCGCTGGTCAGACCGGAGATGCCGTTTGTCACGCCGGGGCCGGCGGTGAGTACGGCCAGCCCGGGCCGGCGCTGGAGCTTGGCCACCGCCTCGGCGGCGAAGACGGCGGACTGCTCGTGGCGCACGTCGTAGATCGGGAAGTCGGTCTTGTGTGCGGCATCGTAGAGCGGGAACACGTGCCCGCCGGAGAGGGTGAACATCTCCCGCACCCCGTACGCGCGCAGCGCCGCGAGGGCGAGCTCCCCGCCGTGGCCTTCGATCCGCTCCGTCATTCCCGCTCCTTCTCGTCGCCTGACCGGAGTCACACGCTACTGGCCGGTAGAAGGAATGTGAACCGTTCTCGGCATGCTCAGCGTCCGGTGAAGTCCGGCTTCCGCTTCGCCACGAAGGCCGCCATTCCCTCACGCCTGTCGTCGGTGGCGAACAGCGCCGCGAAGAGCTGGCTCTCCCAGGCCAGACCCGAGTTCAGATCCATGTCCAGGCCACCGTCGACGGCCAGCTTCGCCGCCCGCAGCGCCTGCACCGGACCGGTGAGATACGGCCGCACCATCGCCACCGCGGTGTCGTACACCTCGGCCGCCGGGGCGATCCGGTCGGCCAGGCCGATCCGCAGCGCCTCCTGCGCGTCCACCATCCGACCCGACATGATCAGATCCTTGGCGCGGGCCGGCCCGACCAGCCGGGCAAGCCGCTGGGTACCCCCGGCGCCGGGGATGATGCCGAGCTTGATCTCGGGCTGGCCGAGCTTGGCGTCCTCGGCCACCACCCGCCAGTCGCAGGCCAGCGCCAGTTCGCAGCCGCCGCCGAGGGCGTAGCCGGTGATCGCGGCGACGACGGGCTTGGGGATCCGGGCGATCGCGCCGAGCGCGCTCGACAGGTCGGCGGCCCGCCCCGCCATGTCCACGTAGGACATGTCCGCCATCTCCTTGATGTCCGCGCCGGCCGCGAAGACCTTCTCGCCGCCGTACACGATGACCGCGCGGACGCCGTCGTCGGCGGTCGCGGCGGTCGCGGCGGCGCGCAACTCCTCCTGCACCTGGGTGTTGAGGGCGTTCATCGGCGGCCGCTCCAGCCGGATGGTGCCGATGCCGTCCCAGGTCTCCAGCCGCACGAACTCGCCCACGCTGAGCCTCACTTCCTCGTCGAAGTCGCGTGCCAACCTTACGACCCGGCTCGTTGGGGTAAGTAGTCTGGTGCCAGCCCCGTCAGTCGGGAGTCGCACGATGAACCCTGGTCAGCCCGAGCCGCGCGGTGGCCGTGCCGCGACGCCGGCCGCTTACCCGCGTGCGGCACCCGGGCCGGCCGACAGGCGTTCCGTGGTCACCTACTACGACGACCGGCTGGTGCGGGTCACCTCAGCCGCGGTGACCGTCGAAGGCCGGGTCTACCCGCTTGCCGAGATCACCGAGATCTGGCACCACCACGGCACCCGCTCCTGGCGGGTGCTGGCCGGGCGCGGCGCCATCGGTGCCGCGATGGTCGCCCCGCTGGTGGCCGCCGCCGCCGGAGTCGCGCTGGCCGTCTGGTTGGACCGCTCGGCGACCGTCACGATCGCGATCATCGGGGCCTCCGTGCTGGTCGGGCTGGCGGTCGGGCCGGTCGCCGACTTCCTCTTCGAGCACCTCGACCGTTCCTACACCCGGGGCAGCCGGCAGCGGGAGGTCTGGATCCGCTGGCGCGGCCGTCCCGTGCAATTGCTCCGCACACCGGACGCGCTGCGCTTCGGGCAGATCTACCGGGCCGTGCAACGGGCCATGGAGGTCGGCCGACCGATACCACCCCGTCGACGCTGAGCGCCCATCTGACTACGAAAGGTTGCCCGGTGGTGCTTAGGCTTAGTGATGGCGCTCTATTACCGGGACGACGCGGTACAGGTGACCTCCGAGGCGATCCGGGCCGGTGGGCACGTCATCCCGATCACCGAGGTCACCTACGTCTGGCATGCGAAAGGGCGCACCACCCTCGCCGTACGCGGTCGGGTTCTCGGTCGGGGCGTCCTGGTTCTGCTGCTGTCCCTGCCCCCACTGGTAGGGCTGATCTGTGTGCTCTCGCTGGCCTGGTCCGCGCAGGACCGGGGCGAGTGGCTGCCGGCGCTGATCGTGCTCGCCGCGTGCGTCATCGTCCCACTCGCCCTGGTCCCGTTCCTGGAGATACCCCTGGGCTGGCTGGACCGCTCCTACGAACGCGGCAACCGGGTGCTGGAACTGTGGGTGCAGTACCGGCGGCAGGAGGTGCTGGTGCTGCGCACGCCGGACGCGCTGCGGTTCGGCCAGATCTACCGGGCGGTGCAGCGCGCCGTCGAGCAGCAGAGCGATCGTTGAAACCCGTCGTCGGGCTGTGGTGGCCCGCCCGACGCACACTTGATCCCATGGCACTCCCCCTTCCCCGGCCGACCGCGGTTCTCGGTCTCACCCGTTCCGCCCTCGACCAGGCCGCGTCCTTCGCCGCCATCCCGTCCCGCGCGTTCGCGGTGCTCGACGAGGTGGAGGCGCTGCTCGCCCGGATCAACGGCGTGGTGGACCGGGTCGAGCAGACCCTGGACCGGACCGACCAGATGGTCACCGACGCCGAGGTGGCGGTCCGTGAGGTCGCGGTGATCAGTGCCGCCGCCACCGCCGCCGTGGACAATGCCACTGAGGTGGCCGCAGCGGCGGCCGTCGTCGTGGAGTCGGCGCGGTCGGTGGCCGGGCGGGCCGCCGAGACCGTGGGTACGGCGGCGGAGGCTGCCGCCACCGCGGCGGAACTGCTGAAGGCGTACGAGCCGGCGCTGCGACGGGCCGCCCCGATGGCCAACCACTTCGTCGAGCAACTCAGCCACGAGGAGGTGACCGCGGCGGTCCGGCTGGTCGACGAGTTGCCGAAGCTGCGGCAGCACCTCACCGCCGACGTCCTGCCGATCCTGGCCACCCTGGACCGGGTCGGCCCGGACCTGCACGACCTGCTCGACGTCACCCGGGACCTCAAACTCGCGGTGGCGGGCATCCCCGGCCTGTCGATGCTGCGCAGGCGGGGCGAGAAGCTCAACGACGACGCCGGCTGACCACCCGGCCCGTGATGGTCGGTCCGCCCCGCTTGACGGGCGGCGGTCAGCAGTCGCAGGCGGCAGCGGTTCGTGGGGCGGTCAGGTCGTCCACCGGCCGGTGGGTGAGTCCCGTGGCGGTCGCCACGGGCAGGCCCTCCCGGACCCAGTACTCGTAGCCGCCGCGCATCTCCTTGACCGGGTAGCCGAGCCGGGCGAACTCCAGCGCGGCCCGGGTGGCGCCGTCACAGCCGGGCCCCCAGCAGTAGGTGACCACGCGCGCGCCGGGTGGCACCGCCCCGGCGGCCCGCTCGGCGATCAGTTCGGTGGGCAGGTGCACGGCGCCGGGCAGGTGGCCCTGCGCCCAGGCCGCGTCACCGCGCGAATCGACCACGACCAGGTCCGGCACGACCGCGCTGAGGTCGGCGTGCACGTCGGCCACGTCGGTCTCGAAGCGCAGTCGGTCCAGAAAATGGGCGACGGCGGTGGACGGTTCGGCAGCCGGTACGGCGAAGGCTCGGGTCATGTCTTCGATGGTCGGCCGCGGCCGAGCGGTGGGCCAGTGGCGGCAACGCCTTACTCCGCTAACATCCGGCCATGGATCCGGTCGACCGTAGCGTGGCCGTGCTCGCGTACCCCGGGATGTCGGGTTTCGAGACCGGGATCGTCACGGAGGTCTTCGGGCTGCCCCGGCCGGAACTCGACGTGCCCTGGTACGACCTGCGGCTCTGCGCCGAGCGACCGGGCCCCGTTCCGCTGCTCGGCGGTGCCAGCCTGCACAGCCCGTACGGCCTCGACGTGCTGGCCGCCGCCGCGACCGTCATCGTTCCCGGCGTGCCCGACGTGCACGGCACACCGTCGCCGGAACTGGTCGCGGCCCTACGCCTGGCACACCGAGCCGGTGCCCGACTGCTGTCCATCTGTTCGGGCGCCTTCGCGCTGGCCGGTGCCGGGCTGCTCGACGGTCGGCGGGCCGCCACCCACTGGCGGTACGCGGACCTGCTGGCCCGCCGGTACCCGCGGGTCACGGTCGACGCCGACGTGCTGTACCTCGACGACGGCGACATCCTCACCAGTGCCGGCAGTGCCGCCGGCCTCGACCTGTGCGTGCACGTCGTGCGACGTGACCACGGCTCGGTCGTGGCCAACGCGGTGGCCCGCCGGCTGGTCATTCCGCCGCACCGTGACGGCGGCCAGGCGCAGTTCATCGAGGCACCGGTGACGGTGGACCCGGACGACGACCGGATCGCCAGCAGCATCGACTGGGCGCTGGCGCACCTGGCGGAGCCGCTCACCGTGGCCCGGTTGGCCCGGCAGGCCCACATGTCGACCCGCACCTATCTACGGCATTTCGCGAGAGCCACCGGCACCAGCCCCATCCGGTGGCTGGTCGAGCAACGGGTCCGGGCCAGCCTGGCGCTGCTGGAGGCCACCGACGCGCCGGTCGGGCAGATCGCGACGGCCGTCGGCTTCGACGCCCCGGTCACCTACCGTCACCACTTCACCCGGGCGATGCGGACCTCACCGTCGGCGTACCGCCGCGCGTTCCGGACCGGCGTCGACGCCGTTCCGGGTGCCCGGCGGGTGGGCCGGCACGACCCGACCGAGCGACGCTGATCCGGTCAGGACGCGGGTACGTACAGCTGGTCGATCTCGACCCGGTGCGGCAGGGAGACGCTGGCACCGAGCCGGCGTACGCAGGCGGCACCGCCGGCCGAGGCCCAGCGCACCGCGTCCACCAGGTCACGTCCCTCGCCCCAGGCCACCGCGAGCGCACCGGTGAAGGCGTCACCGGCAGCCGTCGAGTCGACCGTGTCCACCTTGACCGCCGGCACGTGCACCGCCGTACCGTCCCGGTCGCCGTACCAGGCACCCTCCGCGCCGAGGGTCAACACCGCCCGGGGCACCAGGTCCAGCAACGCACGCGGATCCTCCCGGCCCCGCCCGGTGTACGCCTGCGCCTCGTTCTCGTTGACGACCAGCACGTCCACGGCGGCGAGCAGCTCCGGCGGGAGCGGCACGGCCGGTGCCGCGTTGAGCACCACCCGGGTACCGGCGGCGCGGGCCGTCACCGCCGCTTCGGTCACCGTCTCCACCGGGATCTCCAGCTGCGCGACCAGCACGTCGGCGTCGCGTACGGCGGCGAGTTCGGTTGCGGTCAGGTCGGTCAGCGACGTGTTCGCCCCCGGGGTCACCAGGATCGCGTTCTCGCCCTCGGCGTTGACCATGACCAGGGCCACCCCGGATGCGCCGTAGGTGGTGCGCAACTGGCTGGTGTCGACCCCGGCGGCGGTGATCCGGGCCCGCAGGGTCACGCCGAAGGCGTCCGAGCCGATCGCGCCGAGGAAGACGCTTGCGGCGCCGGCTCTCGCGGCGGCGATGGCCTGGTTGGCTCCCTTGCCGCCGGGCACGGTGACGAAGTCGGTGCCGAGCCGGGTCTCCCCCGGCCGGGGCAGCGCCTCCGCGGTGGCGACCAGGTCCATGTTCGCGCTGCCCACCACCACGACGCGGGTCTGTCGCACGGGCACCTCCCGGTTCGCGCGGGCGTCGCCTCAGGCGGCGCGGGCGGTGTAGCGGTCGCCGTTGCGCTCGACGAGCAGCGGCAGCCCGAAGGTTTTGGTGAGGTTGTCGGCGGTGAGGGTGTCCTGGAGCAAGCCCTGCGCCATCACGGCACCGTCGCGCAGCAGCAGCGCGTGGGTGAAACCCGGGGGAATCTCCTCGACGTGGTGGGTGACCAGGACCAACGCCGGAGCGTCCGGATCCTGCGCCAGGTCGGCGAGGCGGGCGACCAGGTCCTCCCGGCCGCCCAGGTCCAGCCCGGCCGCCGGCTCGTCGAGCAGCAGCAGTTCCGGGTCGGTCATCAGCGCCCGGGCGATCTGCGTCCGCTTGCGCTCCCCCTCCGACAACGTGCCGTACGCCCGGTCGGCCAACGCGCTGACGCCCAGTTGGTCAAGCAACGCCCGGGCGCGAGCCTCGTCGGCCGGGTCGTAGCTCTCTCGCCACCGGCCGACCACCGACCAGGCGGCGGTCATCACCACGTCGACGACCCGCTCCTGGGCGGGCAACCGCTCGGCCAGCGCGGCGGTGGACAGGCCGATCCGGGTACGCAGCTCCATCACGTCGGTGCGGCCGATCCGCTCGCCCAGCACGTGGGCGGTGCCGGTGGTCGGGTGCAGTCGTCCGGAGGCGAGGTTGAGCAGGGTGGTCTTGCCCGCGCCGTTGGGCCCCAGCACCACCCAGCGTTCGTCCAGCTCCACCCGCCAGTCGACGTCGTGCAGCAGGGCGGTGCCGGACCGGCGTACGGCGACGCCGTCGAGGCTGACCACCAGATCCGCGTCCACGGGCGAGGGGGCGGGTGCGGCGCCGGCGGCGCCAGGGATCAGGTCACCAGTCACCAGCCCATCCAACCACGCACCGCCGAGGTGCCCCCACGGGCGGGCGTCGCCGCCGTAGGGTGAGGCGCCGTGTCGTTGCTCACCCCACCCGGAGGATCGCCCATGACCAGTGGGGTCATCGAGATCGAAGGTCTCCGGAAGACCTTCCACAGCCTGCGTCGCGGGCGACGGATCGCGGTCGACGGCTTCGATTTGCTTGTCGAGGCCGGCCAGGTGCACGGCTTCCTCGGGCCGAACGGTTCGGGCAAGACGACCACCCTGCGTGCGTTGCTCGGGTTGGTACGCGCCGACGACGGACGGATGCGGGTGCTCGGCGCCAACGCGCCGGAGCAGTTGCCGCAGGTCGCCGGCCGGGTCGGGGCGATCGTGGAGAGTCCGCAGTTCTACGGCAACTTCACCGGGTACCGGACGCTGCGGCTGCTCGCCCTTGCCGGCGGCGTACCGGTCGCCCGAGTGGACGAGGTGCTGGAGCAGGTCGGGCTGGCCGACCGGGGCGACGAGCGGGTGAAGGGCTACTCGCTGGGCATGAAGCAGCGACTGGCGGTGGCCTCGGCGCTGCTCAAGCGACCCGAGCTGCTGATACTTGACGAGCCGGCGAACGGGCTCGACCCGGCGGGCATCCGGGAGATGCGGGATCTCGTGCGGGCGCTGGCGGCCAACGGCGTGACGGTGCTGCTCTCCAGCCACATCCTGGCCGAGATCCAGCTGATCTGCGACCACGTCACGATTATCTCGCACGGCCGGCGGGTGACGGCCGGCCCGGTGGCGGAGGTGCTCGCCGGCTTCGACCACAACGAGCATCTGGTCCGCGCCGACGACCTGGGCCGGGCCGAGGAGCTGCTGCTGGCTGCCGGGCTGGCCGTCACCGGGCACGCCGACCATCTGGTGTCAGCGGGGTGCCGGATCCGACCGTGGTGAGCCGGACGCTGGGCGAGCAGGGGGTCTGGGTACGCGAGCTGACGCCGCTGCGGCCGGATCTGGAGAGCGTCTTCCTGGAGCTGACCGGCACCCCCGCCCACCCGGCTGTTCCTCGGCAGGTGGACGGCTCGGCACCGCCGGGCAGTCCGGCCGCCGACCAGGAGATCGACCTCGGGATGCGGGGAGTGGACGCATGAACCTGATCCGTGCCGAGGTGGAGCGGCTCGGTGCCCGCCGCTTCGTACAGCTGATGATCGTCCTGCTGATGCTGGCGTTCGGGGTGACCGCGGCGACCACGCTGGCCGGGTCGCACCAACCCTCCGCCGTCGAGCTGGCCGAGGCGCAGCGGCAGGCCACCGCCAACCTGCGCGGCATGGAGTTGCAGCACGAGCGGTGCCTGGCCCGGGAGCGGGGCGAATCGCTCCCCGGCGACGAGAGTTTCTACCTGCCGCCGGACTGCTCCGAGCTGGATCCGGCGCTGCGGGACCGGTTGCCGGTGGCCGCCGACTTCCTTACCGGGGTGTTCACCTTCACCCGGCAGGCCGAGCCGCTGCTCTACTTCCTGGTGGCGTACCTGGTGCTCTTCGGGTTTCTGGTCGGCGCCTCGTACATCGGTGCCGACTTGAACTCCGGCGGAGTGGTAAACCTGCTGCTGTGGCGACCACGCCGGCTGACCGTGCTCGGGGCCAAGCTCGGCACGCTGCTCGGTGCGGTGCTCACGGTGTCGGTGCTCGCCACCCTTGCCTATCTCGTCACCTTCTGGGTCATCGCCCAGGTCGCCGGCTATCCCGGGCCGACAAACGTGGCCTTCTGGGCCGAGTTGGGCGCGATCTGGGGTCGCGGGTTGACGCTGGTGCTGCTCGCGGCGGCGACCGGCTTCGCCATCGCGACGATGGGCCGGCACACCGCGGCGGCGCTCGGCGCGGTGGCCGCGTACCTGGTGGTGTGGGAGCTCGGTGGGCGGATCGTGTTGCAGATCCTCGAGGTGGCCCGACCCGATCAGCTCATGCTCGCCAGCTACGTCGGCGCGTGGCTGGCCGGAGAGGTCCGATTCTGGGACAGTACGGCCTGCCGGACCGTCACCGACGGCTACTGCGACGGCAGCTACACCCTCACCTGGCAGCCCGCCCTGGCGGTGCTCCTGCTGCTCACCGCCGGCCTCAGCGCCTCGGCCTTCGCCCTCTTCCGCCGCCGCGACCTGATCTGACCGGCTCGCCCCAACCACCCAGGTTGATCATGAAGTTGTTGTCACAGGCAAGCGCTTCCCAGACCAACAACTTCATGATCAACGGCGAAAAGGTGGCCGTGGTCAGGTGATGGTGGAGTCGAAGACCTCGTCGCGGACGGCGTCCAGTGCGGTGCGCAGGGCGCCGTGCAGGATCGGCTCCTCGGTCAGGCCGGTGGGCACCACCCGGGGGCGTACCAGGGTGATCGCGGCGACCTCGTGCTGCACCCGCTCGGCCAGGGCCGCCCCGCCGGCCTGCCCCACCTCCCCGGCGAGCACCACGAGCGGCGGATCCAGCACCACGCAGGTGCTTGCCACGCCGAGGGCGAGCCGGCGGGCCACCTCGTCGAGCATCGGCCCACCCGAGGTGCCGTCGGCGATCGCGGCCCGGACCGCGTCGGCGGCGGCAGCGTCCGGGTAGCCGTGCTCCCGGGCCAGGCCGCGGATCGCGTCGGCGCCGGCCAACTGCTGGAAGGCCGGCTTCGCCCGCCGCGAGACGTCGCGCGGGATGGGTGCGCCGGGCACCGGCAGGTACCCGATCTCACCGGCCGCACCGCTGCTGCCGTGGTGCAGCCGCCCACCCAACATGATCGCCAGACCGACACCGGCACCCACCCAGACCAGGACGAAGTCCGCCAGGCCCTGGGCCGCACCGGACTGCGCCTCGGCCACCGCGGCCAGGTTGACGTCGTTCTCGAAGACGACCGGCGTGTCCAGGTCGTCCCGCAACGCAGCGAGCAGACCACGATGCCAGCGGGGCAGGTTGTACGCGAAGGTGATGTCGCCGGTGCCCGGATCGACCAGGCCGGGGGTGCCGAGCACGATCCGGCGTACGCTCGACAACTGCGCCCCGGCGCTGCCGGCCACCCGGACCACCGCGTTGTGCACCACGCCGACCGGGTCATCGGTGTCCTGGGTGGACTGCTCGACCCGGCCGATGACCGCACCGGTGATGTCGGCGCAGGCGGCCACCACCCGCTCCGGGCCCACGTCGACACCGACCACGTGAGCGCTGCCGGGTCGTACGGCGTAGAGCTGGGCGTTCGGCCCTCGCCCGCCGGCCTGCTCGCCGACGCGGGTGACCAGCCCGCGCTCCTCCAGCCGCTCCACCAGTTGCGAGGCGGTGACCTTGGACAGGCCGGTCAGCTCGCCGATCCGGGCCCGGGTCAGTGGCCCCTGCTCCAGCAGCAGTTCCAGCGCCGCGCGGTCGTTCAGGGCCCGCAACAGACGTGGGGTGCCGGGCAGCCGGGTCGCACTCATGCCATCTGTCCTCAAGTATTAGTAAACTTTGCTAACCTTTAAGCTTTTAAGTAACTGTAGACCGACAGGCGAACGGGTAAGCCGTAGCGTATCGGCCACGCGGGAATGCGACCCTCCGCCGACCCGGTACGAGACCCGCGCCGGCCGGCAGCGAGAGGAGAGCACGCGTGGGGCTGGATCCAGGACTGCGCCGGCTGGCGCTGGGCACCCTGCTGGCCGCGTACCCGGGGCCGGTGCCGCCCGAGTGGGCCGTCGACCTGGTCGCCGCCGGGCTCGCCGGGCACACCCTGTTCGGCAGCAACGTCCACGACGCGGTGCAGGTGTCGGCCAGCACGGCGGCGCTGCGCAGCGGCCGGCCCGACGTACTGATCGCCATCGACGAGGAGGGCGGCGACGTCACCCGGCTGGCGCACGCCACCGGTAGCCCGTACCCGGGCAACGCCGCGCTCGGCGCGATCGGCGACGTGGCACTCACCCGCCAGGTCTACCAGGCCATCGGCGCCGAGTTGGCCAGCCTGGGCATCACCCTCGATCTGGCGCCCACGGTCGATGTGAACACCGCGGACGACAACCCGATCATCGGCACCCGATCATTCGGCGCCGACCCGGAAAGCGTCGCCGCACACGCCGCCGCCGCGACCACCGGGCTCCAGGCCGCCGGGGTGGCGGCCTGCGCCAAGCACTTCCCCGGCCACGGGGCGACCGTGGCGGACTCCCACCACGAACTGCCCACCGTGGACGTCGCGCCCGACCTGCTGCGGCAGCGGGACCTGCCCCCGTTCGCCGCGGTGGTCGCCGCCGGGGCGAAGGCGGTGATGACCGCACACATCCGGGTACCCGCGCTGACCGGGGACGGACCCGCCACGTTCAGCCGGGCCGTACTTGTGGACCTGCTGCGCCACGAGTACGGCTTCGACGGTGTCATCGTCACCGACGCGCTGGAGATGAAGGGCGCGGCCCTGGCCGCCGGAGGCATCGCCCCCGGGGCGGTACGCGCCCTCGCCGCCGGTGCCGACCTGCTCTGCATCGGTGCCAAGGTCGACGCCGACCTGGTCGAGCGGGTCGTCGCCGAGATCGTGTCCGCGCTCGGCGACGGCCGGCTGGAGCGGACCCGCGTCGAACAGGCCGCCGGCCGCGCTGCGGACCTCGCCGCCTGGACCCGGACCGCCGACCGCAGCACCGCCACCCCCACCGACCTCGGGTACGCGGCGGCCCGCCGAGCGGTGCGGGTGGAGGGCGTGCTGACCGGGCTGGACCGGTCGCTCGTGGTGCACCTGCACGCCAACTCCACGATCGCCGAGGGCCGGGTGCCGTGGGGACTCGGCCCGCACCTCGACGCCACCGAGCAGATCCGGGTGGTCGCCGCCGAGACGGACCCGGCCGATCTGCGCCGACGCGCCGGCGACCGGCCGATCGTCCTGGTCGCCCGCCACCTGCACCGGCTGGCCGGCGGCCCGGAACTGGCCAGTGCGCTGGCCGCGGCACATCCGGTGGCCGTGGTGGAGATGGGTTGGCCGGCCACCTGGCGCCCCGACGCCGTGCGGGCCTTCGTCACCACGTACGGCGCGAGCCACGCCAACGGCCGGGCCGCCGCCGAGGTACTCGGCCTGGCCCGCTGAGCCACTCCTCCATCTTGAACGCGTTCAACTTCTGCCGTACGCTGACGTCCGTTAAGTTGAACGCGTTCAAGATTGGGTCGACACATGGACACCAAGGTCTGGATGTACCTGGCCTACCTGACGATCAGCATCGGTCTGACCGTCTGGGTGGCGCGGGCGCTCACTCGCAACGGAATGGTCTTCCTCGACGAGGTGTTCGCCGACGAACGCCTCGCACGGGCGGTGAACAACCTGCTCGTGGTCGGCTTCTACCTGCTCAACCTCGGCTACGTCACGGTGGCGATGCGGCACTCCGAGCCCGTCGGCTCGACAAGCGTCGCGATGGAGGAACTCTCGTTGAAGATCGGGCTGGTGCTGCTCGTGCTTGGCGCGCTGCACTTCTTCAACGTCTTCGCCCTGGGCCGGTACCGGCGGAACCGGCTGCGCCAGCTCGCCACCCATCCGCCACTGGCTCCGGTCGGTCGGCTCCCGATGCAGCACGCCTACCCGCCGGTGCCGCACGGCCAGGGCACCCCACCCGCCGCGCCGAGCCAGGGGGTCCCACCCGCCGTACCCGGTCAGGGCACCCCGCCGGCCCCGCCCACGCCGCCGGCCCGATGACAATGCCGGGTCGGGGCGGGACAGACGGACTGCCGGATGCCACCGCACACGGGGGCGGTGGCATCCGGCGCCTCACCGTCCTCTACGACGCGCATTGCCCACTGTGCCGGGCCGCGCGGAGTTGGCTGGCGTCGCGCGCCCAGCTCGTACCCCTGGAGTTCGTGCCGGCCGGCTCGGCGACCGCCCGGCTGCGCTTCCCGGGCCTGGACCACGACGCGACGCTGCGCGATCTCACGGTGATCGCCGACACCGGTGAGGTGTACGCGGGCGACGGCGCCTGGTTCGCGTGCCTGTGGGCACTTGCCGACCATCGGGAGACGGCCCAGCGCCTCGCCCGCCCGCACCTGCTGCCACTGGCCCGCACGGTGGTGGCCGCCGCCTCCGCGGTACGCGAGCGGGTCCGCGAGCCGTCGCCGGAGCCGACCGGCGGTGCGACGGGATACGGTGACCGGAATGACCGACCAGACTGTGCCGACGACCGCTGCGGGTGAGGCGGCGACCGCCCGGGGCGAGCACACGCGGCAGCTGATCCTGGAGACCGCGATGCGGTTGTTCCGCGAACGTGGCTACGCCCGCACCACCATGCGCGCCATCGCGACGGAGGCCGGCGTCGCGGTCGGCAACGCCTACTACTACTTCCAGTCGAAGGAACACCTGATCCAGGAGTTCTACACCCGCACCCAGACGGAACACCGGGCGGCGGCACAGCCGGTGCTCGACCGCGAATCCGACTTCGCCGCCCGGCTGGGCGGAGTGCTGCACGCGGGCATCGACGTGCTGACCCCGTCACACGAGTTCGCGGCAAGCTTCTTCAAGACCGCCGCGGAACCCACCTCGCCGCTGAGCCCCTTCTCCGCGGAGTCCTCCGGGCCCCGCGAGGCGGCCATCGGCCTCTACGCCGACGTGCTGACCGGCTCCACCGCCAAGGTCGACGCGGAGTTGCGCCCCCAACTGCCCGAGCTGCTCTGGCTCGCCTACATGGGCGTGGTGCTCTTCTGGGTCTACGACCGTTCACCGGGACAGACCCGGACCCGGCAACTGATCGACGGCGCGGTGCCGCTTGTCGACCGACTGGTGAAGCTGTCGCGACTGCGCGTCCTGCGGCCAGTGACGCAACAGGTCGTCAGCCTGATTAGCACCCTGCGTCACTGACCGAGACGAGCGGGGGAGCTGTTTTTCCCCAGGTCAAGTCCACAATTGGACAGCAAGGAGACGGCGGCGGCAGCTTGCCGAGAGGGTTCTGGATACGTAGCGTGATCGGCACCGAAGCCTCACGCGGACCTGGGGGGAGGCTGCGGACCGTGGATCCGGCCCGGGATCCACGGTCCGCGCCCTGCCGGTCGGCGTTCAGCTCGGGTACACACCGTAGGAGCGCCAGCCGCGGTCGGGGAATCCGGCGGCCTCCGCCACCCGCGCCGAGGCGCCGTTGCGCCGGTCGTGCAGATAGGTCGGCACGGCACCGTCGTCGAGGACCCGGCGAGCCGCCTGGGCCACCAGCCGTCGGGCCAGCCCACGGCCGCGAGCCGCCGGGACGGTGCCCACCGCCAACTCGTGTCCGTGCCGGTCATGGCGCTTGATCCCGACGCCGGCCAGGTAGCGGCCCCGGTGGTCGCACACGATGAGCACCGACCGGTCGAACAGCCGCAGCCAGGAGGGCAGGCCAGCGGTGGTGGGAGGCACCCACTCACCGACGTCCGGCAGCGCCGCCGGCGCCACACTCCACCGGAACACGTCGTCGTGCACCGCCCAACCCGGATAGCCGACCGCCGCCGGCAGCGCCTTCAGCAGACCGTCCGGGTGCCGGGCCAGCTCACGCACGCTCGCGACCCGGTCGGGCGCCACGGAGAGCACGCCGCTCGCCCCGGCGTGGACCGCGATGGCCGGACGCGGCCGACCGTCCCAGGCGGGTCGCGTGCGCCGCCCGGACCCGACCACGTGCAGGCCCGGGCCGGCCGGCCACTGCCCCAGCCAGGTCGCCAGGTGAAGGTGCAGCCGCCGATCGAGCATCAACACCTCCCGGTCCGTCACCGCCGACGCCGCTCACCGTACGACGACGCGGTCAGTTCGGGGCGTAGGTGGGCCCGTTCCGGGGAACCTGAACGATCGATCGACCGTCATATTCATTTCCATACATGTACAACTTTCTTTGGAACGGTGGGGGCATGCAGAAACAGCCGCAGGACCGTGATCAGCAGGACCCCGAGCGCGCCTGGCGCAACCACGGTCTCACCGGCCGCTTCCCGGCCCAGGCGTCGTACCGGGGTCACCGCACTCGTCCTGGCGCGCTCTCCTGGGGCGAGCTGAACAGCCTGCCTGCCGGCCCCATTCGGCACCACCTGAACCCGCACTGACGCACCAACCACAACGCAATCTTGGTGCCTTGAAAGCCGCCTGTCTGGCGTATGATTGTGGGCATGACACGCATCACCGTGGACGTGAACGACGAGTGGCTTGAGGCAGCCCGCGAGGTGCTCGGCACCGAGACCAAGGTGGCGACCATCAACGCCGCCTTGCACGCCTTTGCCCTGCGTCGCCAGGCACGGGAGATCGTCTCCGCATTCGATCAGGTGGAGATGGACTTCACCGACTCCGCAGAGGCGTGGCGCTACGGCGGCGGCCGGGATCTCGGTCGACTAGTCGAGGATGCGCGCGACTCCGAGGCCGCGTGATGGCAGGAGCGATCTATCTCGCCGACACGTCGGTGTTCGTGCTTCAGGGGCGATATCCGGCGGTCCGACGCCGCTTTGAGACGTTGCTGGCCGAGGGACGACTGGCGACCTGTCACATGGCAGCTCTCGAGTTCCTCAACAATGCTCCTCATCCGAAGGGGTACGAGATCCTGTGGCAAGCCTTGCGCGGCCACCGGTGGATGGACGTGACAACCGAGGCGATGGATCGCGCTCTCGCCGTGCACCGCATGCTCGCCGCGGACAGCCAGCATCGCAACTTCCGACTACCCGACCTGGTGATCGCGGCGACCGCAGAGGTGCACGGAGCGACTGTGCTGCACTACGACGCCGACTACGACCGGATCGCCGCGATCACCGGTCAGCCGACCGAGTGGGTGGCGCGCCGAGGAAGCCTGTAGGGCGGCGAGCCAGCGCGCGCTTTCGCACACCTGTCGGGTAACGTCTGCTGGTCCTTCGACGGTCACGACGGGAGCTGGCACATCCATGGGCAAGAAGACGATCCACGTCTCCGACTTCAGCGGCACGGTGCTGGGTGCCGACGACGAGGCGGTTCGCATCGTCGTTCTCGAGCACCCTGACCTGGTGGCCGGGCCCGTGCAACTGGACGCCACCCCGATGGAGGTGGAGAGCATCGACGACGCGGCACTGGACGTGGCGGTGGTCGAGATCCATGACCGGCACGGCCACGGTGAGCCGCGTCGGGTGGTGCTGACCGCGAGCGAGTTCGACGCAATGGCCACCGATGTGCCGATGGCGCAGTTGCTGAAGACCGCCGAGCGGGTACGCCCGCCGAAGACCCGCCGCAGCGCCGAGAAGATCGACTACGGCACGATCGAGCACGCGGGTCGGCCGCACCGGGGGCGGGTCACCGAGGAGGAGGCCCGGCTGGTGCGCGAGCAGCTCGACGAGGTGAACAAGCGCCTCGCCGACGCCGGGCTACGCCAGATCGATCCGGCTGACCCGGAGCACGCCGCCCGGTACGGCTTCCCCGTCGAGCCCTGACCGGCTACTCGAAGGTCCGCAGTTTGGCCAGGGCCGCCACGATGTTCGCCTCGGTGGCGGCCTTGTCCACACCGAGGCCGGTGAGCACGCCCTCGCCGTTCTCCTGCTCCAGCAGGGCCAGCAGGATGTGCTCGGTGCCGATGTAGTTGTGCCCGAGCCGCAGCGCCTCGCGGAAGGTCAGCTCCAGGGCCTTCTTGCCGGCGGTGTCGTACGGGATCAGGTCCGGGACCTCCTCCGAGGATGGCGGCAGCGCCGCCGTGGCGGCCTCGCGCACAGCTTCGACGGACACACCGCCGGCGGCCAACGCCCTGGCGGCCAGCGCCTCCGGCTCGGCCAGCAGGCCCAGCACCAGGTGCGCCGGGGTGATCTCGGCGTTACCGGCGGCCTTCGCCTCGTTCTGCGAGGCCATCACCACGTTGCGGGCGCGTGGGGTGAACCGCTGGAAGCCTTCCTGCGGATCCAACGCCGAGGCCACGAAACGTTTCTGGGCGGCCTGCTTGCTCACCCCCATGCTGCGACCGATCTCGGTCCAGGACGCCCCGGAGCGGCGGGCCTGGTCCACGAAGTGGCCGATCAGGTGGTCGGCGACCTCACCGATGTGGTCGGCGATCATGACGGCGTCACTGAGCTGGTCGAGGGCGTCGGTACGGGTCCGCTTGATGGTCTGGATCAGGTCGTCGAGCCGGACCGGGTTGCTCATCTGCACGGGTTCAGTCATGCGTCAACTTTAGGTTGACGGTAAGCGTGCGTCAACCACCGGTTGACGCACGCTTACCGCAAGCCCGGCCGGATGATAGCTGTTAACAACCTTGACTAATTCTGTCGAAATCGACAGACTCGGATGTGGAGAGCGCTCTCCAACCGCCTCGCCAGCGCATCCGTCCCTCCACCCCGAGGAGATCCCATCGTGTACGCCACCTCCCGCAGCCTCCGGCGGGCAGCCGCCGCCCTGGGCGCGGCCCTCGTCACAAGCGCGCTCCTGCTACCCGTGCAGTCCGCACCGGCCGCCGCCGCGATCGGCGGGATCACCTGGCAGGACGAGTTCAATTCGCCGGCCGGAACCCCGGTCGACCAGTCCAAGTGGCGCTTCGACATCGGCGGCCACGGCTGGGGCAACAACGAACGGCAGTACTACACCAACAGCACCAGCAACGCGGTGCACGACGGCCAGGGCAACCTCGTCATCACCGCCCGCCGGGAGAACCCGGCCAACTACCAGTGCCACTACGGCCGGTGCGAGTACACCTCGGCCCGGCTGCTGACCGCGGCCACCTTCAGCCAGGCGTACGGCCGGTTCGAGGCGCGCATCAAGATCCCTCGAGGGCAGGGCATCTGGCCGGCGTTCTGGATGCTCGGCCGGGACTTCGGCGACGTCGGCTGGCCGGCCTCCGGCGAGATCGACATCATGGAGAACGTCGGGCGGGAGCCGAACACCGTGCACGGCACCATCCATGGGCCGGGCTACTCCGGCGGCGGCGGGATCACCGGCAGCCGCACCATTGGGCAGCCACTGGCCGACAGCTTCCACACCTACCGGGTGGACTGGGAGCCGAACATCATCCGCTGGTATCTCGACGGGTCGGAGTTCTTCCGGGTCGACCCGAGCCGGCTCGGCGGTAACCGCTGGGTCTTCGACCACCCCTTCTTCATGATCCTCAACGTGGCCGTCGGTGGTAACTGGCCCGGCTACCCCGACGGCAGCACCCAGTTCCCGCAGCAGATGCTCGTCGACTACGTCCGGGTCTACGGCTACGTCCCGGACGGTAACACCGGCACCACCCGGATCCGGGGACAGCAGAGCGGCCGGTGCATCGACATCCCCGGCGCCAACCCGGTCGACGGCGCGCCGCTACAGGTCTGGGACTGCAACACCACCGCCGCGCAGGCGTGGACCTTCGCCGCCGACGGCACGATCCGCGCGATGGGCAAGTGCATGGACCCGGCCTGGGCCGGCACGGCCAACGGCACCGAGGTCAACCTCGTCGCCTGCAACGGCAACCCGGCGCAACGCTTCACCCTCAACGCCGCCGGTGACCTGGTCAACCTCAACGCCAACCGCTGTGTCGACGTACGCGACAACAACCCGAACAACGGCGGCCGGCTGCAACTGTGGGACTGCGCCGGCACCCCCAACCAGAAGTGGTCCCGCGCCTGACGTCACCACCGTCCGTAGTGACCGCCTGAGCCAATAAGCTTCTGCATCGACATGTCTGAACGACATAATCATGTCGCTCAGACATGTCGGCTCCAACCCATGTTGCTTCCGGGCCGGAGTCGATGTCGCGGCGCACACCGAGCGTCCGCAAGCACACCGGGCGCTGCCCGCGGTGAGCCCGCCTGGCGTCCCACGCGTAAGAGTCGGTGACAGGCGGGTAGTAACCCGTGCGGTCATCGATGTACGGGAGGCGACGTGGAGAACGCTCAGGCAGCCGGCGGACGACGGTTGTGGTGGTGGATCGGTGCGGCCGTACTGGTCATCGTGGTGGTGGTGGTCGCCACCTGGACGTGGGTGTCGGTTCGGGGTGACGGCCGCAACGGTCACGTCGTCACCGGTGCCGTCGGCGATCTGCGGGAGGCCACCTTCGTCCTGCTCGACGGTGCCGACGTGGTCCAGGTGCGCACCGCCGACCTCGGCGACGACGCGTACCGGGTGTCGACCCCCCGCGACGCCAGCGTCCGTCCCGCCGTCTCCCTCACCGACGGAAGCCTGCTGACCAGCCTGCGCGGCACCGACCTGGACGGCCCGGCGGTCGTGGAGGTGGTGCTGGCCGACTCGGTCCGCTGGCACGTCCGGCTCAGCGGTGGCGCCAAGGAGCAGCACCTCGACCTGCGCGGCGCGCAGCTCGGCGACGTCGAGTTCACCGCCGGCGCGAACCGGGTCGAACTGACGCTGCCCGCCCCCGAGGGGACTCAGCGGACCCTGCTCGGCGGCGGGGCGAGCCAGGTCGTCGTCCGCCTGGCCGGTGACGCTCCCGTGCAGGTACGCGCTGGCGGCGGCGCCGGTTCGGTCACCATCGACGGCACTACCCACTCGGGGGTGGCCGGCGGCACGACCTTCACCCCGCCGGAGTGGAACTCCGCCACGGACCGTTACGATATCGACGCCACCGGCGGCGTCTCCTCCATCACCGTCGACCGCGTCGACGCCGGCTGAACAGGTGGCCATGCGACTGCACGTCGGGTGTGCGATGTGGACCCATCGGTCGTGGCAGGGCAGGCTGCTCCCCCATCCACTGCCGGCGCATGAGCGGCTCCGGCACTACGCCGGCTGGTGCGACGCGGTCGAGGGCAACACCACCTTCTACGCCACGCCGGCCCGCGAGACGGTCGCGTCCTGGGCGGAGCAGACCGAACCCGACTTCCGCTTCCTGATGAAGCTGCCAAAAGTGGTCACCCACGAGCGCCGCCTCACCGACGTCGACCAGCCGATGCGCACCTTCCTCGACGCGATCGAGCCACTCGGCTCCCGGGCGTACGCCCTCTGGGTCCAGTTGCCCGGCTCCTTCGGCCCGGACGACGTACCGACGCTCGCCCGTTTCCTGCGCCGCCTGCCCGCCGCCCACCACCCCGCGGTGGAGGTGCGCGACCCGGTTTTCTTCACCGACCGCCGCGCGACCCGGCTGCTGGAGACCACCCTGGCCGAGACGGACGCCGAGTGGATACCGTTCGACACCACCGCGTTCTTCGCCGACCCGCCGACAAGCGACGCCGAGCGGGACGCCTGGACGAAGAAGCCGAGGATGCCGCCGCGTACGGTCGCGCTCACCGCCCGACCGATCATCCGTTACCTCGGTCGCGACGATCCGGAGCGCACCGTCGAGGGCTGGCGACGGTGGGTGGAGGTCACCGCCGAGTGGTTGCGCGAGGGCCGGTCGCCCACCGTCTTCATCCACACCCCGGACAACGCCGATGCGCCGCCCCTGGCCCGCCGCTTCCACGACGAGGTACGCGCCCGCGTACCGGCGCTGGCGCCATTGCCCGAACCGGTCCCGGTCGAACCGACAACCCTCTTCTGAGCGTCGGCTCGTCCAGCCGGCGAGAGCTAAGCGGTGACGCCCCGGCCCGGGTGAGGTGGTTCGGGGCCGGGGTTCTCCTGGATGGTCCGGGTGACCTGCTCCAGCAGTTGCCTGGGATCGGTGCGCCCGGTCACCTGAATCTCCACCTCCGACTCACCGATGCGCATCCGGACGGTGGCGCCGCTGGGCTGCTGGCTCAGCCAGGTCTGCAGCAGGGCGAAGAGACCGGGCAGCAGGCTCTGCGCCACCACCGCGATGATCACAGCTTCGCTGAAGCCGGCCCGGCCGCCGGTCCGTGCGCCCAGGTCCCGCACACCCGTACGGAACTCCGGGCGACGGTGGATCCAGTCGATCAGCGAGACCGAGGCGGGCTGCCGCCGATCGGTGATCATCTGTAGCCGCACGGGCTGCCTCGCCGTCGGATACGTGTCGGTCACCCGATGCTCCTGTTCACTCGTCGACACCGGGCTGGAAGGTGAGCTCGTCGCCGGTGGCGGTGACGACACCGGCGACGTCCACGACGTAGTTCTCGGTGAACGTCTCCTTGCCGAAGAAGGACTGGTAGGTACCGCTGACCCGCACCTCGCCCTGCCCGTCGTACGGCGTCGAGACCTGTGCGGACGCCGGACCGATCACGTCGATCTGCGTGGTGGGGTATCTGTCGATCGTCCACTTGAGGTCTTTGGCGTCCTGGTACCCGGACAACCGGAAGGGGCAGCCCTGCGGTGCGGCCTCGGTCTGCCGCGCACACTCGTCCAGGTACGTCTTCACCTGTGCGTCGATGCTGCTCCGGGCGGAGGGCTTCAACTCCGGGACCGCGTAGATCGGCGTGTCGAAGTCGGTGCCGGGCAGCACGGTGATGCGCTGCGGCGCCACCTCGCTGAGCGGGTTGGCGGCAGCGGTCACGACGTGGACCCCGGGCACCGAGAGCACCGTCTGCTCCTGCAGGCCCTCCGGCACCGGCACGCCGTTGATCATGAGACCCTGCTGTCCGGCGGCGACAGAGAGGGTCGAGACGCCGCCGACGACGTGCCAGCCCTTGAACACGCCGAGCTTCGACTCCTCGTTGCGACGGAGCATGACGTCCGCCTCCATCCGGCTCTCGCCCACGACGAACGAGACGGTGGCGGTAGCGTCGTCGTCCTCCCGCTCGATCGCCCGGATGTCGATGTCGGTGGGCGGCTGGTAATCCGCCGACCTGATCAACTCGCCGAGAAGAGCGTCGTCGCGTACGGCGGCGCCGGCCTCCGGGCTCAGCCACCCGGCCAGGTCGTCGACATTGCGGTCGGCCAGGGCGGAGAAGTACCCGTCGACGGAGGACTCCGGCCGGAAGAAGCCCCACTGCACGACGCCCAGCAGGCTGGAGAGCAGGCAGAAGGAGAGCAGAGCGACCCCACCGATGACGGCCGGGCGGCGCAGGTCGACCGGGTCGTCGCCGCCGAAGAGTTCCGCGGAGGCGATCACCCGCCGAGGCGGGGTCTCCGGTGCGTCGGTGTCGCCATCTACCCGGACCGACTCCAGCCGTTCCAGACGCAGCTCGTTCGGCGGGTGTTCGGCGCAGACGGCCTCGTCCCAGCCGCTGCGCCCGCTCTCGAACGACCTACGGCGCTCAAGGACGGCCCGCAGCCCCTCGGTGTGCCCGGTCACCACCGCGCCCAGGTCCGCCCGGTACTCCGCGGCCCGGACGTCCGCCCGGTGCAACGGCTGGACCAGGTACTTCATGGTCAGCAGGACTGGCCAGAAGAAAAGGAAGACGAACAGGTTCGTCGCCGGGTGCGGAAACCTGCGCATCAGCCAGGTCGGTACGGCGTGCACGAGCACGAGTGGCAGGCCGACACCCCGAACGAAGGCCGAGGTGATCTCGTCACCGGTACGCCAGTGCACCAGCTCGTGGCTCAACAGCGCGGCGATCTCGTCGCGTGGATCAGTGAGCAGACCGGTGGTGACGACAATGTGCCGCGCGTACGTCCGCGCATTCGTGCTGACCAGATCGTCCTCGACCAGCAGTCTCGGTACTCCGGGCAGACCGAGCCGCTCCGCGCACTCTTGCAGGATCGGAATGACCAGTTCTTTCTCCCGACGGCTGAGATCACGCGCACCTGACACCCGGAGCAGTCGATCCTCCAGCAGGACCCGGTACAGGGTGTAGAGCACGCCCACCACGATGGCCGCCGCAGCTATCCCGACCAATTGGGCCAGCACCGAAACGCCGCTGTCCGCGCCGCTAAACCGGAGGACCGGCACCATCAGCAGACCGACCAGGAACGCAAGTGCGGCACCGACGAAAGCACCGATCGCCCCACCGGACTGTTCCAGGAAGGAACTGACCAGTCGCCCGATAACCGGGGCGTCCCGAACCTCGTCGGGAACCTGGTCCACGAACACCGCGCCGCCGGTGAACGCCAGCACGAGGCCCGCGACCGCTGCGAGCACCACCGCGGTGAACAGTGCCACCGGCACGTAGAACCAGGCGGCGACAAAGGAGCCCAGTACACCACGCCAGTCACGCAGAATGCCGACCCGCAGCCAGACGATCGCGTTCGGGTAGCCGGGCGGACGGTTGGCGAGCCGTCCGGGGTTCGAACCTGCTCGCGCAAGGTCGACCTCTGGTATGGACGATCGCGCCCGGGGTTGCAAAAAGTTGCCGCCAATCTGATTCTGTTCATCGCCGGAAGGCTGCACCGCGTCCTGCTGCACGGAAACTCCTGCACAAGCCGAAAGGGGTGAATCACGGAACGGTTCGCGCGAAAACGAATCTCGCCAGCGGACAGCAGCTGCCTTTCAGCCGGAGACCGCTCTGTGGCAGACGCAGACCTTACTCCGGTCGATACCCGCTACGCCACCCGGTTCCGAACAGAAACCTCCCGACAAGCGGTGGACGCACTCCGGCAGACCGGTACAGATTGGACGGTCGACGTCGAATGAATGACACAGGGTACGTTTCCTATCCGGCGAACAAAGATGAAACTTCCACGGATAATGACGGCTACGGCGAGGCCCGATAATCCGGTCACGGGTGCGAGGCGATGAAACCGGCGATGTCGGCGGCGAGTTGGTCGGGTTGCTCACCATTGACGGCGTGGGACGCGCCCGGGTAGAGCCGTACGGTGCCACGGGGCAGGTTGTGGCGCGCGGTATCGGCTGCCGACTGCGGGTCGTGCATCACCGATTCCCCGGCGATGATCGCCAGGACCGGCAGGTCGATTCGACCGAGTCGTTCCTCGTTGATCCGGGTGGGCTGCGGCAGCCGGAGCTTGTAGTGCTGCATGCCGGCTTCGATCATGTCGGCGACCGGCTCGCCCTCGACGGGCGCGCCGCCGGCGGTGTAGGAGTTGAAGCTGTCCCGCCACGACCTCGGCAGCCAGGGCAGCGCGGCCGGGATGGAGCGCACGATGGTGCCGAACGGCAGGTCGGCGAAGACGTACACCGGATCGATGACGGTCATCGACGCGACGTGGTCCGGTCGGTGCAGCGCGAGGTTGACCGCGGTCCAGCCGCCGATCGACAGGCCGACCAGGTGGAACTTGTCCGGTGTGAGCGCATCGAGGGTCTGGTGCAACCACTCGGCCTGCGCCTCGTCGCTATCGATCGGGCAGGCCTGCACGCTCATGCCCGGCTCGCCGAGCAGGTCGATGGCGTAGACGTCGCTGATCCGCAGCAACAGCGGCACGTTGTCCGCCCAGACCGGCGTGGCCGAGGCACGCCCGGGCAGCAGTAGCAGCGGGGTGTCCGCGCCGCCTTCCGCGCCGGTGCCGGCGAAGCGGTAGACGCGGACGATGCCGAAGTCGGTGCGTACGTCGATGGTCTCCGCCGGGTCGGGCAGGGCGGCGAAGGCCTCCGCATAGGCCCGGAGGAACCGGTCCTGGCCGTCCGCGCTGTCCCAGTGACCGATCGGAGCCGGCGTACGCATGACGAAGATGATCACCAAAACACTGAGCCCGATCCCGAGCAGGAGCACCTTGATCCGCCGCCTCCGGGGGCGCAGTCGCTTGCCGGCCTTCTTCAACCAGACACTCATGGCACCCACGACACCCCTCCTAACCGATCGGTAGATTTTTTGACCGTACGGTAGAATTCGGCGGGTGACAAGGAGACGAGACGGCGCGACGGCCGAACTGACCCTGATCGAGCGCGCCCGCCGCGCCCAACTGATCGAGGTCACCATCGAGCTGGTCGCCGACCGGGGCTACGCGGGCGCCTCACTGGCCGCCATCGCCGAACGCGCCGGAATCACGAAGGCCGCCGTGCTCTACCACTTCCCGACCAAGGACGCCGTGGTACGCGCCGCCCACGAGCACGCCCTCGCCGCTCTCGTCGCAGGCGTGGCCGGTGCGGTCGAGGCCGCCGACGCCGCGAGCCGGCCCGCCGCGTACGTCAGGTCGATGGTGGGGCACCTGCGTGAGCATCCCCGGCACACCCGGATGATCATCGAGGCGATGGTGCACGACGACGGCGACCAGGATCCGGCCGCCCGTTGGCGGCCCCTGGCCGAGCTCATCAGCGCGGCCCGGCTCGCGCGCGGCGGCAGCGGCGACATCGACGCACGCACAACGGCGATCATCATCGGTGGCGGCATCGACGCGATCGTCGCCGAGCAACTCCACGATCCCGACTACGACACGGCGGCGGCGGCCGAGCAGCTCATCGACATGCTCGACGCGACGCTCTCGCGGTAATCCGGACGCAACTGCGCAGGTGCCCGACGGCTACGGGTTTCGGTCGCTGGCCGTCGCGAGGTCACCCGGCGTCGGCCGCCGTCGCCGCGCGTACGGTCTGTGGTTCCGGACCGGTCACGCGGCCGGTTGCTGCGGTCTCGGCTGCCGGTGGTACCTCGGTCCGCCCGGAACGTGCATCGCGCCCCGGTAGATGCCGCGCCGCAGCTCGGAGACGTACCCCGCCAACTCTGGCATGCCCAACCGGGCCGCCACGGCCAACTCGGCCTCGACGTCGTACGGCACGCGGACGAACTGGATCGAGAAGGGCGCGTCGACCTCGGAGCCCAGGACACCTTCGAGGATCACGTAGACCGGGGTCGGATCGCCCATCGAGTTGCCGACGCTGCCGGTGTTGAACAGGGTCCGGCGTTCCCGGTCGACCTCGTAGAACGGATCGTGGGTGTCGCCGTAACCGACGACCGAGGGCTCCGGTCCGTCGCCGGTGGCCGGGGTGTTGGCGAACATGCCGAGGAACTCGGCCTCGTCGTGGTCGAACCGGACCCGACGGTGCACGCTTGTCGCCGACGCGTGGAAGAGTCGGACCCGCCGCCCGCTCAGCAGGAAGTCGTGGCAGAACGGCAGGCCGCGCAGCCAGTTGCCCTGGCCGTCGGCGAGCTGCGCCAGCCACCAGGCCATCGCCTCGTTGTCGTAGGTCCGGTCCGGGTCGGGGAGGAAATCGTCCCAGTTACCGAGAATGTTGACCTCGCAGCGCTCCCGGCAGACCTCGATCACCTCGCGACCGCGCGGCCCCTTGCCGACGTAGTCGCCGAGGTTGAAGATCCGCTCGATGCCGCGCGCGTCGATGTCGGCCAGCACGGCCTCCAGCGCCGTCAGGTTGCCATGGACGTCGGAGATGAGGGCGATGCGGTCAAGGGATCGGGCCACCGGCCGATCGTAGACGCGGCAGTCCCGGCGGTGGGGGTGGCGGCGGCCCGCCTACAACCAGCCGACGTCGCGCAGTTCGGCAAGCAGTTGCGGGTCGAGGTCGTCCGGATCGAGTACGTCCTTGGCGGGTGGCGGTTCGATCGGTAGTCGCCGACCGAACGAGTGGTAGAGAAACCGCCACCCACCGGCGCCCGTTTCCACCTGATCGAAGTGCAGCGTCAGGTTCGTGAGCCGGCCCTGCGCGTCGAGGGTGGCGTCGAAGGGCACCATCGTGTTGGTCGCCGGCAGTTCCGCACGCAGTTCGGCGGTCAGGTGCGGATGCCGACGGAGGTCGAGGACACCACGAACGGCTCGTTCGGTGACGAGCCGCAGCTCGACCGATGTCTTCACCAGTTCCTGCAGATCGTCCGTCGCCTGCGTACCGATGAAGATCGAGGAGTCCGCACCCAGCAGACGCGGCAGGTCGACCGGTAGCCACCCCTCGGGAGGCGCCCCGAAGCCGAAGAACCGCACCCAACTCTCTTCGTCGACGGTCTTGATCTCGATCCACTGAAAGTGGCCGGGTTGCTGAATGGGGAAGTGGATAGCCATGTCGCTCCGGCACCTGGCCGGGTCCACCGTCATCTCGACTCTCGTCTGACCGAAGCTCCCTCGACGTCCCTGCGGGTCATGGTCAGCCGGGTCGAGTAGGTGTCCTGACCGACTTTCTTCGCGCCCTCGTGCAGCCACGCGTGGAGGTCCTTCTCCACCATGCTTGCCGACGGGCTCGGTGCCGACGTTTGCGACGCCGCGTCGGCGCAGCCAGCCGCCACGGCCAGCACGACGGCGGCACCTGCCGCCACAGCCATCCTGCCCACCGGGCGAGGACCCGATCGCCCCGGGAGCCCACCCGGCCCCGACCACACGCTGTTCAACAGGTTCTCCGTCCGGGCCCGCTTCATGATCGGCACATGGTGCCAGCTCACCCGCGCCTCGTCGAGACCGTCAGTTCGCCCGCACGCGGCGCCTTCTCTGATGTCGGACCACTCGTCGGATCAGACCGGATGCGAGACAGCCCCGAGAAGCCGCCGTCGTGCATGGCGGTGCGTCAGCGCACGGGCGGGCGAACTCACCGGGGGGGGGGGGCCCCCCCCGGCCGCCCCCCCCCCGGGGGGGGGGGGGGCGGGCCCCCCCCCCGGGCGGGGGGGGGGCCCCCCCCCCCCCCCAAAAAAAAAATTAGTTAGATTTGGT
>NZ_JBIAYZ010000002.1:446144-486652 GCF_042898635.1 Micromonospora sp. NPDC000442 | reverse complement strand
GCGGAACTGCACGGGCTGCAACCCGGTGAACGGGAAAATCCACTCCTGGCGGGCTACCGAGATCACCTGCACCCCGACATGATCCATCATGGACGGCCGACGGAGTTACGAGACGTCCCTTAGTCAGCGCAGTTGCGGAGTTGTCGTTTGGGTGAACGGGCCGGTGCCGGTGAAGACGTGTTCCGCGAACCGGGTGCCGATCCGCTGGTGAGCCTCGGCGCTCGGGTGCAGGCCGTCCGGTAGTGGAAGGTCGGTGGCGTCGGCTGGGCCGTACAGGGCGGTGCCGTCCAGGTAGTGCAGGTTCTTGTCGGCGGCGCGTCGGTCGGCCAGTGAGCGCAACTCGCGCCGGATGACCTGAAGCGTCAGGCGTCCCAGCGTGACGTCTCCGGGTGTGCCGGTCGCGACGAAACGTACCTGGTCGGTGCCGATCGACTCGGGATCGATCGCGCCCGGGCCGGGGGTGTCCTCGTGGATTCCGCAGAACAACGGTGAGATCAGCAGCAGCGGTACGTCGGGGTGGCCGTCGCGGATCGTGTCGAGGAAGCCGTGGACGGCGGGGACGAAGGTGCGTAGCCGCATCCCGTCGAGGTTCACCACGTTGATGCCGAGCTTGACGCTGATGTAGTCGGCGGGGGCGTCGCGGATCACGCGGGCCAGGAACGGATCGACGAACGCGCTGCCGCCCAGGCCCAGGTTGCGCAGCTCGACACCGGCCCGACGGGCGGCGACGGCCGGCCAGGTCTCGCTGGGTGCGAGGGCATTCGAGCCGTGACTTATGGAACTGCCGTGATGTACCCACAGCGGCAGCACTACGTCGTCCGGCTCGATCGGGGCGTCGGCCCGCAGGTCGACCAGCTCGATGCTCTCGTTGTGCGGCAGCCAGACCTCGATCCGGCGACGGCCGGCGGGCAGCCCGGAAACGGTGGTGGTGTGCGCCTGCCCGGGATGGAAGACGCTCTGGCCACTGGTGAGGTCGACCTCGATCCGGTCGCCACCGTCAAGCGTGTCGCGGGCGGCGAGCACGCCGTCGGCGTAGACGTCGATGCGGCCACGCGGGCGCTCGGCGCCCAGGTAGGCGATCCGGGTCGGGTGGGTGACGAGTTCGAGCGTGCTCGCCGCCGTCTGGAAGGCGACGCGTACGCCGGACGGCTGGCTCTCCATCGCGAGCAGTTGACCATCCGGGAACTGCTCCCGTACCCACGCCGGCAGCCGGTGCGGCCGGATGCCACGCGGGGTGACCTCGGCCTCGGCGACGCCACGGAGGAGGTCGGACGGGACGGGCATCATTGGTTCCCTTCGATAGGCCAGGAGCGGAAGGCGGTGTCGAGTGCGCTCAGCGCCCGCTGCCAGGAGGTGTCGGCGGGGGGTTCGCGGTGCCCGAAGCTGCCGGCCGCCTCAAGGGCCAGGAAGCCGTTGATGGTCGCGCCGAGCAGCCGGGTGGCATGGACGAGTTCGGTCTCCGGCAGCCGGTAGCCGCGGAGCATCGCCAAAGTGAGCGCGACCAGTCGGCCGGCCGCGTCCGACCGCACGGTCGCCGCCGCCGCCGGACGTTGCAGAGCGGCCCAACGGCCGGGAAACTGACGGGCGTAGTCGCGGTGCGCGTCGGCGAGGGCGGTGAGCGCCTCTCGCTGTGAGCGGCCGCCGATGGCGATCGCGACCCGGTCGGCCAGCTCGCCGAGGGCCAGTTCGTGGACGCTGTCGAGCAGCGCGGACCGGTCGCGGACGTGCGAGTAGAGACTCGCGGTCTGCACGCCGAAGTGGCGGGCCAGCGCCGACAGGGTGATCGCGTCGAATCCCTCCCGGTCCGCCAGCTCCGCCGCCGCGGCGACGACGACCGCCGGGGTCAGGTTGGCTCGTCCCATGCCCCCACCCTACACCCTGTAGCTGAAAACCTAATTGCTTTAGGTTGGGGCGGCGGAGCGGGAGTCAGTGCGGGCGTACGGCGTTGGCGTCCGTCGCGGCCCGAACGAACTCCTGCACCCGCCTGGTGGTGTTGGCCTCCAGCCAGATCGGCCCGCGCTCGATCGGTGGGGCGTCGTGGATCGGTACGTAGGCGATGTCGGGGCGCGGGTGGTAGTGCTCGGTCTGCTCACCCACCGGCAGCACCCCCCGGCCCATCGCGACGAGTGACAGCATCTCCGAGAACGTGTTGCCGTGCGGGCCCTTCGGGATCAGCCGGCCGGCCGGCGTCTGCTCGGGTGTGCGGTCCCGTTTGAACGCCGCGGACGTCATCGCCGGGTACTGGACGACCGGGTGGTCGGCGAGCACCTCCAGCGAGACCGACTCCGCGTCGGCCAACGGGTGCGTGGCGGCCACGGCCAGCACCCGTCGCTCCACCATGAGCGCGGGGCCGCAGGCCAGGCCGTCGAACGGGTACGACGCGACGAGCACGTCGATCGAGCCGTCCATCAGGCTGGCCCGCGAGGTGGCCAGCTGCACCTCGCGTACGTCCACCGCGCAGTCGGGATGCCGGGCGGTGAACAGCCTGACCGCCTTGAGCAGCACCGGCGCGAGGTACTCACCGAGGAACGCCACCCGGAGTTGGCCGGTGACGCCACGGCCGGCCTCGATCGCGCGGCGCAGGGCCGCATCCATCTGCTCGACAAGCGGCGCGAGGTCGTCAGCCAACTGCCGGCCGATGGGTGTGATGCGGACGACCCGACTGGTGCGCTCGAACAGGGGAGCTCCGATGCGCCGTTCCAGCTTCCTGATGACGTGACTGATCCGGCCGGTGGTCACTCCCAGGCGTTCGGCGGTACGACCGAAGTGCAGCTCGCCGGCGAGCGTCAGGAAAGTCTCGATCTCGTGTCGCTCCAGCATCCCGCCGCTCTTTCGTTGAATCAGGCTCAACGATCGTAGTCCGATGATGGCTTGGTCGGGCTCCCCGGCCAGTGAATCGTTGAGGGCGTCACCGGGACGGCAGGTGGGCGGCAGGATCCGCCCACCTGCTGGGTGGCTGCCGGAACGATCGAGGAGAAATCATGAAGACTGCAAGGATCGACGACTATTTGACCGGACTCGACGCCTCGCTGAGGCAGACGGCCGAGGCGCTGCGCCCGGTCATCGACGGGGCGCTGGCCGACGCCACTGCGGTGATGTGGCACGGGCACCCGGTGTGGGGCCTCGGTGAGGCTCCGGGACGGCGGCCGATCTGCCTGCTCAAGGCGTACACCTCGTACCTCACCTTCGGGTTGTGGCGTGGCCAGGAGATCAGCGATCGGTCGGATCGGCTGATCCCGGGTGCCCGCCAGATGGCCTCGGTGCGACTTTCCGTCGTCACGGACATCGACGAACCGCTCTTCGTCAACTGGCTGCGCCAGGCGCGCGCCCTGGAGGGAAAGTGAGCATCGTGCGGGTCCGAGCCTTCGACCACCTGGTCCTCAACGTCGAGGACGTCGAGCGATCGCTCGCCTTCTACTCGACGACGCTCGGCCTGGAGACCATGCGCGTCGACGAGTGGCGGGCCGGGCGGGCCGGCTTCCCTTCCGTCCGGATCAGCCCGGACACCATCATCGACCTCGTGCAGGGTCACCGAGGAGAGTCGAACGTCGACCACATCTGCCTGGTGGTCGACCCGTTGAACTGGCAGGACGTCATCGAGGCCGGCGTGTTCACCGTCCTCGAAGGGCCGGTGAGCCGCTCCGGTGCCAGAGGCGAGGGCATCTCGCTCTACGTCCAGGACCCGGACCGCAACACCGTCGAACTTCGCTGGTACCCGGCGGACGCGGCACCGACGACGCCGCCGAGCCCGTGACCGACGCGCGCGGGGATGCGGCATGAGCCCGATCGACGACGTGATGATCCGCGCCGCGCACCGCGCCGACCTGGACGGTCTGGGTGAGTTGGCGGGCTCGCGGGACCGCGCCGAGGCGGCAGGTGCGGCACGCGGCGCCGACGCCATGAGTCTCGACGTCGACGTCGACGACGAGGCGGCCGTCTCGTTCTACGAGGGGTTGGGTTACGTGATCGTGCGACCTCACCAGCACCGCTGGCGCGCGGTCGACCCGCGTACCGGCGCGGTGACCGGCGAAGGCACGGCATCGACGTGGATCATGCGTCGTCACCTTCGAGGGGCCGGCTGACCGGGCTGGTCGTGATGCCGCCGCGTTGCCACGTGCAGCCTCAGGGACGCGGTTGTGGCAGGCGGGCTTCCTCAGTCGACTGGGCGTTGGCATCGCTGATCCGGTCCGGTCGACTGTCGTGGGTGTCCGTACCGCCCGAACTCGAGCCTGCCGGCCGACGCCAGACGCGTACGGTGACGGCTGCGCGGGACAGCATGAGAACGGCGACGAGGAGCAGCCCGGCACCGAGCAGCGCCGCGATGTCGGGCGCCCACAGGGGGACCTGGTCCAGCGTCACGCCGAAGTACGACGGCAGGGCGAGCAGGCCGGCAGCCACCAGCAGCAGGACCACCAGCCAGGCGACGAGACCCAGCAGGCGTCGGCGGGACCAGGTGGCGACCGGCCGCGCCACCTGCCACAGCGAGCGGGCCACCGCAACAACCAGCAGCAGGCACAACAGGCCCAGGCCGGAGAGGAGCGCGAGGTAGGACGGCTCGTTGTCGTGGATCTCGGGTACGGCTCCGGAGAGGATCGAAGCCAGTCCCCACGAGGTGTCCAGGAGCTGGTTCTCCTGGAAGCTGCCGTAGGCGTTCTGCAACACCACCACGGCCCGGTTCTGCTCGGGCAGCAGGACGATCCCGGCCTGGTAGCCCGGTGCGGCACCGGAGTGCCAGACCATCGGCTGGTCGCTGCCGAACACCGGCCAGGTGCGCCAGCCGAGCCCGTAGCTGCGGCCGTCGCCGGTGGTCACCTCGGGCTGGATCAGCGTGGCCCGTTGCTCGGCGGACAGTAGGCCGCTGCCGTCGAGGTTCGCCCGCGCGAACGCGACGGCGTCCCGGAGGGAGCCGCCGAGGTATCCGTAGCTGACACCGGCGGGGTCGAAGCGGCTCTGGAATGCCATCGGCTCGCCGAGCACGTACCGATGGCCTGGCGGGAGTCGGTCCGTCGCGTCGTCGGCCCTGACGATCGCGGTGTCCATCCCCGCGGGCGTGAGCAGCCGCTCGCGCAGTACCTCGGCGAAGCTCCGCCCGGTGATCTCCTCGACGACGGCGCCGAGCAGCAGGTAGTTGACGCTGGAGTAGAGGTGCTTCTCGCCGACACCGGCGGCCAGATGGATGTTGCCGAGGGCGTCGACCACGTCACCTGGACGGCGATCAGCGTCGTAGCGGTCGGTGAGGTCCATCCGCTCCGGGATGCCGCCGGTCTGGCTCAGCAGGTGGCGCAGGGTGATCGTCTCGGCCTCCTCGTCGGCCATGCCGAAGTTCGGCAGGTAGGTCGTCACACGCGCGTCGAGATCCAGCTCCCCGGCCGTCGCCATCGACACCACCAGGCTCGCGGTCACCGGCTTGGCCACCGATCCCCACAGGAACGGCGTCGTATCGGTGATCGGCTCGCCGTCGCCGTCCGCGCCGAACGTCGCCTGGTGCTCCACCCCATCCGAGCCCACGATCGCGTACGCGACGCCCGGGATACCGGCCCGGTCCATCTGCTCGGTGACGAAGGCATCCAGCCGGTCCGGTTCGACAGCGCTGTGCTGCGCCGGTGCCGCCTCGACCGACCTGCCGGCCCCGAGGTCGAGGCCGACGCCGGGCAGCGCGAGCAGCAGTACGGCCATCCCCCGTTGCAATACGCTCATATGGCAACCGTAGCCATACGACGGTATGGTTATCAAATGCCCCGCGTTGCCGACCACGACGAGCGACGCGCGCTCATCGCCCGGACGTTCCGGCGTCACCTGGTGAAACACGGCCTTCAGGCCACCACGTTCGCCCGCGTCGCCGCCGCTGCCGGCATCTCGGTCGGTCTCATCCAGCACTACTTCGGCAGCCGCGACGAGCTGCTCCGATTCGTGTACGTCGACGCGCTCCGCCGCCGGGACGACCGGATCGCGGCGCACATCGCCGAGGGCGAGGCCGCCGAACGGCCGATCCGCGAGATCATCGCGACCGCTGTGGTCGAGCTGCTCCCGCTCGACGAGATCCGGGTCGAGGAGTTCCACGTCACCCAGAACCTGGTGACCCAGGCCCTGCACGATCAGGCGCTCGCCGAGGTCGCGGCACGTGCTCACCGCGACCTGCACCTGCGCGCGTCGATCGCGGTGCGCAACGGGAAGCGGTGCGGCGAGGTCGACCCGGGTGTCGATGTCGACACCGCGGCCGCACGCGTCCTCGCCACCACCTACGGCCTGGCCGCCAATGTCATCCTGGTCGGACCCGACGACCCGGCCCGTCGCCGGGAACATGCCAGCGCGGTCATCGAGCCGATCCTGGCGGGCACGTTCACCGGTCGCTGCCGTCACTACGCCCGGTCGTGATCCGGCCGGCGTACGCGAGCCCGCGTCGCAGCGAGCTGCCGACACCGCCCGGGTTTCCAATTCGTCACGCAATTTGACTGCACGTTGCGATCGGGTGCCTCCGAGGTTAGCGCTAACACCGCCGCCGCCTGTGACCTCTGCCATGTTGACAACGGTCGGCTTGATGTCGATTCGCATCGCGTGACACCCGCCGTCTTCCCGGTGACCTCGCCATTCATGCGCGACGTACGGGAACGGCGCCCAGGCTTGTCGTCCCGGTCAATCAGGTCGCGTTCCGAATGGTATTGCCGACGACATTTCCCGGTAACCCCGGACCGTGGCGGAGTAGCTACGTTCAGCACCGGCCGGCGGAAAGCCGGAAAACGATCTGGGAGAGGGAGCATGCGCAGAAAACTGATCCGGCGATTGCTCGCCGGGGTCACTGTGGGGGTGGTGCTGGCACCGCTCGCCGTGTCGTCCGCGTCCGCGGCCCCGACCGGGGACGTGCAGTGGACGCCGTGTGAGCAGGACGCCAGCGCCCTGTGCGGCACCCTGGAGGTGCCGGTCGACTGGGCCGATCCGGACGGGCCGACCATCGAGTTGGCGCTGGCCAAGCGGCCGGCAACGGACCCGGCGGTGCGCCGCGGGTCGCTGATCGTGAATCCGGGCGGCCCCGGTGGCTCCGGCGTCGACTCGGCGCTGTGGGCCACCTACGGCGAGGAACTGCGCCGCCATTTCGACATCGTCGGATTCGACCCACGCGGAGTGGCCCGTAGTTCACCGATCATGTGTACTCTGGACAAGATCAACGCTCTGCCGGTCGAGCCGATCAAAACGTCCACCGCATTTGCCAGGATGGTGTCCGCGAGTCGCGCGTTGGCGGATGACTGTCGCGCCAAAAGTGGGCCGGTATTCGACCACGTCGACACGCTCCAGGTGATCCAGGACATCGACGCGATACGCGCCGCGGTCGGTGACGCCCAATTGAATTTTCTCGGGATGTCGTACGGCACCCTGATGGCCCAGCAGTACGCGGAAAGGTATCCGAGCCGGGTACGCGCCGTCGTGGCCGACAGCGTGATGGATCACAGCCAGGACGCGCGCGGTTTCGCCGTCACCCAGGCGGCCACCGGGCAGGATTCGTTCGACGAGTTCGTGGCCGGCTGCTCCCGGCTGCCGCAGTGCGCCCTGTACGGCCGGGACATCCGCCAGTTCTGGCAGCGGCTGCTCGACCGCGCCGCCCGGGGTGAGCTGCCGGATCCGGACGACCACAGCTACAAGATCACCCAGCGGGATCTGGTCAACTTCGTGTTGGGCAACCTCAACTACCAGCCGTACTGGCTGGAGATCGCCGCCGAGCTGGAGCGGGTCGATGCGGGACGGCCGTGGGGGACGTCGTCGTCGGCGGCACGGGAGTCGGCCGAGGACCCGCCGACCGTGGTGCCCTTCGCGTACCAGGCGGTGCTCTGCCAGGACTGGAACCTGAAGGCCCGTGACGTCACCCAGTGGCGGTCCATCCTCACCGATGCGCAGCGCGTCGCGCCGGACCTACCGGACCCGCCCCGGGCGTCGGTCGGCGCGATCTGCTTGGGCTGGCCGACCCCGGCGGACAACCCGCAGCGGCGGATCAGCCCGACCAACGAGTCGAAGTTGCTGCTCGTCAACTCGCTGCACGACCCGGCAACCGGTTACAACTGGGCGCTCGGTGCCGCCGACCAGTTCGCCGACCACGCCGAACTGCTGACCTACGAGGGTTGGGGGCACATCGTGTACGGCCGCGTGAGCTGCGCGGACGAGGCCATCGAGGCGTACCTGATCGACCAGGTGGTGCCGGCGGAGGGCACCCGTTGCGCCGCGGCCCCGCCGCCGGGCACGACCTCGGCCCGTGGCCGGGCGCCGAGCCAGGATTCCGGCCCCACCGCGCAGCCGCCGGTGCCGCTGCGCAGTGACCCGGAGCTGCCGACCTGGCTGTTCTGACCGATCGGGACGGAGGTGGTCGGTTCGCCGAGGCGGGCCGACCACCTCGGTCGCTGCCGGAGCGGTCGGGTCGCGGGGGTGCTGTCAGGGTAGTTCGTGGATGGTGACCGGGCCGGTGGTGTAGCGGACCGGGGCGAGCCGGGCCAGGTCGGTGGAGACCGGTCCGGCGTTGGTGTCGGCGAGTAGCCAGCGCACCCCATGGGCTTCGCGGAGCCGGGCCAGGTCGGCGGGGGTGGGCGCGGTGAAGATGCGCTCGTTGAGGCCGAACAGTGCCGGGTCGGGGGCGGATTGTCGGGGGTAGCGGTATCCGTCGCGGCCGTGGGCGGCGAGGGTGGCGTCGGCGTAGGCCCAGCTCTCCACCAGGGCGCGTCGTCCGCCCAGGCCGGTGACCCAGTAGGCGCGGGCGTCGCAGTGCGGTGTGGACCGTACCGGTCGGCAGTGCACATTGGTGGCGACCAGGTCGTCGGGGTCGGTGTGCTCGTTCAGCCAGAGCGCGGCCCGCATCTCGGCCTCGGTCACCACGAGCTGCTGGTTGATGGCGCCGAGCGGATCCTCACCGGCGAGCAGGTGCCGGACCGGGATGTCCACTCCGGTGGCGAGGCTGGCACCGAGCAGTGCGGTGACCACACCGGCGAGCGCCGACCGGCCGAGCAGCGTCGTCCGCGCCGGCCGGCCCAGCCGACGGGCCAGGGCGGCGCGGCGCGCGGTGACGGCGGCCCGGGGCCACCTGAGGAGCAGCGCCTCCACCGTGACGGCGAGCAGTGCGGCCAGGACGATCAGGGCGACGTACCGGGCGGCCGACCAGCCGAGCGCGGTCATCCAGTCGTCGGCGTTGGCGACGCGTACCGACTCGATGGCTCGTTCCGCCTGGGGCAGCACCGGGGGTGAGCCGAGCGGTGGGGCGAGAAGTTGCGCGAGTACGCCGAGGAGACCGGCCGTCACGAGCACCGGCCACCGTACCCGGGTCCGGGCGAGCAGCCAGCCGGCGAGCAGGGCACCGAACGGAATGACGGGTAGCCAGAAGTAGACCTGGCTGGCGGAGGGGTGATAGGTCAGCCAGGCCACGGCGAGGCCGGCGGCGACGGCACCGGTGAACAGCCAGGCGACCGGGTCGCGTCGGGTCGGCGTGGCCAGCAGCGACCCGCCGGCCAGCCGGGGTGTCTGCCGCAGCAGCCACGAGCCGAACAGGGCCGCCGCGAGCAGCCACGCGGCGCTCCCGTCCGCCTCCGCCAGGCCCGGCGGCAGCAGGCCCCCGAACCGGGCACCTTCTTCCGCGCCGTACGTCTGCTGGTAGGGCAGCAGGTGGCGGATCAGCCCGAGCGGTTGAGCCCGCAGGGTGCCCGCGCCGCCACCGGCGAACAGCCGGTAGCCGACGGCCATGGCGGCGACCAACGAGGCCAGCACGGCGAACACCCGCCACGGCACCCGACGACGACGGATCCAGGCGGCCAGCGCGGCGAGACCGAGGCCGGCGATCAGCGGCGGCAGGGCGCTGGACTTCGCGCCCGCGCAGGTTAGGCCGAGCGCCGGCACCAGCACCCAGGCCGGGCCGAGGGCCCGCCCGCGTAGCGCCTGGACACAGACGGCGGCGAGCAGCATCAGCAGCGGCAGCGCGTACGTCTGGGAGAGGCTGGCGTACGACAGTGCCCGGGTCCACGGGATGTCCAGCGGTGAGCCGAAGGTGGGCGAGGCGCCGACGTATCCCACCGCGGCGACCAACGGCCCGGCCCACAAGCGTCCGGCCAGTTCGCGGGCAAGCGCGGCGGTGACCAGCGCGGCCACCCAGCCGACCGGCACCACCCACAGGTGCAGCAGCACCGTGGCGGGTGGCACGCCGGTGATCATGCTGGCGCTGGCGATGTGCGCGTCGGACAGGTAGTGGTAGCGCAGCGACTCCCCAGCCAGGTGCGGCAGCTCGAAGGGCATGGTCCGGGTGAGTTCGTGCACCAGCCCGAGGTGGTAGAGCAGGTCCGGGTAGTAGGCGTAGTCGGCGGGAGGTAGCGGCAGCATCCGCCAGTTGGCGTACCCCCACCCGGCGATCAGCAGCAGCACCCCGCAGATCGCCCAGTGCCAGCCCAGCGGCAGCCGCCGACCGGGACCGGTGCGCCAGTGCCGCCGCAACCGGGGCACGGCCAGGAAGGCCACGACCACCGGCAGCGGCCACCACCGCAACAGGTGCTGGCCGCCGGAGGCGGCGGCGACCGCCCAGGCGGCGAGTTCGAGCAGCAGGCCGGTGGCCGCACCGTAGCCGAGATCCTCGGGCAGGTTGCCCCGGCTGCCGCGCAGCGCCCGGTGCACCAGGGTCCCCGGCAGCACCAGCGTCAACGCCCAGTACGCCACGAATGTCCCGACGTCGGCCGCCGGTACCCCGCCATGCCACCAGCCGACCGGCAGCGCGGTGAGCACCGCCAGCCAGGACAGCAGTGCGGCGAATCGGCGCAGGTCAGCCACGGAGGGCAGCGACCGGGTGGCCGTTGGCCGCCGGAGGCTCCGACGGTGCGGGCGGGTCGTCGGCGCTGTCCGAGCCGATGTGAAAGGTCGGCCGGTTCTGCACGGCGGCGTAGATCCGGCCGACGTACTCGCCGAGCAGGCCCAGGCAGACCAGCTGCACCCCGCCGAGCAGCAGCACCGCCACGAACAGCGAGGTCCAGCCGGGGATGGTCACCCCGCGCAGGTGCCCGACCACACCGAAGGCGATCAGCGCCAGGCAGGCCAGGAAGCTGCCCGTGCCGAGCCAGGTGGCCAGCCGCAGCGGAGCGGCGGAGAAGTTGGCGACGCTGTCCCAGGCCAGCGCGATCATGCGCGGCAGCGGGTATTTCGTCTGCCCGGCGTGTCGGGCCTCACGTACGTAGCGGACCTCGGCGCTGGGAAAGCCGAGGGCCGGGATCAGCAGCCGGTAGACCGGGTTTCGTTCGGGCAGTCGGCGCAGCGTCTGCACCACCTCCCGGCTGACCATCCGGAAGTCGCCCGCCTGAGCCGGCACCTCGGCCCCGACGATCCGCCGCATCAGGCGGTAGTAGGCCCGGGCGGTGTGCCGCTTGAACAACGTGTCAGTGCTGCGGTCGGCGCGTACCCCGTACACCACGGCGGCACCGGCCCGAGCGAGCCGCAACATCTCGGCGATGGTCTCCGGCGGGTCCTGGAGGTCGGCGTCGAGGCTGACCACCCAACGGCCGCGCGCCCGGTGCAGGCCGGCGGTAAGCGCCGCCTGATGGCCACTGTTGCGACGCAACCGCACGATTCGTAGCTGTGGCCAGTCCCGCGCCTGCGCGGTGAGCAGCGTGACGGTGGCGTCCCGGCTGCCGTCGTCGACGGCCACCACCTCGTAGTCGACGTGCAGATCGTCCAGCACCGGGCGGAGCCGGGCGACGAGGCCGGTTACCACCGCCTCTTCGTTGTACATCGGAACGACCACGGAGAGCGTCGTCTCTCCGGTCACGTCGGATCGCATCGTCTGCCGGCCCCGTCCCACGCAGAGTCCACCTCAGAGCACCCGCGCAACATGCGCAGGCGGTCACCCTGCCGCGCCGAGTTGACGCCTGCCTGGCGCTGGTGTGAACGGCCAGCGAATGCCGATCAGCGCTCCAACGTCACCAGGCCCTGCCCGACCGTCGCAGCCGGCGGTTCTCCCACCGGAGCGCCAGCGCCACCCCTCGGCAGAAGTAGCCGCCACCTGCTGCCATGCGGATGGTTGAGGGCGAGGTGAAATGGACGGGCCGGGCACCTGGTGCCGCATCCCCGGTGGGTGCGGCTCCGGCTGCCCGGCCCGCTCTCGGGTCCGCCCCGGCGACTACGTGCCGGGGCGTACCGCGCCGGTGTGTCTCAGGCCGCGACCGGCAGGCCGCCGAGCGCGCGGCCGGCCTCCCGTGCGGCCTGCAGGGCCTCGGTGTGCATCTGCGCGGCCTGGTCGGTGAACGGGTCAAGGGCGGGGTTGACACCGACGAGGGTGAACTCGCGTTCGACGACGGTGAGGTCGGCGCCCCAGCAGTCGGCGAGGATGCGGCGCAGGTACGGCGTCGCGTGGTCCCAACCCTCCCGGGGCGTGCCACCGCCGTACGCCCCGCCACGAACCGTGGCGAGCACGACCCGCTTGCCCGCCAGGAACGGCTTGGCGAACGCTCGCGGGTCGGTGCTCACCAGGTCGACGTACGCCTTGAAGTGCTGTGAGACGCCGTAGTTGTAGAGCGGCACGGCGAACAGGATGGCGTCGGCGGCGAGCAGCTCGTCCACAAGCGTCGCGGCGAGGGCGACGGCCTCGCGCTGCTCGGTGGTGTGCTCCTCCGCCGCGGTCGTCCCGGCGGTGACCGCTGCGGCCCAGGCGGTCGCGGGCAGGGGATCGACGCCGAGGTGGCGACGTTCGATCGTCTCGTCTGGGCGCGCGGTGAGCCACTCCGCCTCGACGATATCCGCGATCTCGCGGCTCGCCGAGCCGTGGGTGCGGATGCTGGCATCCAGCCGGAACAGGGTCACGACAACTCCAATGCGTGTGAGGTTCAAGCTTGAACTCGACGATAGCCGGACTCGATTCAAGCTTGAACCAAATGGGAGATGTCTCACCTTGAGGTGGGCCTGCGATGCGTCGAGGGCGCGACCGCGCGGATCCTCAGGCAACTGAGTGTGGTGACTCACACGCCTTGGGCGCGCTGGCCATCTTAGATTACGCTCATAATCTAAACGGGGCCGCGTCCGCGGCTCTCCCCTGACCTGGAGGTCCGCGATGAGCACCTACCTGATCAACCACCTGCGCATTCCCGGCGGCGTTCCGAACGAGGCCGGGCTGCGCTACCTCGAGCAAGTCGAGGCCACGGTGAAGCCGTACGGTGGGAAGTGGCTTGCCAACGGCGAGGCGAGCATTGTCGAAGGCGCGTGGCCGGGCCTGGTCGTCCTCATGGAGTTCCCCGATCGCGCCGCGGCCGAGCGGTGGTACACCTCGCCCGAGTATCAGGAGATCCTGCCTCTGCGGGTCAACAACTCGATCTCCGACCTCGTGCTGATCGACAGCCTTCCGGCCGACTACACCGTCCGGGGCTTCGCACAGCAGGTGCGCGCCGCGATCGCCGCGGCAACCGGTGCCGACAGCTGAGCGGTGCGAGGCGGAGCCGTGGCGACTGCCACGGCTCCGCCTTCGCGTATTCAGTCGGCCAGCGGAGAGGCGGCCTCGCGCACCGCGCCCAGGATCTCCTCCGACACCTCCGTGGCCGCCGTCGCCCGGGCCAGGAGCAAGCCGCCGACGATGGTGGACAGGGCGGCCAGCCCGGCGTTCCCCGGCGCGATCCAGCCGGCCATCTCCCGGACGCCGGCCGCGTACGTCTCACGAGGGACCGGGTCGTGCGCGACATCACCGGCGAATCCGGCCGCTGGGCAACCCGCGCCCGGGTCGTCCCGGTGCTCGACCGACAGGTACGTGTCCAGCAGCGACGACCATGCCGCCGCGTGGTCCGCGGAGCCGTCCTGCAGGTCCGACAGATAGCGCAGCATGTCGATGAAGCCCAGGTGCACGGCCTCGTCGACGAGCGCCGCCTTCGATGCGAACTGCTTGTAGAAGCCACCCTGGGTCAGACCGACGGACCGCATCACGTCGCCCACGCTGACGTTCGGTACGCCCTGTTCGCGGAAGAGTCGCGAGGCGGCCTTCACTGCCGCTGCCCGATTGGCCTGTGCCTCAGCCTTGGATGCCCGACTCATCTGCCCACCTTCACCGTGGCCACCGAACTGTCGAGTTATAGATTACCCGCAAAATCTAAGCAGCGGTCATGACCCTTGCGGCGCTCCCACCCGCTACGACTTAGGCGGAGGCGGTGTCGTGGGCGGTCATCGTCTCCTGACGGCCCGGCTCCTCGCGCAGGATGGCGGCGTGCAGCCAGATGTCCGGGATGGCGAATCCGTCGACAAGCGTCCGCATCTGCGGGCGCAGCTCCTTGAGCAGGCCGTTCACCACGGCCGTGATCGCCTTCGAGCGGGCCGGCGTGAGCCGGCCGTGCTCCAGCAGCCACCCCTTGTGGGACTCGATGACGCTGAGGGCGTACAGATCGCAGACGCGCGAGAGCAGCGCCCGGACCGCCGGGTCCGCAGTGTCCTCGATGCCGGCGACGAACGCCTCAAGGGTGATCCGGTCGATGTGTGCGGCGGCGGCGGTCAGGACGTGGTCCTGGACATCGTTGAAGATGTCGAACGGGCGGTCCTGCTTGGTGGTCGCGCCGTTGCGCAGGCGGCGGATCGCCCCTTCGAGCAGGTGCTTCTCGCGGTCGTCGAAGATCTTGAGCTGCCAGCCCCGGTCGGTGACGGCGACCTCCTCGTCGCGGCCGGGCACGGCGCTGATCAGCTGCTGGATCAGGGACCGTGCGGCGGTGCGTTCGAGCACCATCTCCCGGACCTGCTCGGCGACGAAGGAGGCGCGACCCCAGCCGTCCAGCGAGCCGAACTCGTCCCGGTAGCCGGTGAGCAGCCCCTTGGCGACCAGTTGCAGCAGGACCGTGTTGTCGCCCTCGAAGGTGGTGAAGACGTCGGTGTCGGCCCGCAGGCCCGGCAACCGGTTCTCGGCCAGGTAGCCGGCGCCGCCGCACGCCTCGCGACACAGCTGGATGGTGCGGGCGGCGTGCCAGGTCTGCGCGGCCTTCAGCCCGGCGGCACGGGATTCCAGCTCCCGCTGCCGGCGTTCGTCGACCGGGCCGCCGCCGCCCTGCACCTCATGCACCGCGGCGACCAGTTCGGCCTGGGCGAAATGCAGCGCGTACGTGGTGGCCAGGGCGGGCAGCAGCTTGCGCTGGTGGGCCAGGTAGTCGTTGAGCAGCACCTCCCGCTCGGCGTCGGGGGTGCTGAACTGGCGGCGGGTGTCGCCGTAGCGGACCGCGATGGTCAACGCCGCCTTGGTGGCCGACGACGCGGCGCCACCCACACTGACCCGGCCGCGGACCAGGGTGCCGAGCATGGTGAAGAAGCGCCGGGAGTCGTTCTCGATCGGGCTGGAGTACGTGCCGTCCTCGGTGACCTGTCCGTACCGGTCCAGCAGCATGTCCCGGGGCACCGTCACGTGGTCGAAGCTGAGTCGCCCGTTGTCCACGCCGAGCAGGCCGGCCTTGGGCCCCGCGTCGCCGATGGTCACGCCGGGCAGCGGTTTGCCCTGCTCGTCGCGGATCGGCACCAGCCACGCGTGTACGCCGTGCCGCCGCCCGTTGGTGACCAACTGCGCGAAGACCACCGCCATCCGCCCGTCCCGGGCCGCGTTGCCGATGTAGTCCTTGCGGGCCGCCTCGTGCGGCGTGTGCAGGTCGAAGGTCTGCGTCCGGGGGTCGTACGTGCAGGTGGTGCGCAGCTGCTGGACGTCGGATCCGTGCCCGGTCTCGGTCATCGCGAAGCAGCCCAGGATCCGGCCGGAGATGATGTCCCGAAGGTAGGCGTCGTGGTGGCGCCGGGTGCCCAGGGCCGCGACCGCGCCGCCGAACAGGCCCCACTGCACGCCGGCCTTGACCATCAGTGAGAGGTCGACCTGCGCCAGCATCTCGGTGGCGATGATCGAGCCGCCGAGGTCGGATCCACCGCCGTACTGGGTGGGAAAGGCCGACGCGATCCCCAGCTTGACGGGCAGCTCGCCGAGCAGTCGGGTGATCCGCTCACGCGCCTGGTCGCCGGTCTCGCCGTACACCGGGAGGAAGCGTTCGTCGAGGTGCCGGCGGTGCGCGTTGCGGACCTCGACCCACGGTCCGTCGAGCACCTGCTGAAGGTGGGCGAGGTCGACGGGGCCGGGTGCTTGACTGGGCATGGCTACCTCGCAGGACGCTGGTTGGGTACAGCTCGTACCCATCCCAGGGTAGCGAGCCGCTACAGTGATCAGGTGAGCAATGCGGCGGTGAAACGGGACACCATCGCCGCCCGCCGTGCCGGCGGCATCCCGCAGGAGCGGGCCCGGCGACGGCAGGCGATCGTGGAGGCCGCGGTCCGCGTCATCGAGGAACACGGCACCGACACCGGGCTGGGCACGGTAGCCGACCGGGCCGGGCTGCGCAGACCGCACGTCTACCGCCATTTCGCCAGCAAGGACGACCTCGACCAGGCCGTCGCCCGGCACGCCGCCCGCCTGGTGAGCGCCTGGATCCGTCCGTCGCTGTCGGCCCAGGGCACGCCGCCGGAGGTGGTCCACGGCATCATCGGCCGGGTGTTGAGCTGGGCGGTGGCCCACCCCAACCTCTACCGGTTCCGGGCCCGTCTCGGCACCGCGCACGCGGTGCCCGAAATCACCGAAGCCGCCGTCGCCAACCTGCGTGCCGCCGGGTACACGGCGCACCTGCCCGCGTACGTGGTCGCCAGCGTCGTCGGCATGGTCGACGCCGGCATTATCTGGTGGTTCGACCACCGGGACGAGGTCGGGCCGGAGCAGCTCAACGACTGGCTCGCCGCCCAGGTCTGGCGGGTCGTCGCCGAGGCGGTCCAGCGACCACCGTCGGCGTCTGACGACGGGTGACCGACGCCGATCCGGCACTCACGACCTGAGCGCCTCCGGCAGTGGCTTGGTGTGCAGGATGACCAGTTCGGCGACGGCCCGGGTCAGGGCGACGTAGAGCCGGTTCATGCCGCGAGGCTCGGCGGCGACGATGTCGGCGGGCTCCACCAGCACCACCCGGTCGTACTCCAGCCCCTTGACCTGGCTGACCGGGATCGCCCCGAGCGGGTCGGCGATCGCGTCCGGCGCGATGATCGCACCGGTTTCCTGAGCGAGGGCCGCCCGCAGGTCGTCCACCTGACGGATCGTGAGGGTGCCGCCGGGCCGGAAGGAGCGGGTCGGCGCGAGCCCGGGTGCCAGCGCCCGGGCGGCGAAGTCGGCGATGACCTGCGGCACCCGGTAGCCGGTGGGCAGGTCGAGCATCCTGACCTCGCGCTTGCCCAGCTGCCTCACCAGCTCCGGCCAGCTTCCGGGGGCCAGCGGATGGGTCGCCTGACCGAGGTCGCCCACGATCGTCATCGAGGCGTGGGCGGCTCGGCGGGCGATCATCCGACACTCCATCGGCGAGAGGTCCTGGGCCTCGTCGAGGATGACGTGCAGGTACACGTCCTCGACGGGCTCGGCGGGCTCCGCCACCGGCAGCGGCTCGGCCAACTCCGGCACGTGCCCCTCCTCGCCGTACGGGTCGAAGCCGTCCGACCAGCCCACCACCTGGTGGCCCTCACGCAGGATGATCGCCGCTGCCCAGCGCTGCGCCGCCCAGGTGTTGCCGCTGTCCAGGGACTGACCGGAGACGGCGATCGGGGTGGACAGCCCGGGCGCGAAGAGCTGCCAACCGTCGTTGAGGCTCAGGCTGAGCACGAAGGTCTCCGCCAGACGCGGGCCACTGCTCAACTCACGCACCTGCCACTCGTTCCTGGTCGGTGTCGGGGTGACCGGCCTACCCAGGATCTCGGCGAGTTCGTCGAGCAGCGGGACGTCGTCCACCGACCATTGCCCGTGCTGCGCGGGCAGCACGTCCTGCGGCGTCAGCGTCGGCCACCACGCCGTGAGGAAGGCCTCGGGGATCTCCCGGCCGCCGAGCAGTTCCGAGAGCACCGTCGCCGCCTCGGCGCGGGCGCCGTTGGGTTTGATGCCCCGCGCCTCGCACCGTCGACGCACCTCCAGGCGCGCCTTCGCCAGGTCGTCGGCGTCGAGCCTGCCCAACTGCGCCGGCGCGTTCGGCGGGGTGTCCCAGGCCAGTTCGGTGAGTACCCGCACCATCTTCAGGTCGCCCTTGGATCTGGCGACCTCGGCGCGGTCACGTCGGGTCGCCACCACACCGTCGAACAGTTCGCCGATCGCCCGCAGGTGGACGCTGTCCTCGCCGAGACCGGGCAACACCCGGCCGATGTACTCGGTGAACACGGTCGACGGACCGACCACCAGCACCCGGCCGTCGGCGAACTTGCCCCGGTCGGTGTAGAGCAGATAGGCGGCACGGTGCAGGGCGACCTGGGTCTTGCCGGTCCCGGGGCCACCGGTGATGACGGTGACGCCGTGCGCGGGTGCGCGGATCGCCTCGTCCTGCTCGTGCTGGATGGTGCTGACGATGTCGCGCATGTGCGGACCGCGCTCCCGGGTGAGCGACGCGAGCAGGGCGCCTTCGCCCACCACACCGTCGACGTCGCCGGCCGACAGCACCTCGTCGTCCACGTCGACGACCGTGGGACCCTCGCAGGTGATGATCCGACGGCGCACCACGCCCAGTGGCTCACCGGGAGTGGCTCGGTAGAACGGCGCGGCGGCCGGTGCGCGCCAGTCCACCACCAGCGGCTCCCGGTCCTCGTCGCGTACGCCGAGCCGGCCGACGCGGTAGGTGTCGCCGTCGTCGAAGTCCAGCCGACCGAAGACCAGGCCCTCCTGCTGACCGTCCAGGTCGGACAACCGGGCCGCGGCGCGCAGCACCATCGCGTCGCGCTCGACCAGCCCGGTCAGCGGGCCGGCCGAGGCACGACCACGGCCCTCGGAGTCCAGTTCCCTCGCCTGCGTACGCATGACCTCCAGTCGCTCGTAGACCTTGTCGACCACCTGCTGCTCGATGGCGAGCTGCCGCACTGTTTCGGACACACTGCTCCCTGGTCTGCCAGAGGCTGCTGCACGGGGACTGGTCGAGAATATGTACCGGCCAGACCCACAAAATCGGCATCCAGGGTGATTCGCACGACTTGACCCGTAGATAAGATGGAGGTGGCCTCAGGGGATCAGCCCTGATCGCCCCGCCCGGTCTGCTGCTGCAACTGGTCGATCAGCTTTGCCGCCTCGGCCTTGCTGAGGCCGTCCGGCACGCTCTCGCCCGCCTCGCGGGCCAGGGTCCGCAGGTACGACTCCTGCGCCGCCGTCGTCGGCTCGTCGCCGGTCACCCACTCGTCCGGGTCCTTCACCGCGGCCTGCGGATCATGCTTCTCGGTCATCTCGGCACCACCCCTTCTCTCGAACAGGTGTGCCATACCCGGGTCGGTGGTCACCCATTCCTCCCCGGCGTCCTTGGTCCGCCGGGGAGGATCGGTGGCTGGTGTCCGGGTCGTCCGACCCAGCGGAGGTCGGCGGCCCGGCTGCGCGACGACGTCGCCGCGCTGCGCTGGGCGATGCGTGCCTATCCGGTGGCCGGGCCGGTCGTCGGGCCCGCGCCGGTCACGTTGAGCGCGAGCGAGTAGACCGAGGTGGTGGCCGTCACGAACAGCAGATTGCGCTTGCGGCCACCGAAGGTGAGGTTCGAGCAGATCTCCGGTAGTCGGAGTTTGCCGAGCAGTGTGCCCTCCTGGTCGAAGCAGTGCAGCCCGTCGTGGGCGGCGACCCACAGCCGGCCCTCCCGGTCGAGTCGGATCCCGTCGAACGACCCGGCGTCGCATTCGGCGAGCACGCCACGGTCACGCAGCGTCCAGTCGGGGCCCACGTCGAAGTGGCGGAGATGCCGACGACGGGTGTCGACGATGAACAGCCGACGCTCGTCCGCCGAGAACGCCAGGCCGTTGGGACGCAGGAAGTCGTCGGCGACCCGTTTCACCCGGCCGTCGGGCGAGCAGCGGTAGACGTGGCAGCCGTCCAGCTCCGGATCCGCCCGGTGCCCCTCGTAGTCGCTGTCGATGCCGTAGCTCGGATCGGTGAACCACAACGAGCCGTCGCTGGTCTCCACGACGTCGTTCGGGCTGTTGAACCGCTTGCCCCGCCAACGGTCCGCCACCACGGTCAGCGACCCGTCGGGTTCGGCACGGGTGACCCGACGGTGGCCGTGCTCGCAGGTCACGACACGGCCGAGGCGGTCGATGGTGCGGCCGTTGGGGTAACCGGCGGGTGTCTGGAAGACGTCGCACCGGCCGGTGACCTCGTCCCACCGCACCACCCGGTCGTTGGGGATGTCACTGAACAACAAACAGCGCCACGCGGCGGAGTACGCCGGCCCCTCCAACCAACGCCCACCGTCGAACAGTCGCTGCACCATGTGGTCACCGCTCACCGCCTGGAACCGCTCGTCCAGGACGTCCCAGCGGGTGGGTATGCGCTCGACCGGGTTCATCGCTCACCCTCGCTACCCGCGGCGAGCTCGGCGAAGGTCGTCGCCTCCTGCGCGAGGAGTCGCTGGGTCCGCCTGCCGTACAGCAGCTCGACCAGGCGGGCTCCCGGGCCGTCCCAGTCGATGCTCAGCCGCAGGCGGGTGGCGGAGCCCTCCGGATGCAGCTCGTGACTCGCCCTGGTTCGGACCCCCGGCATACGGGCCACCCAGGTGAAGCCGGCCCCGGGTCGCCAGTCGGTGATCTCGTACGTGGCGGTGGTCAGCCCGGATTGGCGGATCCGGAAACGGCTGCCGACCGTCACCGGCCCGGCATCGTCGATTCGTCTGATCTCGTCGATGGTGGGCAGCAGCTCGGCCCAACGGTCGACGTCGCTCACTGTCCGCCAGACGGTGGCGACCTCGGCATCCACGTGCTGTTCGACGGCAATCGTCATGTACCGGATGGTACGGCGGCGTCGGGTACGCGGCCCACGTGGGTCGGGCGGCCCGGGGGTGCGCGGTTCGCCCCCGGGCCGCCACAGCCGTGGTCAGCCGTTGTCGATCAGACTCGCGATCTCGTTGTAGATCAGGTGCGCCTTGGCGCCCTGATTGGACGGACAACCGCCGAGGTGGTGCAGGGCGATCACCCGGTGGCTGCTGTTCAGCACCGGTGAGCCCGAGTTGCCGCCGGAGGTGTCGCAGCTGTAGCTGATGTTCCAGGTGTTGTAGTTGGCGTTCCGTACGGTGCAGCGCGCGCCGTTCTGGGCGTTCTCGAAGATGGACAGACGCTTCGGGCTGCCGTCACCGTGCCCCGGGATGTACATCTGCGTCCCAGTGGTGGTGGCGGACGTCGCCAGGTAGAGCGTGCCGAAGCCCTGGATGGCGGCGAAGTTGTTCACCGAGAACAGGGCGTAGTCGAGTTGGCTGGAGCCACCACTGCTCACCCGGTAGAGCGTTGCACCACTGACCTTGGTGCCGGGCCCGGGGTTCGCGCCGCCGCAGGTGGCGCACTGGTAGTTGAACTGCATCTCACTGCCGCTGACCGCGGCCTGCGTCGAGAAGCAGTGCTTGTTGGTCAACATGCGGTTGGTGTTGCCGACCCGCCAGGTGGTGCACATGCCGCCGCCGCTGATCAGCAGCCGGGCCACGGCGTTGCCGCGTGCGTACTCGGTGGGGTGGCTGCTCTGGTAGCAGACCACGTCTCGGCGGGCGTCGGTGCTGCACACCGACTGGGTGGAGAAGTTGTACTGGCCGATCTCCGTGCGGTCGTAGCCGCGCCAGAACCGGTCGATGATCGCGGCGCTGCCCCGGGAGGAACGGTTGCTGTGCAGCGCCACCACCGCCGTGTCACCTTCCACCGACATCGCCCAGAAGCCCGGCCGCCCGTCGGTCGTGTAGTCCGCGCCGGTCGCCCGGTTCAGGTGGCGGTCGTACCGGTAGCTCTCCCGGCCGTCGGGGCTCGACACGGTGACGTACTCCCCGGGGGCCAGCCGCAGCGAGCTGAAGTGCACCTTGATGTACGTGGCGCCGGGGTGCTGGATGACCTGGGTCCGGCCGTCGCGGGCGTACGACAACGAACCGTCGACGGTGCGCAACTCACCGACGGTCGTCACACCCTCGGCCGAGAACTGGTCCGACTCGGGTGCCCGGTCGGAAAGTGGCGTGATCGGCTGCACCGGGTGTGCTGCGGCGGGAGCCGACAGCAGGGTCAGCCCGAGTGTGCAGGCGGCGAGTGTGACGGTCACCGTGCGTAGGCGGCGCAGGGCAGGTTTCATCGTCGCTCCTCCCAGGAAGCGGAACCTGAACGATTCCTAAGCCTTCATACCGGACGGCGATCGATACATGCAAGGAAATCGATACAAGCGGGTGCTCGCGGCCCGTCTGGTGGCGTGGGGCCGACCTGACATGCGGGGCTACGGGCAGTCCGGCAAGGCGCGAATTCTGCCGGACCACTCCCAGCAGTCCAAGCGGGTGGTTGCGGCGGACATGGTCCGGCTGATGGACGCGCTGGGCCATTCGACGTTCGCCGCGGTCGGGCACGATCGCGGCTGCTACGTGGCGCTGCGCCTGGCGCTGGACCATCCCGACACCGTCAGTCGGCTGGTGGTCATCGACGGGGTGCCCATCAGCGAGGCGCTCGCCAGGTGCGACGCGACGTTCGCCCGGAACTGGTACCACTGGTTCTTCTTCGCCTAGCCGGACAAGCCGGAGCGGGCCATCGGTGCCGATCCCGACGCCTGGTACGGCGACAAGGCGCGGCCGGACCGCATGGGAGTCGACAACCACCGGAGTTCCGGCAGGCCATCCACGACCCGGCCACCGTGCGGGCGATGCTCGAGGACTACCGCGCCGGCCTCGGGGTCGACCGGGCGCACGAGGAGGCCGCGGCTACCCCGCCTCGACGACCAGCGCTGCGTTCGGGGCTGGTGCGGGAGCACCGGCATGGGTCACCCTGACTGTCACGCTTGAGCCATCGATCCCCATCACCACCCCACCTGGTTCCGAGACCGTCCGGCAGTCCCGCTGGACGTGCCCGAGCCCGTCGGGCACCCGCATCCCTGGATGTGAAGGAGCGCCATGAAACCGTCCCTCCGGGTCCTCGCGGCGGTGGTCGTCCTCGCGGCCCCGCTGGCCCTGACCGCTCCCGCGCAGGCGGCCAACACCCTCACCATGCGCGGCGCGGACGTCTCCTCGCTGCAACGCAGCCTCGATCTCGGCGCCCGCTACTACAACGCCTCCGGCGCGCAGGCCGACCCCTACGACATCCTCGCCTCGAAGGGCGTCAACTATCTGCGGCTGCGCATCTGGAACAACCCGGCCAGCGGCTACAACAACAAGGCCAGGGTGCTTCAGCAGGCCAGGGCGATCAAGGCCAAGGGCTTCAAGCTGCTGATCGACTTCCACTACTCGGACACCTGGGCCGACCCGGGCAAGCAGTATCCGCCGGCGGCCTGGGCCGACCATTCGCTGAGCCAGTTGCAGGCCGACGTCTACAACTACACCTACGACGTGTGCACGGCGCTGAAGGCGCAGGGCACCACGCCGGACGCCGTGCAGATCGGCAACGAGATCAACGTGGGCATGCTCTGGCCGGCCGGACAGGTGGTCAACAACGACTTCGCCCCGCTGGCGAGCCTGCTCAAGCGGGGCTACCAGGCCACCAAGGCGTGCAACGGCGCCACCCAGGTGTGGATCCACACGGCGAACGCGGACAGCAACGCCAACGCCCGCTGGTTCTACGACGGGATCCGGGCGCAGGGCGTCACCTGGGACGTCACCGCCTTGTCCTACTACTGCATGTGGCACGGCACGCTGGCCAACCTGTACAACGTGATCGCCGACGTGAGGTCCCGCTACGGCTGGCCGGTGGTGATCGCCGAGACCGCGTACCCGTTCACCACGGCCGACGCCGACCACCAGCCGAACGTGATCTCCGGAACCGCGCGCTGCGACAACATCCCGGCCACCTGGTCCGGCCAGGCGCAGCAGTTCAGCTGGGTGCAGAACACCGCGCGCAACGCCGGTGCGGTAGGCGTCTTCTACTGGGAACCGACCTGGCACGCGGTACGCGGCAACGGCTGGGACCCGGCGGACATCAACGGAACCGGCAACGGCTGGGACAACATGGCCGTCTTCGACTGGTCCGGGCGGGTGAACCCGCACCTGTACTGGACTCCGTGACCGCCGTCCGGGCCCGGGAGTCGCCACCGGGCCCGGTGGGCGGGGTGTTCCGTGGCCCCGGGCGGGCCCGGACCGGAGTCCGCAGCATGGCCAACAAATAGACCTCAGTCGTTTGACGTATGACGTCGTTAACGCTAACTTCGCTGTCACGAGCGGGTCTTGTGGCTGCCGGGAGCCAGATTCTCCGCCGTGGTCCCGCGCCGGCCGGTCTCGACCGTGGGCTCGTCGTCACGCTGGTCGGCGGCTCCGGTGACCTGATCTTTCCGCACCACACCACCGTGCTGACGCCACCACCTGACGCCGGCACATAGGCAGCGCATCCACGGACTGCGCGTGGGTGACCCCGATCGAAGGAGTGGACCATGAAGGCCATCGGTGAGGCTCGTCCCGCCTCTCCACCCAGACGCGGTTGGCGGTCGGGACTGGCCGCGGCGGCCGCCGCGGTCCTGGCGGCGAGCGCGCTCGTGGTGGTGAACGCGGCGCCCGCGGCGGCGGCGACCGTGGACACCAACGCCTGGTACGTGCTGGTCAACCGCAACAGCGGCAAGGCATTGGACGTGTACGGCCTGGCGACCAACGACGGCGCGCGGATCAGCCAGTGGACCCGCAACGACGGCGCCAACCAGCAGTGGCAGTTCGTGGACTCCGGCGGTGGCTACTACCGGCTGAAGTCCCGGCACTCGGGCAAGGTCCTCGATGTGCACAACTTCTCGACCGCCGACGGCGGGGCGATCGTGCAGTGGTCCGACCACAACGGCACCAACCAGCAGTTCCGGTTGGCCGACTCGGACGGCGGTCACGTCCGGCTGATCAGCCGGCACAGCGGCAAGGTCGTCGAGGTGCAGGGCGCCTCCACCGCAGACGGCGCGAACATCGTGCAGTACGCCGACTGGAACGGCGCCAACCAGCAGTGGCAACTGGCCCGGGTCGACGGTGGCGGCGACCCGCCGCCGACCGGCGGCTCCGGCTGCGGCAAGGCTCCGACGCTGAACAGCGGCACGCACACCATCCAGAGCAACGGCAAGAGCCGCCAGTTCATCCTGCGCCTGCCGGCCAACTACAACAACAACAACGCCTACCGGCTGATCTTCGCGTTCCACTGGCGCGGCGGCACCATGCAGGAGATCTCCTCCGGCGGCACCAGCGGGAGTGCCTGGTCCTACTACGGCCAGCAGGAGCAGTCGAACAACAGCGCCATCCTGGTCGCGCCGCAGGGGCTCGGCAACGGTTGGGGCAACGCCGGTGGCGAGGACGTCACCTTCGTCGACGACATGATCCGTCGGATCGAGAGCGACCTGTGTGTCAATCCGAGGCAGCGCTTCGCCCTCGGCTTCAGCTGGGGCGGTGGCATGAGCTACGCCCTCGCCTGCGCGCGGGCCACGGTCTTCCGGGCGGTCGCCGTGATCGCCGGTGCGCAGATCAGCGGTTGCAGCGGCGGTACGCAGCCGATCGCGTACTTCGGTCTGCACGGCATCTCGGACAACGTCCTCAGCATCGGCCAGGGCCGAGGGCTGCGCGACACCTTCGTCCGTAACAACGGGTGCAACGCCCAGAACCCGCCGGAGCCGGGTGCGGGCAGCCGTACGCACATCACCACTGCCTACTCCGGTTGCCGCGCCGGGTACCCGGTGCAGTGGGCGGCCTTCGACAACGGGCACATGCCGGGCCCGGTGGACGGGACGTACGCCGAGAGTGGCATCACCACCTGGACCAAGGGTGAGATCTGGCGCTTCTTCGCCCAGTTCTCCTGACCGGGCCGAGCGCGACGGCGGGTCGCGGCCTCCTGGCGGCAGTGGGAGCCAGGAGGCCGGGCCCGCCGGCCCGTCGTGTCCCGGGTCAGCGTTGCAGGCGGTCCGGCTTGCCCGAGCCGCTGCGGCGGACCACCCAGGCCTCGGTGATGTGGGTGAACATCGCCGCCGCGGCCCCTTCCGGGTCGTGGGCGGCGATCATCTCGTAGACACGTCGGTGTCCACGGTTGGAGGCGACGCAGAGCGACCGCTCGGTGCGGCCGGTGTACCGCGCCGTGTTCACGACCTGACTCTCCAGCGCCTGCACGACGCCACGAGCGATGCGGTTCCCGGACGCCTGCATGACGGTGTCGTGAAAGGCACGGTCGAGTTCGTGGTAGGCCACGGTGTCGCCGACGAGCTCGTCCATCCGGTCGACCAGGGCGCGCAGGCGGTCCACGGTCTCCTCATCGGCGACCCGGGCGGCGACGTGTGCCATGTCGGACTCCAGCAGCCGCCGGGTCACCACCACGTCGTCGAGGATGGAAAGGCTGTCGTCCTCGGCGATGGTGGCCCCGAGGACGAGTTCGTCGAGCATGTCCCACATCGAGGCCGGGGTGACCATGGTGCCGGCGCCCTGACGGACCTGTACCAGCCCCTTCTCCTGAAGGATCTTCACCGCCTCCCGGACGACCGTCCGGCTGACGGAGAAGGTCTCACAGAGCACTGGTTCCGGAGGCAGTGCCGTGCCGGACGGATGCACCCCGCGGACGATGCGTTCCACCAGCTCGGCGGTGACCGCCGTGGCGAGGTTGGTGGGGCGGCGCGCCCAGGCCGGGGCGGCCAGTTTTTCCAGGGCCGTCTCCTGCGATGGCGTCATGTCCCCCTCCGATTGGCTCGTCGTGCCGCGACGTCCAGGGCCAGTGTACGGCGGACTGTTGACGTCAGACGTCATACGAGTTACGTTCTTGATCACGTTGGCTGCGGCAGGCCGTCAGCCATTCCCCTCAGAGGTGAACAACGATGAAACAACGAGCATTGTGGTCAGCCGTCCTCGTTGTGGGACTGGCGACGGCAGGTTGTGGAAGTGCCACCGACACGGGCTCCTCTTCCGGTGGCGCGACCGACAAACTGGTGGTGTGGGACTGGAAATCCGGTGAGCCTTCCGCCGGACCCTACATCGAGAAGGCGAAGGCCGACTTCGCCGCCAAGCACCCCGACGTGACGGTCGAGTTCGTCGCGCAGCCGTTCGACCAGTACTACACGCTGCTCGGTGCGGCCATTCAGTCCGGCAAGGGCCCGGACGTGATGCTTTTCAACGGCGGCGGCCAGATCCGCGACCGGGTCGACGCGCTGGTGCCCCTCGACGAGTATGTGGCCGAGGACAAGCAGCGGCTCGCCGGTTGGGACGCCTTCAGCAAGGACGGCAAGACCTATGCCGCTCCGGTGACGCTGCAGGGGCACCCCATCTACTACAACAAGGCGCTCTACGAGAAGGCCGGGCTCGATCCGGCGAGCCCCGCCACCACCTGGGACAAGTTCCTCGCCGACTGCGCCGCGATCGACAAGGCCGGCGCCAAGTGCTTCGCCCTGGGCAACAAGGAGGGCGCCGGAATCCAGTTCTGGATGTCGGCGCTGGGCTCCGGGATTCTCACCGCCCAGGAGTACGACGACTGGATCGCGGGCAAGCGCGACTGGAACTCGCCAAACGTGAAGCGAATCTTCGAGCTGTGGAAGGAAGCCGGCGACGCCGGTCTGAACAACGACGGTGCCAACTCGACCGCGATGTTCAACGACTCGTTCGCACTCTTCCAGTCCGCCAAGGCCGCGCACGTCATCGGGCTGATGTCGGACGTCGGGCACTGGAAGGACTTCAACGAGTTCCTGACGCCCGACAAGCTCGGCGTGATGGGCGCTCCGGTCGTCACCGCCGGCACCACGCCGAGCCTGGCCTACGACGGTGGCATCGGATACGCGGTGGCGAAGTGGACCAAGGATCCCAAGGTCGCCGCCGACCTGGTGCGATCGCTGACGTCGACCGAGGCGCTCCAGGCGTTCTACGCCGACGCCGGCGCGATCGCCGCCGACACCACCATCGACGTGTCGCAGGCCGGTCCGGCCGCCGCCACGATCGTCGCCGCGCTGCAGAGCGGTAAGCCCGCCCTGCACGTGGCGCTCTCGTCGAAGACCCTGGATCTGATGGGACGGGTCTCCCAGCAACTGCTCAGCGGGTCGATCAGCGTCGACGAGGCGGTGAAGCAGCTGGCAGCTTCCGACCAGGCGGGCTGATTTCGTGCCGATCGGAAACGCAGAGCCGTCGGTCCGTCCGGTTCCCCCCGGACGGGCCGACGGGGCGGCGGCCGGATCAGCGGGCCCCCGTCGTGGCGCCGGGTCACGGCCCGTCCGCGGCGGCTCGCGGGCCGAGCGCTTCGCCCCTTACGTCCTGGTCGCACCCGCCATCCTGATCATCGTGGTGCTGCGGCTGTACCCGTTGCTGCTCGGCGTCAACTTCTCCTTCACCGGAGACGGCGAGCGCAACGGTACGACGGTGGGCTTCGACAACTACCTTGAGTTGATCGATGACCCGTTGTTCCGCACCGCGCTGGGCAACGTCGGGCTGCTGGTGTTGTTGCTCCCGGTGGCGGTGGCGATCCCCGGGCTGCTCGCGACGTTCATCTACCTGCGGGTACCGGGTCATCGCTTCTACCGCAGCGTCTACTTCTTCCCGGCGGTGCTCTCACCGGTCATCGTCGGCGCGATCTTCAACCTGCTGCTCGCCTTCGACGGCCCCGTCAACGCCGTGTTCGAGGCGGTCGGCATCAGCCCGGTGGACTGGCTCGGGAATCCCGACGTCGCGATGTTCGTGGTGGTCGGTGTACACATCTGGGCGACCTTCGGCATGGCGCTTGTGGTGTTCCTGGCCGGGTTCGCGACCCTGGACGCCGCGCTGTTGGACGCGGCCCGGGTGGACGGAGCGTCGCTGCCCCAGGTCATCCGGCACGTGATCATCCCGGGCCTGTCCCGCACCATCGCGTTCGTCGCCGTGACCACCATGGTCGGGATGCTGACCTCGATGTTCGGCCTGCTCTACGTGATGACCAGCGGCGGGCCGGAAGGATCCACCTACCTCCCGGAGTACTACATCTGGATCCAGCAGGGCCAGATGAATCGGCCCGCCCTCGCCTCGGCCGCGTCGACGGTGCTCTTCGTGATCATGCTCGTTGTGGGGCTGCTACAGGTGCAGCTGCTCAGGCGGGCGGGAGGGGAGGACTGATGTCCCGCGTACGACTGAGTCGGTGGCTGCTGGCCGTTCCGATGTCACTGCTCGCGCTGGCGACGATCTACCCACTGCTGTTCACCGTCAACGTGGCGATGAAGACCCGGCGCGACTACATCCTCGACCGGTTCTCGCTGACCGACACCCTGCGCTGGGACAACATCAGCACGGCATGGAACAGCGTCGGCATGGACCGGTACTTCGTCAACTCCCTCATCGTGGTGACCTCGTCGGTCGTCCTGCTGCTGTTGCTCGGGTCGATGGCCGGCTTCGCCCTGAGCCAGCTTCGGTTCCGTGGTTCCTCGGTGCTGTTCCTGGGCTGCCTCGCGGGTCTGTTCGTGCCGTTCCAGGTGATCATGGTGCCGCTCGCCCGGATCATGGCCGACACCGCCCTCATCGACACGTACCCCGGACTGGTCCTGGTCTTCGTGGCACAGTTCCTGCCCTTCACCGTCTTCCTGATGACGAGTTACTACAAGACCATTCCGCGGGAGGTCATCGACGCGGCCAGGATCGACGGCAACAGCGTGTACGGCGTGTACCGCCGGATCATGCTGCCGTTGGGCACCCCGGCCCTGCTGTCGGTCGGCATCCTCAACGCGCTGTTCTGCTGGAACGACGTCCTGATGTCGCTGGTGATGATGCCGTCGGCGGATCACCGCACGCTCATGGTCGGCGTGACCTCGCTGCGCGGTCAGTACTCCGACGACATCCCCACCTTCGCCTCGGGCGTACTGATCGCCGCGATACCGGTCCTGGTGGTCTACCTCTTCCTCCAGCGCCAGATTGCCGACGGCGTCGCCGCCGGCTCCACGAAGGGCTGAAATGCGCATCACCGGATATCGGACGCTCACCACGGTCCAGGAATGGGGGCGCCCGGTCGGCGACGCCAACGGCGTCCTCGCCGACGGAATCGTCCCGGTGCCGATCGTCGTCGTGGAGACCGACGAGGGGCTGTCGGGTGTCGGCATCGGCCCGCACGTCGAGATCGAGCGGATCTTCGAGGCCATCGACGGTGAAGATCCCCGCGCGGTGACGACGCTCTACGACCGCATGCTGCGCCACACCTTCAAGGCCGGTCACGCGGGCCCGGTGTTCGGCACCATCGGCGCACTCGACACCGCACTGTGGGACATCAAGGCGCAGGCGGCCGGCCAGCCGCTGTGGCGATTGCTGGGCGGCCGCGACCGCCGGGTGCCGGCGTACGCGTCCGGGCTCGACATCGCCCTGACCGACGAGGAACTCGTCTCGGCGTACACCCGTTACGCCGAGCACGGGCTGCGGGCCGCCAAGCTCAAGGGCGGTCTCGACATCGAGCATGACCGACACCGGCTCCACCTGGTCAAGGAGGTCCTGACCGAGGCCGGCCACGGACTGCGGCCGGGCCTGATGCTCGACGTCAACGAGGCGTGGACCCGCAAGCAGGCCGTCCGGCACGTCTGCGAACTCGAACGCACCCTCGACCTCATCTGGATCGAGGAGCCGGTTCGGCGCTGGGACGCCGACGGGCTCGCCGCCGTCGGCCGAGGGGTGCGCGCCTCCGTCGCCACCGGGGAGAACCTCACCGGGCTCGAGCAGTACCGGCCGCTGATCGCCGCCGGCGCGGTCGACGTCGTCCAGACGTCCGCGGTCGGGGGAGTCACCCACTTCCTGCGGGTGTCCGCCCTGGCGCATGCCTACGACCTGCCGGTCAGCCCGATCGGCAACAGCCCGCTCGGGCTGCTGCACGCCGCCACCTCGGTGCCGAACCACCTGACCAGCGAGTTGCAGGACCTCTGGCCGCCGGTCGGTGTCTCGGTCGACATGCACGTCGAGGACGGGGTCTTCGTCCTGGGCGACTCGCCCGGCCTCGGCCTCCGAGTGGACGAACAGCGGATCCGGGCCGTGGACCGGCACCCCCAGGCACCGGCGGTCGACGGCCCGAACGTCCGGCCGGAGCAGGCCGGGCGACGGCTGCTGGCGGCGACGGACGGCGTCCTGCCCGCCGCGGCTGGCTTCCCGCTGGCCCCGGCGGCCACCCCGGCACACAACAGCAACCAGGTGTCGCCGACCGGAAGTCACTGAACGGACCCGATGGTGGTGGCCGGCGGCACGAGCGGCGTGCGGTCGTTGATACGGAGGATCGATGAAGGCAGTGGTCTACCGGGGAGCACGGCACCTCGGAATCGAGGAACGTGAGCCGGCGGCACCCGGACGCGGCGAAGTGCGGATCTCGGTGGCCTATACCGGGATCTGCGGCACCGACCTGCACATCTACCACGGCGACATGGACAACCGGGTCGGCGCCGCCGCGATCATCGGGCACGAGATGTCCGGGCGGATCGCGGCGCTGGGCGAGGACGTCACCGGCTGGTCCATCGGCCAGCCGGTGACGGTGCTGCCCACCAGGTGGTGCGGGCGGTGTGCCGCCTGCCGGCGCGGCAACTCGCACATCTGCCACGCCATGAACTTCCTCGGCATCGACTCGCCCGGCGCCATGCAGTCCGCCTGGAACGTGCCGGCGGAACTGGTCCTGCCGCTGCCCGAGGAACTGCCGCTCGATCAGGGCGCACTCGTCGAACCGGTCGCCGTCGCCGTGCACGACGTGCGGCGTGGAAAGGTGGCCTCAGACGATCATGTGGTCGTCGTCGGCGGCGGGCCGATCGGGGTGCTCATCGGCACCGTCGCCCAGGGGCGCGGTGCGCGAGTACTGCTCGTCGAGCCGGACGAGGCTCGCCGCGCCGTGGCAAGCGAAATCGGGATCGAGGCGGTTGACCCGGGCGCGATCGACGTGGCGGCGTTGGTCGCCGACCGGACCGACGGTGCGGGTGCCGACGTCGCCTTCGAGGTTTCCGGCGCTGCGGCGGGTGTCGCCACCGCGGTCGAGGTGCTGACCGCCCGGGGTCGGCTGGTGATGGTGGCGATCCATCCCCGGCCCCGGGAGGTCGACCTGCACCGGTTCTTCTGGCGCGAGTTGGAACTGCTCGGCGCCCGGTTGTACCAGCGCGACGACATGGCGGAGGCGATCAGGTTGGTCGCCTCCGGCGCGATCCCGGCACGGCAGCTGATCTCCCGGGTCGAGCCGCCCGAGGCGGCGACCGCTGCGTTCACCGCGCTGGAGGGCGGCGGTGTCATGAAGGTGCTGCTGGACTGGCGGGAGGGCGACCGGTGACGAATCTGTTCGACCTGTCCGGACGGACCGCTGTGGTGACCGGCGCCCGGCGGGGCATTGGCCTGGCCATGGCCGAGGCGCTGGCCCAGGCCGGTGCCGACGTCGTGGGTGTCTCCGCGCACCTCGAACCGGAGGAGAGCGAGGTGGGGCGCCGGGTGCGGGCCGCCGGTCGGCGGTTCACCGCGCTGCGCGCCGATCTGGCCGATCGGGCGGCCGTGCGCCGGCTCGCCGACGAGCTGGTCGCGCTCGGCCCGATCGACATCCTGGTCAACAACGGCGGCACGATCGCCCGCGCCCCGGCCGTCGATCACCCCGACGAACTCTGGGATCATGTGATCGAGGTGAACCTGAACAGCCAGTTCGTGCTGAGTCGGGAGGTCGGTCGGACGATGGTCGAGCGCGGCCACGGGAAGATCATCTTCACCGCGTCCCTGCTCAGCTTCCAGGGCGGCATCACGGTGCCCGGGTACGCTGCGTCGAAGTCGGGCGTGGCCGGTCTCACCAAGGCCCTGGCGAACGAGTGGGCGGCGCACGGGGTGAACGTGAACGCCATCGCCCCTGGCTACATCGCCACCGACAACACCCGGGCCCTGCGTGCGGACCCGGAGCGCGACCAGGCGATCCTCGCCCGGATTCCGGCCGGCAGGTGGGGCGTCGCCGATGACCTCGGTGGTGCCACGGTGTTTCTGGCGTCGGCGGCCTCCGACTACGTCAACGGGATCGTGCTGCCGGTCGACGGGGGATGGTTGGGCCGATGACCGAGGTAGCTCCGGGGCCGGCCGGAATCGTCGACGCCCACCACCACCTGTGGGTCCGGGCACGGCATCCGCAGCCGTGGATCGACCCGGTGACCATGGCGGCCATCGACGCCGACTTCGAACTGGCCGACCTGGCCCCGCTGGCCCGGGCGACGGGCGTCACCAGCACCGTCGTCGTACAGTCCATCGCCTCGGCGAGGGAGACCGTGGACCTGCTCCGGGTCGCGGCCGACGACATCCTGGTCGGCGGTGTCGTCGGTTGGGTCGACCTGACGGCCGACGACGTCGCCGGTCGCCTCGACCGCCTGCGCGCGGCGCCCGGTGGGCAGCGTCTGGTCGGCGTCCGTCACCTCGTGCAGAGCGAGACCGACCCGGCCTACCTGGACCGCCCGGACGTCCGCCGGGGCATCGTCGCGGTCGGCGCCGCCGGCCTGGTCTTCGACCTGCTGGTCCGGCAACACCAGCTGCCCATGGCCGCACGGTTGGCGCATGACCTGCCCGAGGTGCGCTTCGTCCTCGACCATCTCGGCAAGCCCGCGCTGGGCACCCCGGAGTTCGACCACTGGAAGCGGGACCTGCGGGCCCTCGCCGAAGCACCCAACACGACGGCCAAGGTGTCCGGCCTGACGACCGAGGTGCCCCGGTCACCTTGGACGGTGGCCGATCTCCGACCCGCCGTCGACCACGCCCTCGACGTGTTCGGGCCGCAGCGGCTGATGTTCGGTTCGGACTGGCCGGTGTGCCTGCTCGCCACCTCGTACCCCCGCTGGATCGAAGCGGTCACGGAGTTGCTGGGCGACCTCGACGCGACCGACCGGGCGGCGTTCTGGGCAGGCACCGCCCGGCGTGCCTACCGACTGGGGGCGTCATGAGGACACACGCCCTGCCGCGCCGTCCGGCGATCGGCCTCACCGAGCTGGGCTTCGGCGCGGCACAGGGCGGCAACCTCTACCGGGTGACCACGGACGAGGAGTTCGTCGCCGCCATCGACTCCGCCTGGGCGGCCGGCGTGCGGTACTTCGACACCGCGCCGCACTACGGCCTCGGGTTGTCCGAACGTCGCCTGGGCAGCGCGTTGCGACACAGGCCACGCGACGAGTACGTGGTGTCGACGAAGGTGGGGCGATTCCTGGAGCCGTCGCCGCAGGACGCGCACCTGCGCGACCCCGAGGGGTTCGAGGTGCCCGCGACCCACCGCCGGGTCTGGGACTTCAGCCGCGACGGCGTACGCCGTTCCATTGAGGCCAGTCTGGAGCGGACTGGCCTGGACCGGATCGACATCGCCTACCTGCATGACCCCGACGATCACTGGGAGCAGGCCGCCGCCGAGGCCGTGCCCGCCCTGGTCGAGTTGCGCGACCAGGGCGTCGTGGGCGCGATCGGGGCCGGGATGAACCAGTCGGCGATGCTCGCGCGGTTCGTTCGGGAAACCGACGTCGACGTGATGATGTGCGCCGGCCGGTACACCCTGCTCGAACAGGGCGCGGCCGGTGACCTGTTGCCGCTCGCGGCGAGTCGGGGGGTGGGTGTGGTGATCGCGGGCGTCTACAACTCGGGACTGCTGTCGCGGGACCGCCCGCCGGCCGACGCGTTCTACAACTATCAGCAGGCGCCGCCGGAGCTGATCGAGCGGGCGCGGCGGATCGCCGAGGTCTGCGACGCACACGGTGTCACCCTGCCGCAGGCGGCGCTCGCCTTCGTCCGTCGGCACCCGGCCGTGGTGTCGACCGTGGTCGGCGTCCGCAATGGAACGCAGATGGCGGAGACCGTACGGCGCTCGGACGCGGTCGTGCCCGACGAACTCTGGCAGTCACTGGCCACCGCCGGTCTGCTCGCCTCGGCCCGCTGAACGTCTCTGACACCGCACTCCGTCCGGATGACCGGTATGAATCGCGGGGGTGTCTCTGCGCTGCCCGGCGGTCAACCCGATCGACAGCGGCTGCCGTGCCGCTGCCCAGTGGCTCCGCCCGTCTCCCGATCGGGACCGGCTCCGCTCCCGGAGACCGGTCCCGACCGGAGACGTCACTGACCATCGCGATGGTCAGGCCAGGCTGAACCGCCACTGCTGGTTGGTGCCGCTGTGGCAGGTCCACTGCAACAGGCGGGCGCCGTCGGTGGTGGCACCGCCGTTGACATCGATGCAGAGCCCGCTCAGCACACTCTTCACCGTGTAGACCCCGGTGGTTCCGGTGGACGTGACGGTGAACTTCTGCTGGTTGCTGTTGTTGCAGGTGGCCTGCTGAAGGAAGGCGCCGGCGCTGGTGGAACCGCCGATGATCTCCGCGCACTTGTTGCTGTGGACGGCCCGCAGATAGACCGCGCCGCCGCCGGCGTCGACCGCCTGCCACTTCTGGTTGTTGCCACCGGTGGCGGCCCACTGGTGGATCTGCGCGCCGTCGGCGGTGGAGACGCCGCTGACGTCCATCAACTTGTTGCTGTGTTGTGCGGTGAGCGTCCACGTACGGCCGGCTATCCCGCCGCCGGTGTCACCGACGCCCACTCCAGGACCACCGAAGGTGTGCGAGTCGAGGTCGAACCAGTTGTTGGCGCTGCCCTTGAACACCAGGTACAGGGTGTGGGTGCCGGCGAGGGACGTGACGTTCACAGGTGGCGTGGACTGGTAGTTGTCCCAGCCGCCGGTGCTCGGCACCGGAGTGGTGGCCAGCAGCGTGCCGGTCGGCGAACCGGCCCGCAGCTCGATCGATCCGCCGCCGGACGGCGACGACAGCCGGTAGCTCACGGTGTTGATGCCAGACAGGCTCATCGGGGTGAACGCCACCCAGTCGTTGTTGGAGATGTCCCCGATGCGCTTGCCGCTCTCCGCGCCGGCCTGGTCGATGATCCGGGTGCCGGACTGGCTGCTGTGGTACTCGGCCTGCTTGTGCTTGGGCTGGAGAATCACCTGGGCGCGGCCGGTGAGTGGGGCCGCGCCGCCCGCCCCACCGTCGTCGGTGTATCGCGCGTTGAGCACGTAGAACAGGTTGGCGCCGTCCGGGTGTCCGCCGAGCAGGTCGGTGGGGATGGTCCCGGAACAGCCGGCGTAGTCCGTGGTCTCGTGCGCGTGGTCGTCGTGCCCGAGCGCCGGGTTGAGGAAGACCTTGCTGCAGTCGATCGGTGCGCCGCCCGGGTCGGAGACGGTGATCTGGTACGAGACCCGGTCGCCGAAGGTGAGCATGCCACCGTTGGCGGGCGTGGTGATGGTGACCACCGGAGCGGTGTTGCCGACGGTGATCTGCACGTTGGCGAAGCCGGTCTTGCCCGAGCTGTCGGTGACCTTCAACTGCGCCGTGTAGTTGCCGTTGCTGGTGTAGACCTTCGACGGGTTGGCCGCCGTCGAGGTGGTGCCGTCGCCGAACGTCCAGTGGTAGCTGATCGTGTCGCCGGGGTCGGGATCCGACGACCCGGCGCTGGAGAACTGCACGGTCAACGGGGCGTTTCCGCTGGTGGGAGTGCCGGTGGCCTTTGCGATCGGTGACCGGCCGCCCTGGACGTAGTCGATCCGGTAGAGACCGGAGTCGCTGTTGCCGCCACCGAAGTTGGTGCCCCACTCCAGCAGGTAGAGCGAGCCGTCCGGGCCGAACTCGAGGTCCATCGGGCTGTTGAACTGGGCGGTGGGCAGGAACGGGTTGATCCGGGTGACCGCCGACGCGGAGTCGAAGTGCATCTCCTTGATGTAGTCACGCGACCACTCGTAGAAGAAGTGCACGCCATCGTAGTAGGGCGGGAACTTCGTCGCCGACGGGTTCTCCGGGTCGTAGCGGTAGACGGGTCCGCCCATCGGCGCCGAGCCACCCGAGCCCACCTCCGGGAAGTTCTGCGAGGCGCCGTAGCCGTACCACATGTTGGGCGCGACGACCGGCCGGAGGTTGGTCAGGCCGGTGTTGTTGGGCGAGTTGTTTACCGGCGCGGCGCAGTTGAACTTGGCACCGACCTGGCCGGTGTCCGGGTTGTACGGCGCGTACGGCTGGTTGTCGCCGTGGCAGAACGGCCAGCCGTAGTTGCCCGGCGTCTTGATCACGTTGAGTTCGACGAGACCCTCGGGCCCCCGGTTGGTGGTCGGCGGGTTCCGGTCCGGTCCGTAGTCGGCCAGGTAGACCCAGCCGTTGGCCGGGTCGATCGAGAAGCGGAACGGGTTACGGAAGCCCATCGCATAGATCTCCGGCCGGGTCTGCGCCGTTCCCTGGGGGTAGAGGTTGCCCGACGGGATGGTGTAGCCGCCGCCGGTGGAGGGACGGATGCGCAGCAGCTTGCCGCGCAGGTCGTTGGTGTTGCCTGCGGTACGCGCCGCGTCGAGCATGTGCTTCCCCGAGCGCCAGTCCAGCGGGGCGTAGCCCTGCCAGTTGGGGTCGAGGTTCGGCGCGACGTCGTCGCCGGTGCCGATGTACAGGTTGCCGTCGGGCCCGAAGGCGATGTACCCGCCGGTGTGGCCGGGCTCGGGGTACGTCCGATCCCGGTAGGCCGGGACGTCGATGATGGTCACCCCGCTGGACATGTTCAACGTGTCGCCGTTGAGTGTGTATCGGGAGACCCGGTTGACGTCGGTCGAGCTGCTGGCCGGCGCGTGGTACAGGTAGACGTACCCGTTGCTGGCGAAGTTCGGGTCGAGCGCCAGCCCGGTGAGCCCGTCCTCACCTCCGGTGTAGACGCTGAGCGTGCCGGCGGTGACCGTGCTGTTGGTGCTCGGCTTAAAGATCTTGACCTGGCCGCCGCGCTGGACGTAGAGCACCCGGCCGTCGGGTGCCACGGCCAGCGCCATCGGGTCGACGGTGTTGCTGTCGAGGGTCCGCTTCTCGAAGTTGCCCCAGACGGTGCCACCACAGTCGCCCGGCTCGTTGCCGGCGGCCCACTTCACCCCGCCGAGGACGTGGTTACGGAAGTGGGTCTCGCTGTAGGACGCCGCGGCGTGGCCCATCGCGGTGGCCCAGACCCGGCCACCGCCGGTGTTACGGCACCAGGAGATCGGGTGGTCGGAGCCCATCGCCCGGGGGCCCGGGTTGTACGTGCGTTCGTCGGCGGTGACCAGGACGTGCACCTCACCGCGCGGGTTCTTGTCGAAGTTGTACCACTCCTCGCTGCGGTTCCAGCGATCCGGCAGGCTGGCCGTCGACGGGTGCTTCTTGTCGGCGACGATGGCGGTGCCGGGCAGGACGCCGGGGGAGTGCTCCGGCATGTGCGCACCCGCGTTGATGGTCTGGTCCCACCAGGGGTACTCGCCCTCGATCCCCATGTCGGTGGCGTTGTGGATGGCCACGATGCCCTTGCCGCTGGCGAGGAAGCCCTCCACCGCCTGACGTTGGCTGGCCGAGGTCCACACCATGCCGGACGTCTGGAACATGATCAGGACATCGAAGGTGGCCAGGTTCGCTGCGGTGAAGACGCTGGAGTCCTCACTGTGTACCAGTTCGAAGTTGTCGGACGCGGCCTGCTGCTGGAACATCGAGACCCCGGCGGGGATCGAGTCGTGCCGATAGCCGGTGGTCTTGGTGAACAACAGGGCGCGGAAGGCCGGGGCCGCTGATGCCGGCTGGACCAGCGCGAGCGCCAGTAACAGACCGGTGATCAGCCCGATGATGGCTGTCTTACGACGCATGCCGTCTCCTCGTCGGGGCGGAGCAACAGGGGGTGCGACCACGGGTCCGGTCACCTCCCACGGCACGTCGGGTGGTGCCTGGTGGCACGACGGGGTGCGTGCGCGGTCGTCGTCGCACGGTTCGTCGCACCGATGTGACGCCGCTGGATGTGACGCAGAGTCACGGCCGGGTGGGTTCCGGGCCCCGTGGTGGCAAGGAGCCTAAATAGTATGGATATGGACATAAATTGATGTTAACGACAACATGGATGGGGCTGATCATCGGCGCCTGCGTTCCCCAGTGGACCTGACCCGGCATCGTTGCCTGCCACCAGCCCGGTCGGGAGTCCGGGAGATCGGGGATTGCGTACCTATCCCCGAGCATCTATCTTCATACGTGTGATGTTTCGGTCATGTCAAGCGAAAGTTTGAGCACGACAACAGGAAGCTTCGCTTCCGATAACTAAAGCCAGGTGACCGGCCGGTCCTAAGTGAATTCTGAGGTGGCGCACCGATGCCCTTGGCGATTACTATCCGTGAGGATTCTTGATGTCGGCTCGACCCCCGGCGCTGCTGACCCTGCGGGGCATAGGCAAGTCCTTCTTCGGGGTACGCGTCCTCGACGGTGTCGACCTCGACGTCGCCCCAGGCGAGGTGCACGCCGTGGTGGGGGAGAACGGTGCCGGCAAGTCGACCCTGATGAAGATCGTCTCGGGTGGATACGCCCCGGACGGCGGCACCGTCGAGTTCGCCGGGCAGGCACGCGTGTTCGGCGGCCCGCGTGACGCGCAGCGGGCCGGCATCGGCATCATCCACCAGGAGTTCAACCTTCTGCCGGAGCGCACCGTCGCGGAGAACGTGTACCTGGGCCATGAGCCGAGGCGGCGTGGCCTGGTCGACCGGCGACAGATGCTCAGCCGCACCAGGGAACTGCTGGCCACCATCGGGGAGACGGAACTGCCCGCCGATGCCGTGGTGGGCCGCCTCGGTGTCGCCCAGCAACAGGTGGTGGAGATCGCCAAGGCGCTCGCGCTCGACGCGCGCCTGCTCATCATGGACGAGCCCACCGCCGCGCTGGCCGACCACGAGGTCGAACTGCTCTACGGCCTGGTGCGACGGCTGCAACAGCAGGGCATCGGCCTGCTGTACGTCTCGCACCGGTTGACTGAGGTCTTCGACCTGTCCGACCGGATCACGGTCCTCAAGGACGGCCGCCTGGTGCGGACGATGCGCACCGCCGACGCCACGGCGGAGGACCTGGTACGCCAGATGGTCGGCCGGGAGTTGTCCAGCTACTACCCGGATCGGGCCGCTCCCGAGGACCTCGGTGCGGTCCGGCTTGCCGTGCGGGGTGGCGGGAACCGGAAGCTACGCGATGTCGACCTGGACCTGCGCGCCGGTGAGGTGCTGGGGATCGGTGGCCTCCAGGGCTCCGGACGATCGGCGCTGGCCCGCGCGCTGTTCGGGGTCGAGCCGTTCACCACCGGCGTGGTCACGATCGACGGCAGGCCGGCGCGGCTGCGTTCACCGCGCGCGGCGACTCGGGCTGGCGTCGCGTACGTAAGCGAGGATCGCAAGGGCGAGGGCATCGCCGCCCGGCAGTCGGTGCTCGACAACGCGCTGCTCGCGAGCCGGGCGGTCTTCCCGGCCCGCTCGGGCCGCGCCGCGCGCACCGTGCGCGTCCGCGAGCTGCTCGCCGCGGTGGAGGTCCGGGCCGCCGGTGACGGCCAGGAGATCCGGTTCCTGTCCGGCGGCAACCAGCAGAAGGTGGTGCTGGCCAGGTGGCTCGCATTGGAACCATTGATCCTGCTCTTCGACGAGCCGACCCGGGGCATCGATGTGGGCGCGAAGTCGGCGATCCACGATCTCGTCCGGCGGCTCGCCCGGGCGGGTGCGGCGGTGCTGATGATCTCGTCCGAGCTGCCGGAGCTGCTCGGCATGAGTGACCGGATGCTCGTCATGCGCGACGGCCGCGTCGCGGGTGAGCTGCCCGCCGGCGCCACCGAGGAGGACGTCGTCGCCCTGGCGGTCGGCACCGTACGGGA
>NZ_JBIAYZ010000002.1:375149-446050 GCF_042898635.1 Micromonospora sp. NPDC000442 | reverse complement strand
CGTAGAGGCGGCGGCGTGAGTGAGCGTAGCGAGCGAACCATCAGGCTCAGCAGCGTGGCGTCTCGCGCCGCCGCGGAGCGAAGCGAGGCGGCGGCGTGAGTGAGCGTAGCGAGCGAACCATCAGGCTCAGCAGCGTGGCGTCTCGCGCCGCCGCGGAGCGAAGCGAGGCGGCGGCGTGAGCCTTCTGTCGCTGCGGCCGGCTCGACGGCCCCTGCCAGGCGTGTTCGTGGCGCTGACCATCACGCTGGCGCTCGGTTGGCTGATCGTCATGCTCGACGGCGGTCAGCTGTTCAACCAGTCGACGACGGTGAGCCTGCTGCACGTCGCCGCCGGGCTGGGCCTCGTCGCGGTCGGTCAGACCCTGGTCATCCTGGGTGGTTCGCTGGACCTCTCGGTGGCGTACGTGATCAGCCTGAGCACCCTCGTCGCGGCCGAGACGATGAACGGCAGCGACGGTGCGCTGCTGCCCGCGATCGGTCTGGCGCTGACCGTCAGCGCCGCTGTCGGGCTGCTCAACGGGCTGCTCGTCACCAGGCTGCGGATCAACGCCTTCATCGCCACCCTCGGCGTCGGGCTGCTGCTCAAGGGATACCTCGACAACGGCTACGACGGTCCGGCCGGCAGCACCTCACCCGGGCTCGTGCAGAGCCTCGGCTACCAACGCATCGGCCCCGTACCGCTGTCCTTCCTGCTGCTGCTCGCCGTGACCGGGGCATGTTGGTTCGCGCTGGCACGGACCCGGTTCGGTCACCATCTGATCGCTGTCGGCGGCGATCCGGAGGTGGCCCGGCTCTCCGGCGTCCGCAACGACCGGGTTCTGGTCATCGCCCACGTGCTCTGCTCGCTCTGCGCCGGGCTCGCCGGGATCTATCTGGCCAGTCGGCTCGGCTCGGGCGCCCCCCGGGTGGGCACCGAAGGTCTCTACGACCTGGAGTCGATCGCCGCCGTGGTCATCGGTGGCACCGCTCTCGCCGGTGGCCGTGGCGGTGTCGTCGGCACGCTCGGTGGCGTGCTGTTGCTCGCCAGCATCGACGCCATCTTCAACCAGCTCGAAGTGGACGCCTTCTTCAAGCAGGTGATCCGGGGGGCCATCATCATCGCCGCCGTGGCCGTCTACGCCCGTCGGGCCATGCGAAAGGCGGCCGTCTGACATGCAGCTCGTCAAGCGTCGCCCGCTGCCGCCCCAGCTGACCCGGGTACGCCGGGGCGGCCTCCTGCCGCTGCTCGCGATACTCGCGGTGTTGCTGGTCCTGGTCACCGTGCGCCAACCCGACTTCCTGGCTCCAGCGTCCCTGATGTCGTTCCTCGGCCGGTCGGCGCCGCTCATCCTGCTCGCCGCCGGTCAGTACTTCGTGATCGTCTCCGGCGAGTTCGACCTGTCCGTCGGCTCGTTGGTCACCGCGCAGGTCGTGGTCGCCGCGCGGCTGATCGACAGCGATCCGTCGCGGACCTGGCCGGTGGTGCTGGTGCTGCTCGCCGGCGGGGTGCTCGTCGGGCTGGTCAACGGTCTGATCACGACGCGACTACGGGTGCCCTCGTTCATCACCACCCTCGGCATGTTCCTGATCCTGGTGGGTGCGGTCTACCTCTGGTCCAACGGCGCGCCCAAGGGCGGCCTCTCCGAGGAGTTCCGTCGCTTCGGCCGGCGTGCGTTCGAGGACGTGCCGGTGTTCGGCCGCATCCCGTACGCCCTGCTGGTCCTGCTGGTCCTCGCGACGCTCGCGGTGCTGCTGATGCGCTCCGACTTCGGCCGGGTCCTGGTCGCGGTCGGGGACAACCCGCGTACGGCGGAGCTGAGCGGCGCCCGGGTGCGCCGTACCCGGACCATCGCCTTCATGCTCAGTGGTCTCGCCGCCGCCTTCGCGGCGATCCTGATCGGCGGCTACAGCGGTGTGTCCTTCCAGGCCGGTGCCGGCCTGGAGTTCGGAGCCATCACCGCGGTCGTTCTCGGCGGGGTCGCCCTGGGTGGCGGACGTGGCTCGGTCGTCGGCGCGATGCTCGGCGCGCTGACCCTCGAACTGCTCTTCACGCTCATGAACTTCTACGGCGTCTCCGGCGCACTCAGACCGACCGTCCAGGGCGCCATCATCCTGTTCGCCGTGGCGGTCTCAGCCCGACGTTCCACGTCGAGATAAGTCGAGATAAGGGGAGTCTTTCAATGAAACGACGCATGGCGGCCACGGCCGCGCTTCTCCTGGTGTCACTCGCCGGCTGTGCCACCGACGAGCCCGCTGCGACCCCGTCCGGTTCCTCCGCATCACCCGCCGGGGCCGGCACCGGCGAGCAGTCGAAGTTCTTCGTGCAGGCCGACTACGACAACGAACTCGCGCTGCTCGACGCCGCACCGACCGGACCGGCCGACAAGCCGTGGGAGCAGGTGCTCAACCCGAAGATGGTGGACACCGCCAAGTTCAAGAAGGACGGCCCCCACAAGATCTGCTTCTCGAACGCGGCGTTGAACAACCCGTGGCGGCAGGTCGGCTTCAAGACCATGCAGGCCGAGGTCGAGGCACAGGGCGACCGAATCAAGGAGTTCGTCCACGTCGACGCCGAAGGCAAGGACCAGAAGCAGATCGCCGACATCAACGACCTGCTCGGGAAGGGCTGTGACGCACTCATCGTCTCGCCGAACACCACCGCCACGCTCACCCCGGCCGTGACGGCGGCCTGCGACGCTGGCCTGCCGGTCATCGTCTTCGACCGCGGCGTGGACACCGACTGCCCGGTGACGTTCATCAACCCGATCGGCGGGTACGGGTTCGGTCACGTCGGAGCGGAGTTCGTCAGCCAGCAGATGAAGCCCGGCGGCAAGGTCCTCGCGCTGCGCATCCTGCCCGGCGTCGACGTACTGGAGACCCGCTGGTCCGCCGCGAAGGTCGCGTTCGACAAGGCTCAGGTCGACGTCGTCGGGGTCGAGTTCACCGACGGCGACCCGGCCAAGACCAAGAAGATCGTCAACGACTACATCCAGCGGCACGGCACCATCGACGGCGTCTGGATGGACGCGGGCGCGGTTGCCGTCGCGGCGGTGGAGGCGTTCCAGGACGCCGGTCAGCCGGTGCCTCCGATCAACGGCGAGGACCAGCTCGACTTCCTGAAGATGTGGAAGGACGAGGGGCTCACCGCCATCGCGCCCACGTACCCGACCTACCAGTGGCGTACGCCGATCATCGCGGCGCTGCGGATCCTCGACGGCCAGCAGGTGTCCGCCCCGTGGAAGCTGCCCCAGCCGACGATCACTCAGGAGAACCTGGACAGCTATCTCGACCCGAACATGCCGCCGCTGCACTACGCGATGTGCGGCTGCACCGACCTGCCGGGTTACCCGCAGCGCTGGAAGTAGGTGTCCGGTGCGTGCCGTCGGTGTCAATCCCTGGGTGTGGACCTCGCCGGTCGACGACGAGGCCCTGACCGCATTGATCCCACGGATCGCGGCGCTCGGCTTCGACGCGGTCGAACTGCCGATCGAGCAGCCGGGCGACTGGGATCCGTACCGCGTTCGTGACCTGCTCGCCAGGTACGGACTGGCCGCAGCCGGCGTCTGTGCGGTAACCCCGCCCGGCCGGGAACTGGTCAATGCCGCACCCACCGTGGTCGAGTCCACGGTGGCGTACCTGGACAGCTGCGTCGACAGTGCGGCGATCATCGGTGCGCCGTGCGTCGGTGGTCCGGTCTACGCGTCGGTGGGCCGGACCTGGCGGATGACGCCGACGGAGCGCGCGACCTGTTACGCCGATTTTCGTCGGGCGCTGGTACCGGTCGCCGACCGGGCCGCCGAGCGGGGGGTGTCCATCGGGGTCGAGGCGCTCAACCGGTACGAGACCAGCGTCGTCAACACGCTCGAACAGACCGTGGAGATGATCGACGGCCTGCCGTCGAACGTCGGCCTGATGATCGACACGTACCACATGAACATCGAGGAGGCGAACCCGTACGCGGCGCTGGCCGCGGTGGGTCCGCACATCAAGCACGTACAGGTCAGTGGCACCAACCGGGGGGCGCCGGGGTCCGATCACCTGGACTGGCCCCGGCTCCTCGCCGCTCTGGCCGCCACCGGCTACTGGGGTGCGATCTGCATCGAGTCGTTCACCCCGGAGAACGCGACGATCGCGACCGCCGCCTCGATCTGGCGCCCGCTCGCCCCATCACCGGACCGGCTCGCGGGGGACGGGCTGGCCTATCTCCGGAGCATCCTCGGCTGAGCTGCGCCGCCCTCGCGTCGGCATCGGGTCACCGGCGTGATCTCAGTCGATCCTTGCGCAGACATCATTCGTATGATGAACTGCCGTCCACATACCACCCTCCACACCGCACCACCCGTCCAGGTAAGGAGACCCCCGTGTCCGTACCTCCACCCCCCGCTGCACCCCGACGGGTGCTGGCCGCGGCCGCGACGGTGGCGCTGACCGCTGCGGCCACCGTGACCGCCGTGACGGCGTTCGCCGCCCCCGCCCTCGCCGCTACCACCACCCTCTACGCGTCGCCCTCCGGTGGCGGCAGCAGTTGCACCGCCGCCCAACCGTGTTCGTTGACCGGTGCGCAGTCGGTCGTCCGCTCGATGAACGGCTCGATGTCGGGTGACATCGTGGTCCAACTGGCTGACGGCGTGTACCGACTCTCCTCGCCGCTGCGGTTCACCGCCGCCGACTCCGGCACCAACGGCTACCGGGTGATCTGGCAGGCGGCACCGTCGGCCCGTCCCGTGATCAGCGGCGCGCGGGCGGTCACCGGCTGGTCGCAGGTGGACGCCGGCCGCAACATCTGGCGGGCCAACGTCGGTGCCGGGACCGACACCCGTCAGCTCTACGTCAACGGCGCGCTCGCCACCCGGGCCCGTACCCAGGTCAACCGGGCGGACTTCACCGCGGACAGCACCGGCATGAGGTTCACCAGCGGCGCTCTGAACTACCTCAACAACCTGGCCAACCAGAGCCGCATCCAGATGGAGAGCGTCAACTCGTTCACCGACCGGTACGTGTCGGTGCAGAGCATCAGCGGGAACCTGATCCGGATGCAGCAGCCCGGCTGGAGCAACAACAACTTCGGCTACGACACCTTCACCAGCCCGCACCGGGCCGGCCCGCTCTACCTGGCCAACGCCTACGAGTTCCTGGACACGCCGGGGGAGTGGTACCTCGACCCGGGCAGCGGCGCGCTGTCCTACATCCCACTCGCCGGGCAGAACATGAACAGCGTAAGCGTGGAACTGCCGACGCAGCAGTCCCTGGTCAACCTCGGCGGGACCTACGCCTCGCCGGCACACCACATCACGTTCACCGGGATCACCTTCACCGGCACGACCTGGCTGGGCGCCAGCAGCAATCAGGGCTACGTGGACCAGCAGACCGGCGCCTACATCTACGGCAACTGGAACTGGCCCAGCTTCTCCTCGTGCCACAACGGCTGCCCGCAGTTCGAGGCCACCCGGCCGAACTGGCAGCAGATGCCCGCCGCCGTGCAGGTCTCGGCCGCCAACAACATCACCTTCAGCGACTCCCAGTTCGTCAACCTCGGGCAGACGGCCATCGGGATCGGAAACGACGCCAACGCCCACGCCAGTGGGGTGGGCCTGGGTGCCAGCAACATCATCGTCACCCGCTCCGAGATCGCCCGCAACGCGGCCGGTGGCATCGTCGTCGGTGGCGTACGCGCCGACGCCCACCACCCAAGTGACCAGCGCATGGTGAACCGGGACATCACCGTCAGCAACAACCGCCTGCACGACCTGGGGATCGAGTACCGCGGGATCGTCTCGGTGCTCACCACCTACGTCACCAACTCCACCGTCTCGTACAACGAGGTCTACAACATGCCGTACACGGGCATGTCGATCGGGTACGGCTGGGGCTCCAACGACGCGGGCGGCAGCGAGCACTACGCCGGCCGTGGCCTGTACAACTACCAGCCCCGCTACACGACGGCCACCACCGCGTCCAACAACCGGCTCATCGGCAACTACGTGCACGACGTGATGCAGCAGATGAACGACGGCGGCTGCATCTACACCCTGTCCGCGAACCCGGGCGGATTGATCAGCGACAACTACTGCCTGCGGACCAACGGCTACTTCGGCGTCTACTTCGACGAGGGATCCCGCTACTACACCGCCCGCAACAACGTGTTCTCGTCCACCGGCACCTGGGCCACCGCCAACTACTGGTACGCCGAGAACATGGGCAACTTCACCGTCACCAACAACTGGTCGACAAACGGCAGCACCAACGTGACAAACGGTGACCGGGGCAACGTCGTGTCCGGCAACGTGACGGTGACCAACGGCAACTGGCCCTCCGGCGCCCAGGCGGTGATGGCCGGGGCCGGTCCGCAGGGCGGCAGCAGCCCGCAGGGTGTGCAGATCGTCGGTGGCCAGTCCGGCCGATGCATGGACATCGACGGTGCGAGCACCGCCAACGGCGCCCAGGTCAAGCTCTGGGACTGCCACGGCGGGACGAACCAGCGCTGGACCTACACCGCCAGCAAGCAACTGATGGTGTACGGCAACAAGTGCCTCGATGCGTCCGGCCAGGGCACCAGCAACGGCACCCTGGCGATCATCTGGGACTGCAACGGTCAGGCCAACCAGCAGTGGAACGTCAACGCCAACGGCACCATCACCGGCGCACAGTCCGGCCTGTGCCTCGATGCCAGCGGCTACGGCACCACCAACGGCACCGTGATCCACCTCTGGGCCTGCCACGGCGGCACCAACCAGCAGTGGAGTCTGCGTAGTTGACACTGCAAGTGGGTGGGGTCGACGCGTCGACCCCACCCACCCGGGTTACTCGGTTCCGGACGACTGACGTCGAAGGTGTTCGGCGAAGGCGGCCTGGCTGCCCAACATGACCATGATCGCGTTGCGGTAGGCGACCGACCCCCACAGGTGCAGTTCCTCGTCGTCGATGCGGCCGAAAATGCCGGCGAGCGCCAGGCGCTCGCGGCGGCCGAGGACCTTCTGTGGCCGCGCGAGCAGTTCTCCCCCGCGGCGCAGAGCGTCGAGGTAGGCGGCGACCGCCGAGGTGTACGCGGCACCACCGAGTTCCTCAAGCATGCCGAACTCGAAGAGGTGCAGCGCCGCCTCCGACTCCCAGTCCGGGCTGCGCTGCACGTGGCGGATCAGCATCACGTGCCGCGCCTCGAACAGCAGCAGGATCCCACGGCCGAGCCGACTCAGCGGCCGGCGGCTCGACGGCAGCCGCAACGTGCGTACCGGTTGCCCGGCGGCCACGTCCACCGCACCGGCGAAGCTGGGCATCCGCTCGCCGCCGGGCACCGGGTCGGGTACCAGGCAGACCCGGTCCGCGTAGACCGGGTCATCCTGACCGGAGAGCGACCGCATCGCCGCCGCGCACACCTCGGTGAAGGGACGGTCGTCGGCCGGCGCGTCGGGGTCGAGGGCGTAGACCATCCCCGGCAGGCCGGCGGGGACGGCCAGGACCGCTGAACTCCGCAGGAAACCCCAGGTCGTCGCGGCCCATCGGCTGTGGCGGGCCACCTCGGCGGCGGTGTCGCGCCAGTCGCGGGCGAGCCGCAGCCGCTCCCGGACGTCGGCGACGTCGGTCATCTCGAGCAGCGCCCGGGGCAGCACCGGCACGGGGTGCACGTCGAGCGGGTCGGTGACCACAGGGGGACCGATCGCCGCATGTTCGGCGCAGTCCGCGTCGGTGTGCGGGTTGCCGGTCGCACCGTGACAGTCGCCCAGCCAGGTGACCTCACGACTCACCGACTGCCGGGCGAACGCCGGCGCCGGCAGCATGCCAGTGCGCAGGATTCTCTCGTACTGCACCCGGGCACGGGCCGTCCGCAGCATGTCGAGCGGCAGGACCGGGGCCAACTTCAGGACCGTCTCGATGATCAGACAGTGCGGGCAGGTGGGTCCGTCCGGGTCGACCACGCGGAACTCCCGCAGATGGTCGAGACCCGGCTGCTCCCACTGCACGCCGATGCCGCCGCCCTCGCGCAGCATCAGGTAAAGGTGAGTGGTGGCCTGCCGTTCCCGAGTGACGGCCACCATCTCGTCGAGGAACCGCCGCCGGCTGATCTGCTCCACCGGGTCACTGTATCGACCGGCGTCGCGATCGCGGCCCGGCGAAATCCAGTGCCGTCGTACGGCATCGGGTGGCTATCCTCCGCTTCGACATCCGTCGACGGACAGGAGTAGAGATGCGCCTCGACATGGTCACGGCCCCCGCTCCGGCGCGAGAGTTCACCGTGCGCTGACCCGTGCGGCCCACCGTCGGTCCACCGACGGTGGCGGTGCTCCTCGCTGCGGAGCGGTCCCCTGCCGGCCGTTTCCTTTCCAGCTTGAGGAGCATTCTTGCGTGCCCTGGTATCCGCGCGTCTGGGCGCGGACTTCGCCAAACTCTGGACCGCCTCGGCGGTGTCCAACGTCGGTGACGGCATCACCATGGCGGCCGGCCCGCTGCTGGTCGCCTCGATCACCGGCAACCCGGCGCTGATCGCCGGTGCCGTCTTCGTACAACAGCTGCCCTGGTTGCTGTTCGCCCTGCTCAGTGGTGCCTACGTGGACCGGCTCGACAGGCGTCGCCTGGTGGTGACGGTTAACCTGACCCGGGCCGTCGCCCTCACCACGTTGGCCCTCACCGTCGCCACCGGAACCGTCACGGTGGCTGTCTTCTACGCGGTGCTCTTCCTGCTCGGTACGGCAGAGACGCTTGCCGACACCGCGATGGGTGCGCTGCTGCCGTCGGTGGTCGCGCCGGACCGGCTGCCGAGTGCGAACGCCCGGCTCTACGCGACCTTCACGATCGGCAACCAGTTCGTGGCCAAACCGTTGGGTGCCTGGCTGTTCGTCATCTCAGCGGCGGCACCGTTCGGCCTCACCGCCCTCAGCTTCGCGGCCGCTGCGGCGCTGCTTGCCGGAATCCGTCCGGCCTCGGCGCCGGCTCCGGTGGCCACCGCGCACGAATCGATCGTCCGCTCGATCGCCGAGGGTGTGCGGTGGTTGTGGCGGCACCGGCTGCTGCGGACCCTGGCCCTGAGCATGGGCGTGGGCAACGTCGCCTTCTGCGCCGCGTTCGCGGTGTTCGTGCTCTACTGCCGGCAGCGGCTGGGCGTCTCCGACGTCGGCTACGGTTTCCTGCTCACCGCGTTCGCGGTCGGTGGGCTGGCTGGCACGGCGGTGGCGACCCGCCTCGTCCGGACGTTCGGGCGGACCGTGGTGCTGCGCGCCGGGCTGGTCATCGAGATGGTCACGCACCTGATCCTGGCGACCGCCACGGCAGTCTGGGTCGTGGTGGTCGTCCTGGTCGTCTTCAGCGCGCACGGCATGGTCTGGGGAGTCACCGTCGCGTCGCTGCGTCAACGGCTGGTGCCGTCCCGGCTGCTCGGGCGGGTCGGCAGCGCGTACGCGGTACTCGACCTGGGCGGGGCGGCGGTCGGCTCCCTCGTCGGCGGTCTGATCGCCGTCACCTGGGGCATCACGACACCGTTCTGGATCGCCGGGGTGGCGATGGCGGTCGTCACGCTCGTTGCCTGGCGCCCGCTGGGGCGGAGTCCGAACCGGTCGGAGGCTATCGAAGAGAGCTGATTACCGTACCATCGGGCTGTTCTTCCCTGGGCGGGTGCGGAGGAGACCGCATGGACGATGTGACCCTCCGAGCCCTGCGGCTACTGGAGGAGGCGCAGGCCGGTGGCGCGTCCCAGGTGCTGGCGGAGGCGGTCGCGGCGCTGCGGGAACCGACTGGGGAACTGCGCGACGGTCCGGCGGCGATGCATTTCGCCCGCGTCGTGGCGCTGACCCGACTCGGTGACCTGCGCGCCGCGATCGCCGCCGCCGATCTGATGCTTGTCGCCGCGGAGCGGGAGAACAGCGCCGGGTGGCGCTCCTGCGCGCTGTCGCTGCGCGCCGACCGGCGGCTTCGCCTCGGCGACCAGGACATCGCCGAGTACGACATCGAGGCTGTCCTGCGGGATCTCGTCCGCGCCGAGACGGCCCTGCTGGCCGGCGAACCCGATCCGGTGATCGAGGGCAACGCCCGTACCGGGCTGGCGATCGGTTACGCCAAACTGCGGCTCTACGAACTGGCGGCGCCCCAGTTCCAGGCCGCGTACGAGACGACCTGCCGACCCGGATACCCGGACAACGGCAACCGGGCGATGTGGTTGTGCAACCTCGCGGAACTCAACCTGATGTGGGCCCTGGAGCTGTACCAGGTGGGTCAGGTCGCCGAGGCGGAGAAGCACACCACGGTGGCCGAGGAGCACGCGATGCGGGCGATGACGGAAGCCTCCGGCCCCAAGGCGGAGGTGTGGCGGCTCTCCGCGTCGCTGTTCGCAGCGTGTGCCCGCGCCGACCGCCAGGACCCGGCCGGTGCGGCGGAGGACATCCCCCGGGTACTGGCGTCGTTGCAGGAGCACGGTGTCGAACAGGGACACCAGGAGCAACTGCTGTGCCGGCCGTTCCACGCCGTCGCGCTCAGCCGGTCCGGGCGGCCGGGTGAGGCGCTGCGCGTCATCGAGGAGGCGGTGACCGGTCTCTCTCCCGACAACGACTGGTTGATCACAGCGGCGCTCCACCGTACGCACGCGGTGCTGCTGGCGAAGAACGGGGCGCGCGACGCGCTGCCGGGCCTCACCTACGGCGATGCGCTCGCGGAACTGCTGTGGCGTCAGCGGCACCGCTGGCTGCACGCGGCGGTGACCATGCAGTCGTACGACGTGCTGCGGTGGCAGCACGAGCGGGCCGAACGGGCCGCGCGGATCGACCCGCTCACCGGGGTGGCCAACCGGCGTGGCCTGGACAGCTTCCTGGAACGCCTGGCCACTCCCACGGCGGCCGGGACCGATCCGGTGGCGGTGCTGATCGTGGACGTGGACCGGTTCAAGGACATCAACGACTCGTTGGGGCACGCCACCGGCGACGACGTGCTGAGGGCGGTGGCGCAGATGGTCGCGGCCAGTGTCCGCCGGGACGATTTCGTCGCCCGGCTGGGCGGTGACGAGTTCGTCGCGATCCTGCCGGGAGCGGATCTCGGTGCCGCTGAGCAGGTCGCCCAGCGGACCGTCGACGCGGTGGCCGGGATGGCGGCGTGGCAGGTGACGGTAAGCGTCGGGGTGGCCGGCGGTTCCGCGTACACCCTCGGGGAGACCCTGGCGCACGCGGACGGTGCGATGTACGCGGCGAAGCGGGCGGGCGGCAACCGGGCGAGCAGCCGACATCCCGGAACCTGACCGCAGATCGACGCCCCGGCGTCGCCGGGTGCCGCGGCGTCGGCCGATCCGGCAGGATCGGTACGTGGACATCGAGCCGGTCGACGTCGCGCCCACCCGGGGGTTCCGCCGCGCGGTCCTTCGGCAACGCTGGGATGATCTGATCTTCCTGCACTGGCCGGTCGAGCCGGCGCGGGTCGCGCCGCTGCTGCCCGCCGGCACCCGCCCCGACACGCTCGACGGAGTGACCTACGTCGGGCTGATCGGCTTCCGGATGGTCGGGTTGGGGCTCGGATGCGGGCCCGGCGTACCGTACTTCGGCAGCTTCTGGGAGACCAACGTCCGGCTGTACTCCGTGGACGGCTCCGGCCGGCGGGCGGTGGTGTTCCGCTCGCTCGACGCGTCCCGGCTGGTGCCGGTGCTGGTCGCCCAGGCGACCCTGCGGCTGCCCTACATGTGGTCGGCGATGGGACTGGAACGCGACGGCGACCGACTCAGCTACCGGTGCCGGCGCCGCTGGCCCGGCCCGACCGGCGCGACGAGCCGGATCGAGGTCCGGGTCGGTGCGCCGATCGGCGAGCCGACGCCGCTGGAGCACTTCGTCACCGCGCGCTGGGGCCTGCACACCCGGGCGTACGGACGTACCCGACACCTGCCGAACTGGCATCCCCGCTGGCCACTGCACCACGCGGAACTGCTCGCCCTGGACGACGAGCTGGTGACCGCCGCCGGGCTGCCGCCACCGCAGGGGCCACCGACAAGCGTGCTCTACTCACCGGGGGTGCCGGTCGCCTTCGGCCCGCCGACCAGCGTGCGCTAGCCCATGCTAGCATTGCTCTCATTAGGGTGGGTGGGAGGAACAGCATGGCAGCCCTCAGCATCAGAGATCTCGACGACAGCGTGCGCGACAAGCTGCGCCGCCGCGCTGCGCAACACGGCCGATCCATGGAGGCCGAGATTCGCGACATACTCACTGCGGCAGTTGCCGAGGACGCGCCGGCAAACGACCTGTTCAGCGCACTCACCGATCGATTCACCAGACTCGGTGGGGTCGAGCTGGATCTACCGGCACGTTCCACGGCCCCCCGTGCGGCGGATCTGCCCGAATGATGATCGTTCTCGACACCAACGTCGTCTCCGAGCTCATGCGGGCCGAGCCCGCTCCAGTGGTGCTCGCGTGGCTCCAGCAGAGTTCGAGCACCGGCCTGTACACCACAGCCGTCACCGTCGCCGAGATCCGCTACGGCATTGCGCGGCTGCCGGAAGGCCAGCGCCGGGAATCACTGCACCAGGCTGCCAGCGAGATCTTCGCCGCCTTTCCTCGCCAGGTGCTGCCCTTCGACCTCGCCGCAGCCGGTGCCTACGCCGACGTGGTCACGGTGCGGGAGAAACTAGGCCACTCGATCGATGGGTTCGACGCCCAAATCGCCGCCATCTGCCGCGTCCAGGCCGCCACCCTCGCCACCCGGAACACTAAGGACTTCACTGACACAGGGATCAATGTCGTCGATCCCTGGCGCGGCGCGACCAGCTGAGACGCCGGCACTCACTGCATGGTCGATCGGCATGAAGGCGCTTCAAGTGGTTGCCGGTGCCAGGAGCTGGAAGATCGGCGCGCAGGCGGCCACCGGGCGCGGACGATTGGCGTCAGTGCTAGCCGGTGGCCGCTCGGGGTGCGCGGCAGGTCAGAGGTAGCTGAACAGCGGGGGGAAGAGCAGGACCACGATCCAGGCCCAACCGGCGTACACCGGTAGGTAGCCGGTCTGCCAGCGTTCCAACGCTGCGAACGGGGTGCGTCGGCGGACGAAGCCCAGCATCAACCACGCCGACCAGGCGAGGTTGGCCAGCAGGATGACGTTCTCACCGAGTGCGGCGGCCTTGTTCGGGGTGGTGCCGTACTCGGTGATCCGCTCGGTGATCGCCCACAGCACCAGCACGTCGATGATGAGCGCGCTGATCACGAGGGCGAGTTGCAACCTGTCGAACAGTCCGGGCGGGGCCAGCGGGTCGCGGGCCGAGATCGAGTAGAGCAACAGCCCCAGCACCACGACCAGCAGCAGGTCGAACAGGATCAGGGCTTCCCGCTCGACGTTGATGCCGGTGGTGGTCCAGACGATGGCGACCAGGAAGGCCAGCAACGCGGCGGTGAACAGCGGCGTGAACAGGCGGGTGAGTACCGGGGCGATGTTCTCGACGACGCTCTGCTTGGCCTCGACGAGCCAGCCCGCCACGACCACCGCGGCCACCACGCCGCACGGCAGCAACCACTGCGAGACGAAGCCCTCGGGGTCGATCCCGATGGCCTGGAAGGTGCCGACCGTGAAGGCGGTCAGCACGCCGCCGCCGAGGGCGATGAGGACGAAGTAGACGAAGCATTCACCGGTGAATCTGATGAAGTCCATGCGTCGTCGCGACGAGCGCAGGTCGTCGGAGACGTAGGCCAGGCCGACCACGAACCATAGGGCTATCGGCAGGTGGATGGTGGTCAGCACCAGCGACTGGGAGTCCTCCGCGAGGGAGTAGACGTTGGCGGCCACCGCACCGAGCGCGAACAACGCGACCATCACCCCGATCAGCGCCCTGCCGGCCCGGCGACGCCAGGCCAGGTACGCGGCCAGCCAGGGCAGCGTGAACAGCGCGAAGTTGGGTGCGTAGAAGGCGCCGTCCTGTTGGAAACCCAGGCCGAACAGCTCCGGCAGCTTGATCGACACGGCCGCGCCGACCGCGCAGACGATCATCGCGATCAGGTCGTGCCGGGACCGGTTGTCCGCCTCCGGGTCGTCGGTGCCGCCGGTGAGCACCAGTTGCTTCCACAGCCGCTCCGAGTGTTCCCGGGCGAACTCGCGGGACAGCTCGTCCAGGCCGCCGAGCCGTTTGACCGCGACCAGGAATGCCTCGTCGGGGCGCAGACCGGCGGCGATGAGCTCGTCGACCGAGCCACGAAGATGGTCCTCCAGTTCCTCGGCGTCGGAGCGTTGCAGCTCCGGGCGGCGTCGTACGTAGTTACGCCACTGGGCGAACTGGGCCTCCAACCCTTCCTGGCCGGGCGCCATCGTCGCGCCCTCGGGGTCGCCTGGCGCGGTCGTGCCGTCCGGGCCGGTGGATGCCGTGCTGCCGTCCGGCCCGCTGGGCGCGGTCATGCCAGACCTCCGAGGGGAATCGTCGTCGAGCGCCGTACGTCGCCGGGGTCGACCCAGATCGCCTTGAGCGCGCTCACCACGGTGTCCCACTGGCGACGTTGCTCGGCTAGCTCGGCGAGGCCGCTGTCGGTGATGCGGTAGTACTTGCGCCGCCGCTCGCCGGGGACCGACTGCCAGCTCGACTCCACGTGACCGAGCCGTTCGAGCCGGTGCAGCAGGGGATAGAGCAGCCCTTCGGTCCAGTCCAGCTCGCCGCCGGACAGCTCGTTGATGCGTCTGAGGATCGCGTACCCGTAGCTCTCCCCGTCGGCCAGGATGCCGAGCACCATCGGCGTCGCCGAGGCGGCGACGAGATCCTTGGTGACCTTCATGAGATTCTCCCACCACCAATACCTAGAACTATTAGGCATAGTAGTTCTAGGTATTCGAGGGGCGCAAGAAAAACCCGCCGGCATCGCCGGCGGGCTCTTGGAAGCGCTGCTCAGGATTGTTGACGGGAGCGTCCCGGGCGGCGGTGCCGCTCAGCGACCGCCGCCACGCCCGCCGGGCCGGGCCCGGGCGGAGAAGGCTGCCGCACCGGACCGGACGGCACCCGAGCGCGCCGAGCTGGCCGGGGCGGACCGCCCTGAACCGGCCGGAACGGACCGCCCCGAGCTGGCTGAAGCGGATCGGGTCGAGCCCGCCTGGGCGGGCTTGCCACCGCGCCGGCTCCGCCCTGCGGGGGCGGGTGACGCCTCCCGTCGGGCGGCCGTTGGCCGGACGGGAGGCGCGACCGCCAGCGTCCGTTCCCCCGGTGCGAGTTCACGCAGCAGGGCGTCCCCTGGGCGCAGTCGGGTGGTGGTCGCCGCGATGCCCGCCTTGCGGGTCAGTTCCCGCACCTCGGGGGCCTGCGTGTCGGTCATCAGCGTCACGACGGTCCCGGCCGCGCCGGCCCGCGCGGTACGCCCCGAGCGGTGCAGGTACGCCTTGTGCTCCACGGGTGGATCGGCGTGCACGACGAGGGCCACATCGTCGACGTGAATGCCCCGGGCCGCGATGTCGGTGGCCACCAGCGTCCGCACCGTGCCGTCGGAGAACGCCTGGAGGTTCCTGGTGCGGGCACCCTGGGCCAGATTGCCGTGCAGCTCCACCGCGGCCACGCCGGCCGCGACCAGTCGGCGGGTGAGGGTCTTGGCACCTCGCTTGGTGCGGGTGAACACCACCGTCCGCCCCGGCGCCGCGGTCAGGTCGACCAGCACGGCGAACCGGTCCTCGGCGTGCACGTGCAGCACGTGGTGCGTCATCGCGGCGACCGGCGACTTGGTCGAGTCGACGCTGTGCACCACCGGATCGGTGAGGAAACGCCGGACGAGCACGTCGACGCCGGAGTCCAGGGTGGCGGAGAAGAGCAGCCGTTGCCCGCCGCGCGGGGTCAGCTCCAGCAACCGGCGTACGGTCGGCAGGAACCCCAGGTCGGCCATGTGGTCGGCCTCGTCGAGCACACTGATCTCGACGGCGTCCAGGTGGGCGTGTCCGGCCTGCACGTGGTCGGCGAGCCGACCCGGGCAGGCCACCAGGACGTCGACCCCGGCACGCAACCCGGTGATCTGTGGCCGAGCGGCCACGCCGCCGAAGACGGTCATGGTGCGCAGCGACAGTGCCTGGGCCAGCGGCGCCATCACGCTGTCGATCTGGGTGGCCAGCTCCCGGGTGGGCGCGAGGATGAGTGCCCGGGGACGTCCGGGCCGGCGCGGCGCGGCGGTGGCGGCGAGCCGGGTGAGCACGGCCAGGACGAAGGCGTACGTCTTGCCCGAACCGGTGCGGCCTCGACCGAGCACGTCGCGACCGGCCAGGGCGTCGGGCAGAGTGGCCGCCTGGATCGGGAACGGCCGGTCCACCCCGGTCGCGGCCAGCACGCGGGTGAGTGCCGCGGGCACGCCCAGCTCGGCGAAGGTCGGGAGGGTGGGCGGGGTGGTCTGTTGCTGCGGGCGGCGTGCCGCCATGAAGGCTCCGAACGTAGAAGGGGACGTCCCACCCGGCGCTGCGGTGCCGGCCGTGGCCTGGCGCGTCGAAGGCGCGGGGCCCGGGACATCGAATCGGACCCGCGGTCAGGCGGGTCGCACGATCAGCTTACCCGACGGGCGGCGGGCAGGCCGCCGGTGAGGCTCAGGAGGGCGCCACGACCCGCCAGCGGCTCTGGCCGCCCATCCACGCCCCGGCCAGGATCTCCGCCGACTTGCGGCCGGGGCAGGGGTAGATCTTCGAGCGGCCGGTGCCGCCGCCGGCCCGAGCCTCGACCTCCCACAACTCGCCGTCGGTGCGGATGTAGACGTCGCGACGTCCGCGCGGGGTGTGGTCGCCGTTCCACCAGTGACGCTCAACTCTCACCCGCTGACCGTATAGCACCAGGTCCGCGAGGGAAACGTTAGATGATCTTGGGAGATGTCACCACCACGCAGGGTGTTTGTCTCTTCGACTCGTCGTGGTCGGACGAGGCTCGTCCGGGGTGATCCGGGCCACCCGCAGTCGGCGTCGGAGGGTGGCCTTGGTGGTTTCCGACAAAATCCGTTGTCCGGAGGTGGCAGTTCCCACGTCTTCCTTACCCGCCAGTAGCCACGAAGGTTGGTTCAACGGGACCCCTGTCCGAGGGTGAGTCCCGTCCTGTCAGGGACGATCTTCCGGAGGCCTGCTCGGTGTTCAGCCGCATCGCCATCGTCAACCGGGGAGAGGCCGCCATGCGGCTTATCCACGCTGTTCGCGAGCTCAACGCCGAGAGCGACGCCCCGCCGATCGAGACCGTCGCGCTCTACACCGAGGCGGAGCGCTCGGCCACCTTCGTGCGGGAGGCCGACCACAGCTACTGCCTCGGGCCCGCGTCGGCGCGACCGTACCTGGACCACCGGGTCCTCGAACGGGCGCTGCACGACACCGGCGCCGACGCGGCCTGGGTGGGCTGGGGCTTCGTGGCCGAGGATCCGGCCTTCGCCGAGTTGTGCGAGAAGAACGGCGTCACCTTCATCGGCCCGAGCCCGGAGGCGATGCGCAAGCTCGGCGACAAGATCGGCGCGAAGCTGATCGCCGAGGAGGTCGGCGTCCCGGTGGCGCCGTGGAGTCGTGGCGCGGTGGAGAGCCTCGCCGCGGCCCAGCGTGCCGCGGCCGAGATCGGCTACCCGCTGATGCTGAAGGCCACCGCGGGCGGGGGTGGCCGGGGCATCCGGGTGGTGCGCAGCGACACCGAACTCGCCGAGGCGTACGAGCGCACGAGCCTGGAGGCCCAACGCGCGTTCGGCAGTGGTGTGGTCTTCCTGGAACGGCTGGTCACCGGTGCGCGGCACGTCGAGGTGCAGGTGATCGCCGACGGCCAGGGCACCGCGTGGGCGCTGGGCGTACGGGACTGCTCGGTGCAGCGACGCAACCAGAAGGTGATCGAGGAATCCGCCTCGCCGGTGCTCTCCGCCGAGCAGACTCGTGAGCTGAAGGAGGCGGCCGAGCGGCTCGCGCTGGCCGTGGACTACCGGGGCGCGGGCACCGTCGAGTTCCTCTACCACCCGGGTGACCGGATGTTCGCCTTCCTGGAGGTCAACACCCGGTTGCAGGTGGAGCACCCGATCACCGAGGCCACCACCGACTTCGACCTGGTCAAGGCACAGATCCAGGTGGCCGCCGGTGGCCGGCTCGGCGACCGGATCCCGGCCGAGGCGGGGCACGCCGTCGAAGCCCGACTCAACGCCGAGGACCCCGACCGGGACTTCGCGCCGTCGCCCGGCCGGATCGTGCGACTGGTGCTGCCCAGCGGGCCCGGCGTGCGGGTGGACACCGGGGTCAGCGAGGGCGACGTGATTCCCGCCGACTTCGACTCGATGATCGCGAAGATCATCGCGTACGGCCGCAGCCGCGGCGAGGCGCTGAGCCGGCTGCGGCGCGCGGTCGCCGAGACCACGGTGATCATCGAGGGTGGTGCGAGCAACAAGAGCTTCCTGCTCGACCTGCTGGACCAGCCCGAGGTGATCGATGCCAGTGCCGACACCGGCTGGATCGACCGGGTCCGCGCGCAGGGTCGCCTGGTCTCCACCCGGCACTCCGGCGTGGCGCTGGCCGCCGCCGCCATCGAGGCGTACGAGGACGAGGCGCACGTCGAGCGGCAGCGACTGCTCTCCACCGCGCACGGTGGCCGTCCCCAGGTCCAGCACTCCAGCGGCCGGCCGATCGACCTGAAGCTGCGCGGCGCAACCTACCGCGTCTCCGTCGCGCAGACCGGCCCGCACCGGTTCCGGGTCGGCGTCGGTGACACGTCGACGGTGGACGTCGAGCTGGAGCGCTTCGACGAGCACAGCGGCCGGATCCTGGTCAACGGACGGCGGTTCCGGCTGGTCACCGACACCCACGGGCCCATCCACCTGGTCGAGGTGGACGGCATCACGCACCGGGTCAGCCGGGACGAGGGCGGCGTACTGCGCTCCCTGTCACCCGCGCTTGTCGTCGCGACCCCGCTCGCGGTGGGCGACGAGGTCGAGGCCGGCGCGCCGGTGCTGGTCCTGGAGAGCATGAAGATGGAGACCGTGCTGCGCGCCCCGTTCGCGGCGAAGGTGCGCGAGTGCCTGGTCTCCGTCGGCAGTCAGGTGGAGACCGGTGCACCGCTGCTGCGCCTGGAACCGCTCGGCGACGGGACCGTGAGCGAGGCCGCCGAGTCCACGACCGTCGACCTGGAACTGCCGCCCGAGCCGACCGGGCTGTCCACCGGGGACCGCGTGGCCCGGGGCATCGCCGAGCTGCGCAGCCTGCTGCTCGGCTACGACCTGGATCCGCGCGACGAACGCCGAGCCCTCGCCGCCTACCTGGCCGCCCGGGCCGAGCTGCCACACCGGCCGCTGGAGGATGAGGTCGAGCTGCTCCAGGTCTTCGCCGACCTGTCCGAGCTCAGCCGCAACCGTCCGGCCGGCGAGGAGACCAGGGCCGACACCCGCGTGCACAGCCCACGCGAGTACTTCCACACCTACCTCCAGTGCCTCGACGTCGAGCGGGCCGCCCTGCCGGAGACGTTCCGCCAGCGCCTCGCCCGGGTGCTCGCCCACTACGGCATCGACGACTTCGAACGTACGCCGGAGCTGGAGGAGGCGGTCTTCCGGATCTTCCTGGCGCAGCAGCGGGCGGCGGCCGACGTGAAGGTGATCGTCACCTTCCTGCAACGGTGGCTGACCGAACCGCCGCCGGCCGAGAGCCTGCGCGAGCTGGTCGGTCAGGCGTTGGAACACCTGATCTTCGCCACCCAGCGTCGGTTCCCGGTGGTCGGCGACCTCGCCCGCAGCGTGGTGTTCCGTTGGGCGGCGCAGCCGATGCTGCGACGCAAGCGGGCCGAGGTGTACGCCGACGTCCGTGGCAACCTGCGTCATCTCGACCGCAACCCCGACGCGGCCGACCGGGCCGAGCGGATCGCGACGATGGTCGCCTCACCCGAGCCGTTGGTCCGGCTGCTCGCCCAGCGCATCGGCCGACCGGGCGTCGACCACGGCCCGATGCTCGAGGTGCTCAGCCGCCGCTACTACGGCAGCCGTGGCGCCAGCGACGCCCGAGCCGTCGAGGTGGCGGGGCAGTCGTTCTTCACCGCCGGGTACGACCGCGACGGCGAACGTTTCCGCCTGGTCGCCGCGGCCACGGACTTCGCCGGGCTGCCGGCGACCCTGACGAAGGTCGCCGCGTTGGCCGGAGCGGGCGGCGACGATGCTGGCCCGACTCCGCTGGAGCCCGGCCGTGATCGCGCGCCGTCGGTCGCCGACGTGTACCTGACCTGGGCCGAGCAGCCCGACGCGGAGGCGATGGCCGCGACCCTGCGGGAGGTGCTCGACCAGGCTGGCCTGCTGGACGTGCTCCAGCGGGTGACGGTCTCGGTGGCCGGGCGTAACGGCGCCGAGATGCACCACCACTTCACCTTCCGGCCCGAACTCGGCGAGGACCGGGTGATCCGGGGCCTGCACCCGCTGATCGCCCAGCGTCTGCAACTGCCCCGGCTGCGCAAGTTCGAGCTGACCCGACTGCCCTCGGCCGATGAGGAGGTGTACCTCTTCCACTGTGTCGCGCCGGACAATCCGGCCGACGAGCGGCTGGCCGCGATGGCCCAGGTACGCGACCTCACCCCGCTGCGCGACACCGACGGCCGGATCCTGGCGCTGCCCGCGATCGAGGGCGCGCTCGACGCCTGCCTCGACGCGATCCGCAAGGTACAGGCGCAGCGCCCGGCGAAGAAGCGGTTCGACACCAACCGGATCACCCTGTTCGTCTGGCCCCCCAACGACCTGAGCATCGAGGAGCTGAACACCGTCGCCCAGCGGGTGCTGCCGATCACGGCGGACGCCGGGCTGGAGGAGGTGCTGTTCCTCGGCCGCCAGCGGGACGAGGACACCGGCGAGCTGATCGACATCGCGGTGCAGATCTCCTACGACGAGGGGATGCGGATCTCCGTCACCGAGCCGACGGCGGAGCTGATCCAGCCGCTGGACGACTACCGGCAGAAGGTGCTGTCGGCTCGGCGGCGCGGCACCACCTATCCGTACGAGCTGACCGAGATGCTGGCCGGCCGCAACGGCAGTTTCGTCGAGTACGACCTGGCTGATTCCGGCGAACTGGTTCCGGTGCAGCGGCCGAAGGGGCAGAACCGGGCGGGCATCGTCGTCGGTGTGGCGAGCACGCCCACCGAGCGCTATCCGGAGGGTGTCACCCGGGTGGTGCTGCTCGGCGATCCGACCAGGGCGCTGGGTGCGCTGGCCGAGCCGGAGTGTGCCCGGGTGATCGCCGCGCTCGACCTGGCCGAGCGGATGCGCGTACCTGTCGACTGGTTCGCGCTGTCGGCCGGCGCGCGGATCTCGATGAGTTCGGGCACCGAGAACATGGACTGGGTGGCCGCCGCGCTCAAGCGGATCGTCGAGTTCACCCAGGCCGGTGGTGAGATCAACATCGTCGTCGCGGGGATCACCGTGGGTGCCCAGCCGTACTGGAACGCCGAGGCCACGATGCTCATGCACACCAGGGGCATCCTGGTGATGACCCCGGATTCGGCGATGGTGCTGACCGGTAAGCAGTCGCTGGACTTCTCCGGTGGGGTGTCCGCCGAGGACAACTTCGGCATCGGCGGCTACGACCGGGTGATGGGCCCCAACGGTCAGGCCCAGTACTGGGCGCCGGACCTGCGCGGTGCCCACCAGGTCCTGATGGCGTACCACGACCACGCCTACGTGGCACCGGGCGAGAGCAGGCCACGCCGGGCGGTCACCACCGACCCGGTCGACCGCGACATCTCCGACTACCCGCACGCGATGCCGGACAGCGACTTCACCACCGTGGGCGAGATCTTCTCCCGGGAGCGCAACCCCGACCGCAAGAAGGCGTTCGACATCCGTACGCTGATGCGGGCCCTGGCCGACCAGGATCACGCGGTCCTGGAACGCTGGGCGGGCATGGCCGACGCCGAGACGGCGGTCGTGCAGGATGTGCACCTCGGCGGCATCCCGGTGTGCCTGCTCGGCATCGAGTCCCGCTCGGTGCCCCGGCGCGGGTTCCCGCCCACCGACGGGCCGGACACCTACACCGCCGGCACGCTTTTTCCGCGTTCCTCGAAGAAGGCCGCCCGAGCGATCAACGCGGCAAGCGGAAACCGGCCGCTGGTGGTGCTGGCCAACCTCTCCGGCTTCGACGGCTCGCCGGAGTCGATGCGACAGTTGCAGCTGGAGTACGGCGCGGAGATCGGCCGGGCGATCGTCAACTTCGACGGACCGATCGTCTTCTGCGTGATCTCGCGGTACCACGGTGGCGCGTTCGTGGTCTTCTCCAAGGCGCTCAACCCGAACATGACGGTCCTCGCCGTGGCGGGTTCGTTCGCCTCCGTCATCGGCGGCGCACCGGCTGCGGCCGTGGTGTTCGCCGGTGACGTCGACGCCCGTACCGCCAAGGATGCCCGGGTGGCCGAGCTGGAGGCCCGGGTCGCGGCGGCGAGCGGCGGGCAGCGGGCGGCGCTGGTGACGCAACTGATGGACGTGCGCGCGTCGGTGCGGGCGGAGAAGCTGGCGGAGGTGGCCGCCGAGTTCGACGGCGTGCACAGCATCCAGCGTGCGGTCGAGGTCGGCTCGGTGGACGCCATCATCCGGCCCGAGGAACTGCGTCCGCAGCTCATCGCCGCCGTCGAGCGCGGGCTGGCGAAGGCGACCCCGCCGTCCTGACCGGCCGGGCACGCCGGCGGCGGGACACGGTCCCGCCGCCGGCGTGCCACCATGGGGCGTGCCCGAGGACCGGAAGCCGCCGATCGCGTTCGAGACGACCTGCACCGTCGCGGCCCCGCCGGAGGTGGTGTACGCGCACCTGGCCGATCCGCGCAGCTACATCGGACTGTCGCCGCTGATCGTGGCGGTCGACGACGTGCGGCACGGTCACGACGCCGAGGGCCGCGCGGTCGTCGAGTACGTCGCCGTCGAGCGGTTCCGGTTGGTCGGGCCGTTGCGGTGGGACAACCGCATCCGGGTACGCATGGTGTCGACGCCGCCGCACGGCCCGCTGGTCAGCGCGGTGCGCAGCCCGGGCTGGGTTTCCCTGCGCGCGGTGGTGGAGCTGACCCCGGTACCGGAGGGCACCCGGGTCGACGAACGGGTCACCGCCGACGCACCGGCGCTGCTGCGGCGCTTCGTGGCCGGTCAGGCCAGTCGGGTCGCGGCGTACCGGGCGGCCGAGCTGACCCGTCGCATGGCGACCCGGTAGCCGCACCGGCCCGACCGGCGGCGTGCCCCCGAACTGATGGTTTCGGTGCGAGCGTCACCAGGCCCAGACCGTCGGTTCAGCGATCTGGTTGCTGTCGGCGACGAGGTGCGGCGTGGCCGTGCTGAGCAGGAGCTGGTCGGCACTGTCGAAGACCTTCACCCCGGCAACCTTGCGATGGCCGATCTCGAAGACGCCGATCCCGTCGGTGAGCGGACCCTCGGCCAGCGTCGACCCCCGCGCGTCGATCAGCTCGGCGCGCGTCGCCGACTCCGGCCCGGCCACCAGCACACCGGCGGTCTCGCCCGGCAACGGCACGGCGACCAGGACGGCGCTACCGATGCCCGTCCGGTCGGGCGGAACCGCTTGGTCCGATGACGCAAGCGCACGGGCATCGGCCTTGAGCAGCGCGGCGCAACCGCCGTCGGCCGAACAGGACCGGACCAGGACGGCTGCCGGCGCGTTGGGAACCCAGGTGGGCAACCGACCGGTCCAGAGCACCTCGGGCGCCGAGCCGGTGAGTCCTTCGCCGTCGAGCGCGGCGCGCAGTTCTCGGACGGCGGTGCTGCCGAGGTCGGTGCTCTGCGCATCCGTGATCGTCAGGTTCCTCCGTAGGCCGATCCGGACCGCCGGTCCCGCATACCGCACGACGCTGTCACAGCTGAACTGCCACCGTCCGGCCGGATCATCCGCCGCCTGCACCACGAAGCCGTCGGTGCCCACCGGCTGCCAGGAGCGAACGACGGAGCCGCTCGGCTGGAGCCGACCGTCGTGGGAGGTCTCCACTTGACAGCCGGCTGGTGCCAGGCCGACCGCGAGATCGGCGGTGTGGTCGCCGTCCGCGAGGGAGTGCCGTCCGATGAACAGGTACGGAGTCAGTTCCTGCGGCTCGTCCGGCGTCCCGGTCCGGTCGAGCAGTTCCGGAACGGAAGCGCCCTGCGGGCCGCTGGCATGGCGTAGCAGTGCGTGTGAGTCGTTCAGGTAGGCCACCACCACCACTCGGGCACCCGGCACGTCGTGGGCGAACAGCACCCGCACGTCGTCCAACGACGGATCGACGAGGAGGTCGGCGCGGGCGGCCCGGTACTCCCGTTCGATGGTGGCGATCAGCGCCGTGTCGCCGGCCAGACTGCCGCGCGTGGGTGAATCGAGCAGCCGCCGCACCATCGGATCGCCGATCGGACTCGCCGGCTGGTACGCCGCCGCGGCCAACGTGGACTCGTCGGTCCTCAGCAGGCTCACAAAACCCACCGGCGGTATGACCACCGCGGCCAGCACCAGGGCGGCCACGCCCGTCACCGCCGTCTGTCGCCGCCGGCGTCGCCGTACGCGACCGAGCAACCGCTGGTACGGGTCGGGTTGTGGCACCACCGGTTCGGCGAGCCGGGCCAGTGCCTGCCTGATCTCATCGGCCATCGTTCGGGTCTCTCCTTCTCGACACGTCCGCCACCGCGGCCAGCGAACCCTCTCCGACACGCCGTTGCGGTGCCGCTCGTTGCGACGTCATCGGCCGGGACGGTGCTGCCGGCAACACCGCCCGCAGCCGGGCGAGTGCCCGCGAGGACTGACTCTTCACCGTGCCGACCGAGCATCCGAGCACGTCGGCAACCTGGCTCTCGGAGAGGTCCTCCCAGTAACGCAGCACCAGCACCGCGCGCATCCGGGGTGGCAGATGGTGCAGCGCGGCGAGCACCTCGTCGCGGACCGCGACATCGTGGGCGATGTCCCGGCCGGGCTCGGTCTGGGACCGCCAGGAACCGGTGACACCGGCGAGAAACTCCCGCGAGCCGAACCGCCGCCAGAGCCTGGTCCTCTCGTTGACCATGATCCGGCGGACGTACGCCATCGGCTCGTCCACCTGCCGCCACCGGCGCATCGCCCGCATCAGCGCGATCTGCACCAGATCCTCGGCCGCGTGCCGGGAACCGGTCAGCAGGTACGCGGTCCGGATCAGGTCCGTGTACCGGATCTCGACGAACTCGCGGAAGCCGTCATCGGTCACCTGTGCCCCCCAGCCCTGTCTGGGCATCGTTCATGACAGGAAGACCCCGGGCCGCCAGGAAAGGTTGTGCGGTGCCGGCGAGGAGTGGGATTTTGCACTAGTAGTGCATCTTGTCGTGGCGGCTCCGGCTGCCTAGCGTCTCCAGCATGGCTGCCTCCTGGACGTTCGCCGTGGACCGTGCCGAGCTGAGCCGCACCACGCTGGTGGAGAGGGCCGTGCCGGAGCTGTCCGACGGCGAGGCGTTGTTGCGCGTGGACCGCGTCGGACTGACCGCCAACAACGTCACCTACGCGGTGCTCGGCGAGTCGATGCGGTACTGGGAGTTCTTCCCCGCCGACCGGTACGGGCTGGGCGGGCGGTGGGGGCTGCCACCGTTGTGGGGGTTCGCCGAGGTGGTCGCCTCGACCGTCGCCGAGGTCGAGGTGGGGCAGCGGGTGTACGGCTATCTTCCGCCGGCCGGGCACCTGGTGGTGCGGCCGTCGAGGGTGGACGCCTCCGGGTTCCGGGACGGAAGCGCGCACCGGGCCGAGCTGCCCTCGCCGTACAACGGGTACCGCTCGACCGACGGTGACCCGGCGTACCGGGCCGACCACGAGGACCTGCTGATCCTGTTCCGGCCCCTCTTCTTCACCTCCTTCATGCTGGCCGACCAGGTCATCGACAACGACTGCTACGGCGCGACGTCGCTGGTGTTCTCGTCGGCGTCCAGCAAGACCGCGTACGCCGCCGCGGTCGAACTGCGCGGGCGCGGCCCGCGCCTGATCGGGCTCACCTCGCCCGGCAACCTGGAGTTCACCCGCTCGCTCGGCTGCTACGACGAGGTGCTGCCGTACGACGGGATCGCCGCCCTAGACCAGGAGCCGGCCGCCTACCTCGACCTGTCGGGTGCGCCCGCGACCCGGGCCGCCCTGCGGCGGCGTCTCGGCGACCGGCTGGTCCGCGACATCGCGGTCGGTCTGACCAACCAGATCCCGAGTGCCGACGCCGCCGGAGAGGTCTTCTTCGCCCCGGTGCAGATGCGCAAACGTCGCCTGGACTGGGGTCGCGACGGGCTCGACCGGCGCTTCGCCGAAGCCTGGTGGCGTTTCGCGGAGGTGGTGGGCGGATGGCTCGACGTCCAGCTCGGCACCGGCCCGGCCGCTCTGGAGCGGGCCTGGCTCGACGTGCTCGCGGGCCGTACCCCGCCCCGGGTGGGGCGGGTCGTCCAGTTCTGAGCGCGGGAAGCGGCCACCCCGGCCACATGGAGGATTGCGAGTGCGTTACCAGGTAGTAACGATGTTCTGTCATGGACTCCGCCCTGACCTTGATCGGACTACCCGTCGCCCTCGGCATCATCATGCTCGGTCTGGGTCTCGGCCTGACCACCGGCGACTTCCGCCGGGTGGCCCGGCACCCGAAGGCCGCCGTCATCGCGCTGGTGTGCCAGGTGCTGCTGCTGCCGACGCTCTGCTTCGGCCTGGTGCTCGCCTTCGACCTGCCGCCCGAACTGGGGGTCGGGATGATGCTGTTGGCCGCCTCGCCGGGCGGTACCACGGCCAACCTCTACAGCCACCTCTTCGGCGGGCACGTGGCCCTGAACATCACCCTGACCGCCATCAACTCGGTGCTGGCCGTGTTCACCCTGCCGATCGTGGTGAACCTGTCGGCGGCGTACCTCCTCGGCGATGCGCGCAGCATCGGGTTGCAGTTCGACAAGGTGCTCCAGGTGTTCGCGATCGTGCTGGTCCCGGTCGCCGTCGGGATGCTGATCCGGGCCCGGTCGGCCCGGATCGCCGAGCGGTTGGACCGCCCGGTCCGGGTGCTGTCCGTGGTGGTCCTGGTGGCGGTGATCGCCGGTGCCGTGCTCGGTGAGCGGGAGAACCTCGCCGACTACTTCGTCTCCGTCGGACTGGCCGTGCTGGCGTTCAACCTGCTCAGCCTCGGCATCGGGTACGGGGTGCCGAGGCTGGCCGGGGTCGAGCGCAGCGCCGCCAAGGCGGCCGGGTTCGAGATCGGCATCCACAACAGCACCCTGGCCATCACCATCGCGCTCAGCCCGGCGCTGCTCAACAGCACCCAGATGGCGATTCCCGGCGCCGTCTACGGCATCGTCATGTTCTTCACAGCCGCCGCCTTCGGGTACCTGGTCAACCGGGTTGGTGCCCGCCGGGAACCGGCGCCGGACGGTGCCGCCCGGAGCTGAGCCCGCCGGGTGCGGAGGTGACCGGGCACCGGGACGGATCGTCGTTTGCGTTCCCTCCCTGTGCAACGATCGTTGGGCGTCATGCCGACCGCCCGGCTCCGTCGGTCTGCCCGAGCACCGGTCACTGGCCGGCAGGCGGAAAGGCGCCACACCTCGTACCCTTTGGAGAGCACCATGTCCCTCTCTCCGGCTCGGGTCCTCGCCGCACTGAACGCGGTGCGACCGCCCGACCAGGCGTCCCCTGTCATGGGCAAGGCGGTGGTGATCGGCGGCAGCATCGCCGGAATGCTGGCCGCCCGGGTGCTCTCCGAACATGCCGACAGTGTGGTGATCATCGATCGGGACGACCTGCACGCCACCGGTGGACGACCGGGCGTACCACAGGGGACCCAACTGCACGCCCTGCTGCCCGGCGGCTTCCTCCAGTTGGAGCAGATGTTCCCCGGGTTCCGGGAACAGGCCCTGGCGCAGGGGGCGATCGAGGCCCCGCCCGCGGCCCGGCGGAACTACCTCGACGGCCGGCTGAAGGTCGTCGTACCGGACGACGCCGACAGCCTGGCCGGCAGCCGACCGCTGCTGGAGTCGTTGATCCGGCAGCAGGTACTGCGACTGCCCAACGTCAAGACGCTCACCGCGCGGGCCACCGGGCTGGTGTTCGACGGTCCGGTGACCAGCGGCGTCCGATACGACGTCGGCGGTTCGCCAGGTGTCGAGCACGCCGACCTGGTGGTGGATGCCATGGGGCGGTCCAGCCGGCTGTCCGACTGGCTGGCGGAGGCCGGGTGGGAGCGGCCGGCACTGCGACGGATGACGGTGCACCTCAACTACGCGACCGCCCTGTTCCGGCGGCCCGAGGCGAACCCCGAGCACGCGGTGGTGCTGGCGCTGCACAGCCCGACGACGTCCGTGGATGTCGCTGGTGCCGCGTTTTTCGCGATCGAGGACGGTCGGTGGATGGCCATGATGGCCGGTTACGGAGAGAACCGGCCCGGCCGTACCGCCGAGGACTTCGTCCGCCGGTTGCGCGAGCAGTTCCCGCCGGAGTTCGCGACGGTCGCCGACAGCGAGATGCTCGGCGACGTGCAGACCTACCGGCACGCCGACAGCCGGCGTCGGGACTTCCACGCGGTGACCCGGCTGCCGGCGGGGCTGGTCGGCGTCGGTGACGCGGTCGCCTCGTTCAACCCGGTGTACGGGCAGGGCATCACCGCCGCCGCGCTGCACGCGGCCTGCCTTTCGCACTACCTGCGGCCCGGTCCGGACCTCGGTCTGCCGGCCCGCCACTTCTTCGCCCTCCAGAAGATCGTGGTCGACGCCGCCTGGTCGATCTCGACCTCGGCCGACCTGGCGTTGCCGCACGTCGACGGCCCCTACCCACGTGGCTACCGGTTCTCCAGCTGGGTGAGCCGGCAGATCGTCGCGGCGACCGTCACCGACGTGGCCACCGCCCGCCGGTTCAACGACGTCGTCTCGATGCGGAAGCACCCGAGTTCGCTGGCCACACCGAAGGTGATCCTCGGCGCACTGCGCGCCAACCGGCGCACCCGCTGACTGACCGGCCTACCCACCCAAACACCCCTCCTCCCCGAGCCCGCCCGCCCCCCGCTCGCGATCTTGCACTTCTTGTCCCCTCAGAAGTGGTGAAAAGGTGCATCTCGGCGACCGGAAGTGCAAGATCGCGGGGCAGGGCCGGCTAGGATAGTTGCTCTTATTGCGATGTACGCATATGTTGGCGACGGCGACGGCGAGAGGGGCTCGGGTGGGTGCGGGGCACGATCATGGGCGGCAGGTCGCCCGGGCGGGGGAGAAGCACCGTGGACGGCTGTGGTCGGCCTTCGCCCTGTTGGCGGTCTTCATGCTGGTGGAGGCGGTCGGGGCCTGGGTGACCGGTTCCCTGGCCCTGCTGTCGGACGCCGGGCACATGTTCACCGATGTGCTGGGCATCGGCATGGCGCTCGCCGCGATCACCGCCGCGAGCCGGGCCTCCCGGGACGGTCAGCGCACCTTCGGCCTGTACCGGATGGAGGTCCTGGCGGCGCTGGCCAACGCGGTGCTGCTCTCCGGGGTGGCCCTCTACGTGCTGGTGGAGGCGTTGCAGCGGTTGGACGAACCGCCGGAGGTGCTGGTCGGCCCGATGCTGGCGGTGGCCGTCGGCGGGCTGATCGCCAACGTGGTCGCCTTCCTGCTGCTGCGGGCCGGATCGACGGAGAGCCTGAACGTGCGCGGCGCCTACCTGGAGGTCCTCGGTGACCTGCTCGCCTCGGTCGGCGTGCTCGTCGCGGCCGGGGTGATCGCGCTGACCGGCTGGTGGTACGCGGACCCGATCGTTGCCGTCGGGGTGGGCCTGTTCATCCTGCCCCGCACCTACCGTCTCGGCCGCGCCGCGCTGCGGGTCCTGGTACAGGCTGCGCCGCCGCACGTGGACGTCGCCGAGGTGCGCGACGGGCTGCGTGGGCTCGATGGCGTCGCCGACGTGCACGACCTGCACGTGTGGACCCTGACCTCGGGCATGGAGGTGGCCTCGGCACACCTCACCCTGGACGTCGGCGCGGATCTGGCCCCGGTGCTGGCCGCCGCCCGCCAGATGCTGCACGACCGCTTCAGCATCGAGCACGCCACGTTGCAGGTCGAGCCACGGGGTGCCGAAGGCGTCTGCGGCGGCGCCTACTGGTGAGCCGGTCAGCGCAGCTGGACCACGTTGCCGGTGACCAGTCGCCCGCTCTCCCCGGCGAGGAAGGCGATCACCTCGGCGACCTCCTCGGGCTCGGCCACCCGCAGCAGATGGGGGTCGTCGGCGACGGCGGCGCGTACCTCCTCGCTGATCCAGCCGGTGTCGGTGACCGGTGGGTGCACGGCGTTGGCGGTGATGCCGAATGGTGCGAGTTCGTGCGCTGCGGCCATGGTGTAGTTGACCAGGGCCGCCTTGGCGGCACCGTAGGAGACCTCCTCGGGGAACCCGTCACTGCCGCCCGAGGTGAGGCTGATGACGCGCCCCCAGCCGCGTCGCGCGGCGACGTTGCGGCGGGCGAACTCGGCGATCAGCAGGGCGCCCGCGCGGGCGTCCACGGCGAACTGGGCGTCGAAGGATTCGGCGCTCACCGGCCGCAGCGTCCGGCCGTGCCGGTCGACGGCGGTGGGTTTGAAGGTGTCGGCCAGCCAGCCGCTGGCATTGTTCACCAGAATGTCTACTGTGCCCAGCTCGCGTTCGGCGATGTCGAACAGCCGGGCCGGGACGGCCGGGTCCGCCAGGTCCGCCTCGACCGGCAGCACCCGGCCACCGACGGCGCGGACCCGCTCGACCACCCCGGTCGCGTCGGCGGCGCGGTTGCGTCGGTACGCATCCGGGATGCCCGGGTCCGACCGGTCGTCCAACCGTAGATAGCTGACCAGCACCGCTGCGCCCAACCGGGCCAGCGCGACGGCGGTGGCCGCGCCGATGCCGTGGTTGGCCCCGGTGACGAGGGCAACCCGACCGGTCAGGTCATTGGCAGCTGCTGTCGGGAACACGCCTTCCACTCTCACGGCGCGGGTACGACTTCCTGCCCCAACGGCCAGATCGCCGCCGGGACGAGCTTGAAGTTGGCCACGCCGAACGGGATCCCGATGATGGTCAGGCAGAGGCTGACGCCGGCGACGATGTGCGAGAGCGCCAGCCACCAGCCGGCCAGCAGCACCCAGATGATGTTGGCGAGGCCCGAGGCCACCCCGACGCCGGGCTTGGGCACCAGGGTCCGGCCGAAGGGCCACAGCGAGTACGACGCCAGCCGCAACGACGCCACGCCGAACGGGATGGTGATGACGAGCACGAAGCAGATCAGGGCGGCGATCCCGTAGCCGATCGCCAGCACCAGGCCGCCACCGAAGATGAGCCAGAGCACGTTCAGCAGGAAACGGATCATGGTCCCATGATGACCGCTGCGCGCCACCGGCCACCCGGTGGGCGGCCGGTGGCGCTGGGCGGGTCAGCCGGTGACCCCGGTGACGGTGCTGCCGGACCGGGTGACGCGGTAGGTCACCTGTGCACCGCTCCAGAAGTGGAAGGTGAGGGTGACCGGTGCGCCGTCGCGGACCTCACCGAAGAATGTGTCGGTCAACGTGATCCGGTTACCCGGATAGTCGGGGCTGAAGGCCACGTCGAACTCCTTGAACGACGTCCAGTCGTGGGGGCCGGCGTTGCTGCCGTCGGCGTACCTCGCCTCCATGGTGGCGAGCTGGTCGCCGCGGAACTGGGTCGGGATGGCGAAGGCGGCCGTCGTTCCGGTGGCGTTGGACAGGACCGGAGTGTCGTAGGTGATCACGTCGATCCGCCAGGGCACACCGGCCGAGAAGCGGGCCTGGAGGCTGGCGTTGACCCCGTACGCCCGGTTGCCGACCAGCCGGGTCAGCGCGCTCGCGGTGATGGTGAGCTGGTTGCCGGAGACCGTGTAGTCGGTGCCCTGCGTCAGGTTGGTGCTGCCCTGGCGCAACCCGGAGAAGGAGGTGCCGTTCAGGTTGAGGGTCAGCGACTTCGCGGTGATCGAGCCGGTACGCGGCACGTACACCTGATCGGACGACGCGGTGCCGGAACGGGTCGTCCAGCTCGACCTGATCTGGGCCCACAGCTCCGGGTCCTTCCACTGGAAGGCGACCCGATCGAAGTGCTGGCCATTGTCCCAGAGCTGGGTGGTGATCCGCTTGGTCCGCGCGTAATGGCCGAGGAACTCGAAGAACTTGAGCTTCTCGCCCTGCTGGATGGTGCTGGTGTGCCGGTCGAAGCCGAGCAGCCCGTACTCGCCGATGACGACCGGGATGTTGCGGGTCACGAAGGCGTTGTGCACCCGGTCGAACGAGTCGGTCAGATCCTGCTGGGTGGTGGCGTCGAAGCGGGTGCCACCGGCGACGTTGACGCTGAACGGCCAGTAGCCGTAGAAGTGCACGGTGGCGATCAGGTTGCGGTCGTTGAGCTGGTTGATCGTCGTGGTCAGCTCGTTGATCCGGGCCTGCTCGGATGAGGTGTGCAGGGTCGGCAGGACCAGCATCCGGGTGGCGTTGGTGCCGCCGGAGGCGCGCACGATCCGGTGGAAGTTGACGTTCAGCTCGTGCAGCAGCTCCGCGTTCTGGGCGTCGCCGGAGCTGTTGGCGAACTGCGGCTCGTTGACGCTCTCGAAGTGCAGCCTCGGCGAGTGGTCCCGGAACGCGGCGGCGATCTGGGTCCACAGCGCGTTGTAGCGGTTGAGCACCGTGGTCCGGTTCGTCGGCATCTCGTGAATCCACTGCCACGAGTCGTGGTGCAGGTTGATCATCACGTAGAAGCCGTCGTCCAGGGCCCAGCCGACGACCTCCTTGACGCGGTTCAGCCAGGCCGCGTCGATCGTGTACGACGGCGCGGGTCCGTGGTGGTTGCTCCAGGTCACCGGGATCCGGATGCTGTTGAAGCCCTGTGCCCGGACGGCGTCGAGCTGCGCCTCGGTGACGCGCGGGTTGCCCCACGCGGTTTCGTCGGCGCCGACCGCGTCGAAGGTGTTGCCGAGGTTCCAACCGGGCTGCATCGCGGCCACGTAGGCCATCGGGTCGCCGGCCGGCGGCGGGCTGGTCGGCGGCGGGGTGCTCGGCGGTGGCGTGCTCGGCGGCGGGGTGGTGGTCGGTGGCGGGGTGGTGCCGACGCTGCCGGTGCAGGTGACGCCGTTGAGGGCGAATGTGGTCGGTGCCGTGTTGCTGCCGGACCACGACCCGTTGAAGCCGAACGACGCGGTCTGGTTGGTGCCCAGGGCGGCGTTGTAGCTGACGTTGCTGGCGGTGACGTCGTCGCCGGACGAGGTGACCGTGGCGTTCCAGGCCTGCGTGACCCGCTGCCCCGAGGGGAACGTCCAGGTCAGCCGCCAGCCGTTGAGCGGGTCGCCGAGGTTCGTCACGGCGACGTTGGCGGTGAACCCGCCCGGCCACTGGCTGGGGGCGGAGTACGCCACCCGGCATCCGGCCGCCGCGTGGGCGGTGCCGGCGTTGATGAGGCCGGCACCGGCGAGTAGTGCGGCGATGCCGCTGGCGACCAGGCCGAATCGCCAACGTGTCCTGCGTAGTGTGCCCTTCAGCCCAGCCATGACGCTCCTCGCGTGGTGATGGTGTCAACGGGGTGGCTGGCCGGGCGTCGCCGGGCCACCGGAAACATCCGGCCGGCTCGCACCATAAGTTGGGATCATCAACTTTGTCAATCGATGCATCGCGATATGAAGTCTTACTTCCCAGGTGAGGTGGGTGCTCGGGCGGGAAAGCGCGATGGCTCGGCGTACCGGAACGGGTGGGAGATCGCGTCGAGCTGGTCGACGGCGGGCCGTCCGCCCGCCACGGAGGAAGCGGCACCGGCATCACCGGGCGGCGAATGAGCGGGGTCCGGCGGGGTAGTCGGCGGCGTGGCGGCGGGGGAGGACAACGCGAGTCGGGCGCGTCGTGCCCGCGGTCGGGTCGAGGCCGGGGTCGCCAGCACGGTCGGCCGCATCAGCCGGCGGATCAACTGGCGGGAGCGACGCCGGAGCCTGGAGCTGTACGGCATCCTCGCGGTGCAGGCCGGGGTGTCCGCCGCGCTCGCCTGGACGCTGGCGCACGAACTGTTGAACCACCCGTCACCGGTGTTCGCCCCCAGCGCCGCCGTCGGCACCATCGCCGCCGCGATCGGCCGCCGTACCCGCCGTACCCTCGAACTACTGGTCGGCGTGCTGGCCGGTCTCCTGGTGGGTGACGCCCTGATCATGGTGATCGGCACCGGCCCGTGGCAGATCGGCACCGTGGTGACCCTGGCCATCCTGCTCGCCTTGACCATGAGCCGGGGTGGCGCGGTCGTCACCCAGGCCGGCGGTACGGCGGTGCTGATCGCCACCCTCTCGCCGATCCAGCGGGGACTGGAGGTGCCGCGGGTCATCGACGCGGTCATCGGCGCGATCTCCGCCGTGGCGGTGGTGGCCCTACTGCCGGTCAACCCGGTGCGCATCATCCAGCGGGCCGCGCGCCCGCTCTTCGCCGCCCTGATCGAACACCTGCACGACGCCGCGGACGGCATGTCCCGGCACGACGCCGCGGCCGTGGCCGCGGCCCGGGACGGGTTGTACGGCCTGAGCCCCCAACTGGCCCTGCTCAACGACGCCGTCTCCGGTGCGCAGGAGGCGGTGGCGGTGTCGCCGGCCCGCTGGCACCGACGGGGCGTGTTCGAGCACTACCAGCGCGGTACGCGCTACCTCGACCTGGCCGTCGGGGGCGGTCAGGAGATGCTGCGCCGGGCGGCCACCGCGGTCCGCGACGACGAGCCGGTACCGCCCGGGCTGGCGGCCGCCGTGCACTACTTCGGCGACGCCTTGGCGTTGTTGCAGGTCGAGGCCGAGAGTCGGCAGCACACGAACCGGTCCGAGCAGTTGGTTCTCAAGGCGGTCGACCGGGCCGCCGAGGCGTACGACGAGGGGGTCGGGTTCTCCGGTAGCGTGGTGGTGGCCCAGATCCGCACCGTCGCCACCGACCTGCTGCGCAGCCTCGGCTGTCACGACGAGGAGGCGGTGGCCGTGATCCGGCGACGCTTCGAGGGGCGGCGCCACGAGGCGGAGCAGTCGCCCGCCGAGCGGGAGTCGGCGTGATCCGGCCGGCCGGGCTCAGAGCCGCCCGGCCACCGTCCGCGCCAACTCGGTCAGCGGCTTGTCGTACTTGGCCGGGTCGTCCAGTCGGACCAGTCGGACGGCCACCCACACCCCGGCGGCGTGGACGAAGACCGCGCCGTCCTCCAGGTACGCCTCGTCCCCGATCCCGGACAGCGTCTCGAACTCGTGGTCGAGGTCGCGGTCGATGTCGAGGATCTTCTTGGCTCCGTCGCCCACGTAGACCTCCACCTGCGCCAACGGACCCGAGACCGGCCCGCTGTACGTGCAGGTCTCGCGGACCGGAACCGGATCCTCCAGGGGGGTGCCCGCCAGCTTCTCGGCATCCTCCTTGGACACCAGGGCGCAGGCGTCGACCTGCGGTGCCTCGGTCGACGGCTCGGTCGACTCGACGGCCGGTGCCGGCTCCGCCACCTCGGTCGGTGGCGGTGGCACGGCGGTGGGTTCGGCGCTGCCGCCGCAGGCGGTGAGAGCGGCGACGGCGGCGGCCGTCGCGGTGAGCTTGAGGTACCTCACGGTCGTCTCCTCGGGGCGTGGTGTCACCGGGGCAGGGCGTCGAGCAGCCGGCGCAGCGCCTGCTCGTAGCCGTCGGGCTGCGTGCTGAGGCGCTCGAAGCTGCTCAGCGTCACGGTGAAGCTGCCAGTCCCGCCGACGAGTACCGCCTCGGCGCCGATGTCCTTGACCGCCAGGTAACCCTTGCCGTCGCCGTCGAGGTCCGTCACCGTCTGGTAGGTCTGCTCGGCCTGCTGGCGCTGGTAGTCGTAGGTCGTCTCGCCGGCCAACTGGGAGGCGGTCGTCACGGACAGCGCCGCCACCCCTTTGCCGTCACCGAAGCTGCAGTTGCCGTCGTCGACCATGGACTGGCCGACCAGCTTGGAGATCTGGGCCGCGCTGAACGGGCAGGGCGGGGCCTCGGTGCCGGCACCGTCGGCGGGCAGATCCAGGTCGGTCTCCACGTCCGCGCCGGGGCCAGCCGCTGGCGGTGCAGGTTCGGCGCTGTCGCAGCCGGTCAGCGCGAACGCGACCGCGAGCACCGCGGGCAGGATCAGTCGACGCACGTGTTCGGTTCCCTTCTGACGCCCGGCCGCCACCGGGCCGGGCTGTTCGACCACACCCGGAACGGAGCATCGCCGCTCGCACGGCACGGCTGGATCGGTGCCGACAGCCGGCAACGGGTTCACCCCGAAGCCGGTCCGCCGGTAGTGACGTCTCGACGCTACGACCGCACGGCCGTCGAGGAATCCGGTGTTTCCCTAGCCTTTGGCCGTGGCGGTCGGCGCACCGGCGGTGGCCGCCGGCCGGCGTAACCGTTCGTCGGGTCCATCGACCCGCGCCAGCGCGGCACCCAGTTCCGCCCGACGGGAGATGCCCAGCTTGCGGTAGACCCGGGACAGGTTGGTCTCCACGGTCTTCGGGCTGACGAACAGCTCGTCGGCGATGGCGCGGCTGGTCCGTCCCTGCGCGGCGAGCCGGGCGACCCGCTCCTCCGTGGCGGTGAGGTCCGACGGCGCGGGCGGGCGCCCGCCGAGCCGGGCGGCCTCGGCCCGGGCCCGCCCGGCGAACACCGTCGCGCCCAGGGCGTCGAACTCGACCGCCGCGGCGGCCAGTGCCTCCCTGGCCGGCCGCTTGCGGCGGGACCGACGGTGCACCATGCCCGCGACCAGCAGACACCTGGCCCGGTCCAGCGGCAGGACCTCCGGCGGCACGGCGGCCCGCGCGGCGGCGAGGTCGTCCAGGGCAGCCGAGGGGTCGACGCCACTGGCGCTGTCCAGCAGGGCGCGGCTGCGCGCCAAGCCCAGCAGCGTCCAGGGGCGGGGCAACCGCCGGTGACGTTCCGCCAGCCGGTTCAGGGCACCGCGCGCCGTGACCAGGTCGCCGGCACCCACGCACGCCTCGATCCAGTCGGTCTCGAAGCGCTGTGCGAGCGGCTCGGCCAGACCCATTCGGTCGACCGTCGCGGCAAGTCGGCCGTACCCGGCTGCGGCGTCGGCCATCCGCCCGGCGCAGAGCGCCACGAACGCTGCCAGTTGCAGGTGGATCCGCCGACACCAGTCGTCGTCGAGCTGCTCGCCCAGTCGGAGCCCCGCCTCGGCCACCCGCTGCGCCACGTCGAGTCGGCCGCGGAGCGCGTCGAGCAGCCCGGCCAGCCAGATCTCCGCGGTAGCCTCGGTACCCAGCAGCTCACCGAGCTCGCGGGCCGCCGCGATGTGCCGTTCGGCAGCCGACCACCGCCCCGCCAGCAGCTCGGTCTCGCCGAGGTGTTTGAGCAGGTCGTACTGCGAGGGTTCGTCTCCCCGAGCCGCCGCCAGGTCCAGCAGTTGGCCCAGCCGTCGTCGGGCCCCGGCCGGGTCGTCGATCGACTTCCACCAGATCGCCGGGATCGTGCCGGCGAGCCACGACGGCTCCGAGCCCTCCATCTCCAGCGCCCGGTCGAGCAGTTCGACGCGGGGTGGTTCGCCGGCGCGTACCTCGTTGAAGAACAGGTGCAGCAGCGCCGCGGCGAGCAGCGTGCGGTCTCCACCGGGCCCGGTGAGCAGTGCGATCGCTGCCTCGGCATGGGCCCGTGCCGGATCCGGCAGGTCGACGAAGAGCGCCAGGTGGGCGTGGATCCGGCCGGCCAGCGGGGAATCCGGACGGGTCGCCGCCAGCGCCCGGCCGGCTGCCTCGACTGCCGTGCCGCCGGACTCGTCGGCGCTCCAGGCGACCACCGCGCGCAGCAGCAGCGCCTCCGCGCGGACGTCGCCGCCGAACTCGGCGGCCACCGCCTCGGCGGCGACGCGTGCGCCGGGATGATCGCCACATCCGAAGCGGCAACGGGCCGCCGCCAGCAGCCGCTGGCCCCGGCTGGCCTCGTCGTCGACCGGAGTGAGCCGCGCCGCCGACTCGTACAGGTTCGCGGCGGCCTCCGGCGCGCCCCGCGCGTACTGCCGGGCGGCAGCCGCGGCGAGGGCATCGGCGACCACCGGATCCGGCGTGGTGGTACACAGGGCCAGGTGGCGGACCCGTTCGTCCGGATCGGCCACCACCTCGGCCAGCCGGCGGTGCAGGCCGCGCCGAACGCCGGGTGGGATGCCGGCGCGGACCGCCGCCGCGTAGACCGGATGGGTGAACTCCACTCGCACCGCCCCAACCACGAGCAGGCCGGCCTCCTCCGCGGCGTCGAACGCGGCGGGGGAGATCCCCGCCGCGGCCAGGTCCCGAAGCAGGGGTACGCCGAGCAGGGCGGCCAGCCGTACGGCGTCCCGGCAGCGGTCCGGCAGCCGGGCGAGCACCTCACCGAGGAGTTGGTGCATGGACGAGGCCACCGGCAGATCCTGCGCCGGCTCCGGTGGCTGCGGCAGGCGCTGCACCGCGCGGGTCACCTCGATGGCGACCAGCGGGTTACCGGCGGCCTCCCGGGCGATCCGGGCGAGCAGGGAACGACTCAGGGTGGCACCGACCCGCTCGCGCAGGAGGTGGTGCAGGGCGCCCACTCCCAGCGGAGCCAGTGCCAGCCGGGTCAGCCGGCCGGGACCGGAGTCGAGCCCGAGCGGCGCGGTCCGCAGCGTGGGCGTGTTGTCGGTGCGGCAGCCGACCAGGGTGGACAGCCCGGGCCCGACCCGGCGCAGGGCGAACCGCAGCGCTCGTTCGCTCGGCCGGTCCAGCCACGGCGAGTCGTCCACGGCGACCAGCACCGGCCGGCCGGCGGCGAGCACCGCCTCCAGCAGCGAGCGGGTGGCGGCACCGACCACCCGCTCGTCGACGGTCTCGTCGCTGTCCCGGGTGAGCAGCACCATCTCGGCCGCGACACGCTGCGGGCGGGGCAGCTCCACCACCAGGTCCGCCAGGGGGCGGAGCAGGTCGGCGAGGGCAGCGAAGGGCAGGTCGCTCTCACACTCGGTCGGCCCGCAGGTCAGCACCGACCAGCCGGCCCGCGTCGCCTCGGTGACCAGTTCCCGGAGCAACGTCGTCTTGCCGATGCCGGCCGGGCCCTCCAACAGCACCGACCCCGGCTCGCGCAGTGCGCGCCAGGCCTGATCGAACACCCCGTCGCGGCCGACGAGCGTACCCCGCATGGTGCGATTCTGGCACCGATGAGGTGGGGCGGCCATCGTGCGGACGGTGGTCTGCCGCGGGCGGTCGGTCAGGGTGGCCGTCAGGCGTGCAGGGTGCGACTGGGCGGAAATCCGTAGGTGGCGTGGTAGCGCGCGGTGAACCGGCTGTGGCTGAGGAAACCCCAACGCGAGGCGATCGCCGAGACGGTCTCCTGGCGCGGGTCGGCCTGCATCAGATCGCGGTGGGCGCGGTCGAGCCGGACCCGGCGCAGGTGCGCCATCGGGGTGGTGTCGAGGTGTCGGCGGAATGCCAGTTGCAGGGTCCGCAACGAGACCTGGGCGGCGGCGGCGATGTCGGCCGCACCGATGTCGCGGTCGGCGTACTCCTCGATGAACGCCGTGGCCCGGCGCAGCGTGGCGGTGGTCGCGGCGCGCCGGTCGGTGGCGGAGGGCCAGCCCGCGGTGGTGTTGGGGAAGACCGCCAGGGCCGAGGCGGCCAGCATCCGGGCCGCGTTGGCGATGACCAGGGGCTCGCGGTACGCGTACGGATTGCTCAGCACGACGTGGTTGAGATAGCTGGTGGTGTGCCGCCACAGCCCCGCCAGGGCCGGTGAGGCGGGGGTCAGCCCGGTGAACTGGACGGTGCTCGCCCGGCCGGCGGAGGCTGTTCCGGTCACCCGGTCCAGGACGGAGAGGCTGAGCAGGCAGGTGGTGACCCTGCCCGGTAACCAGCGCAGCGAGCAGGGCAGGTCGGGAAGCGTGACCAGGAAGATGTCGCCCGGCCCGAACCGGCCGTACGCTCCGCAGGTGCGGTCGATGCGCCCGTTGACGACCTCGCAGATCACCAGCGCGGCGGCCGGCTCGACATCGATATCGAGCCGGGTCGACTGATCCGATGCCTCCAACCAGAACGAGCCCGCGTCCACCCGATGGTGGCGGAACCGGTAGCGGACGCCGCCGGCCGGGCGGACGGAGACCTTCCCGCGATAGGCGCGCGCCAGGAAGTCGTGGATCGTCTCCGGGTCGCGGCTGTCGAACCGGTGGGTGGTCGGAACCTTCGTCTTCACTACGTCTCCATCGACCTGGACGGAGGGCGCTTCGGCACGCCGGGACGGCACCCGGCGAGACGTGGTGGATCCGGAAGCGGTAGGACATGCGGAGCCAGGATTCCCATCGATGGTATCCACAAAGGAAGGACTCCCATGAAGTTTTCGTGGCGCATCCGTCGCGCCGGTGGATCTCGCTCGTTGTCGATGTCAGGGGAGTTTTCGTTTTTGGGCTAATCGGTACGGTCCGGCGTGCGCGCACCGGGCTAGCCGACAACCCTCCGTGGCCATGATCATGCGAAGGGTGTCGAACGAGGGGTAGCTGATCGACCAACGGGTGAAGGGGTGGGGTGTTGGAGACCAAGGATCCGACTGACATCGTCCGACTCGCGACGGCTGAGGCACTCCGGCGGATCGCCGGTGAGACAGACCTGACCGGCATCGTGGGATCCCGCATGTCCGACCTGGGCGGCGGCCTGCGGGACGTGCTGCGCTGCGCCCTGGTGGCGCAGCGGGTGGCGGCACCGACGCGACTGATCGCGCTCTGCCGCGACCTCACCCTCGGGCCGGACGCCTTCGACCTGCTGGGTCATCACCTGCTGGGTGCCCTGGTCGGCTATCGCCCGGGGCCGGACGCACTGGTCCGGGTGGGCGGGGCGCTCGGACTGGCGCGGCGGGAACTGTTCAGGCATCGGCATCCCGCGCCGGGCGATCCACATCGGGCCCCCGCCCGGGTCGGCCGACGCAACAGCGCCGCCGTCCGTTACCGCTCTGCCAAGCCGCCGGAGCACCTGCCCTCGCCGCCGAGCTGGACCTGCACCGGCTGCGGGCAGGAGTGGCCGTGCGCGGTCAAGCAGAGCCAACTGCTCGCGGAGTTCGGCGGGGCCCGCGCCGCGCTCGCGGTCTACCTGGGCTCGTGTCTGCTCGCCGCAGCCCGGGATCTACCCGGGCTGCCGCTGGCCCGGGCGCGCAACCGCTTCCTCGGCTGGCTGCCCCGCCGGCCGTTCTGACCGGCCCGGCGGGCGCACCCTTCGTCCGGTGGTCTCGGTCTCACGCGAGACCGAGACCCCGGACCCATGGGTGTCATCGGCTGCCGTCCCGGCCGACCCGATATCGATCGAACCTCGCCGGTGCGGAGGAAGGTCACTTCTGGAGCGCGAAGAAAGACTCGACCAACCAGACCTTTCGTCGTTTCCACCGGTGGCACCGGTGTGGCAAGCAGGTCGGGTCGTGGAGTGTCCGCCACCGGACGGTCGGGGGCGCTGGGTCGCTCTTGTCGCCGCTTCGGGCCGGATCTAGCATCGTCGATAATTCCGCGGGAGGAATTTCGGCCGAACGCTGTCCCCCTTTGTCGTGCCAATCGAGAAATGGATGGCTCATGCCTTCGATGCTTGAAATCGCCATGCATCTCTTTCTGCAAATGGCCGTGATCCTGGCCGTCTATCGGCTGATTTGGCCGCTGTTCCGCAGGTTGGGGCAGGTGCAGGTGGTCGCCATCATGGTCGCCGGGTTCCTGCTGGGGCCCTCACTGTTCGGGCTGTTGTGGCCAGCGGCACAACAATGGATGTTTCCCCTGACTTTGCAGGTCGGTGGTGAAACCATGCCGCACCCCTCGCTGACCGCCATTTACGTCATCGGGCAACTCGGCCTCGTCGTCTACATGTTTCTGGTCGGCTGCTCGTTCGATCTGGCTATTCTCCGGGGGCACGTCCGGCAGGCCGGGGCCACCGCCTCGGCCGGGCTCGGCGTGCCGTTGCTGCTCGGTGGCGTGCTCGGCTGGTGGTTGACCGTCCACAGTGACGAGTACTTCACCGCCCGAGTCGCACCCTGGCAGGGGGCACTGTTCATCGCCTCGGCCATCGCCATCACCGCGTTTCCCATGCTGGCGTGGATCGTGTACGACTCGGGCCTGCTGCGCACCCGGCTCGGCACGATGGCCCTGGCCTGTGCGGCCTCGGACGATGCGTGTGCCTGGATTCTGCTGGCGATCGTGGTGGCCACCGCCTCCGGCGGGTTCGCCGGGGGCGGTGTGGCCCTCGGGGGTGGGCTGGCGTTCCTGCTGTTCATGATCCTCGTGGGTCGGCCCCTGCTGCGCCGAGTCGAGGGCTGGGCGGAGCGGCGACGTAACGCCGGTGAGACGGCGGCACTGCCGGTGGGGCCGCTGACCGTCACGCTGACGGTGGTTCTCCTCGCCGCCTGGTTCACCGACTACGTCGGCATCTACTCGGTCTTCGGTGCCTTCGTCGCGGGCACGGTCATGCCGCGTGGGCGCTTCGTCGACGCGCTCCGGGAACGAGCCGAGCCGCTCGCCGCGTACCTGCTGCTACCGGCCTTCTTCATCTACTCCGGACTGAACACCAAGCTCAGCCTCATCTTCGAGCCTTCCGTGCTGCTGGTGGCCGCCGTGGTGCTGGTGGCCTCCTTCGTCGGCAAGTTCGGTGCCGTCGGCCTCGCGGCCCACTGGCAGGGCATGACCTGGCGGGAGGCCGGGTCGATGGGCGCACTGGCCAACGCCCGTGGGCTGATGGAGCTGATCCTGCTCAACATCGGGCTCTCCGCCGGCCTGGTGAGCCAGCAGCTCTACACGGTGCTGGCCATCATGGCCATCGTGACCACCTTCGCCGCGACTCCGCTACACCGGATGTTCGAGTGGGGCGCGCGGCGCAAGGGCCTTGTCTACGGCCCCTCCGGGCTGGTGCCGGATCCGACCGCGCGGGAACCGGAACTGGTGGCGGGCCGGTCCTGAGCGCAGTGGGCCGCCCGCCCCGAGCCCTCGGGGTTGGGCGGCCCATCGTCCGTTGACCGACGGATCGGGCTCAGTTCGCTGCGGGTTCCGGTGCCCGGTCGGCCTCGGTCGATCCGGGTGCCGGCGTTTCCTCCGCCTCGGACTGCTGGTGCGCGGCCTGACCGGCGAACCAGTCGATGCCGCCCGGCCCACCGGCCGCCACCGCCGCCGCCGCGCGAGCCACCGGATCCACCGCCGGGCGTGCACCGTGCTCCGGGCCGCCGCCGGGTCCGCCCGGCTGTGGATCGCCCGGCCTGCCGGTCGCGGCGCCGTTACGGTCCCGGCCCGCCGGATCGGCACCGTCGGTGACCGTCCGCTCCGGATCCGACCCGGCTCGCTCGACGTCCACCTCCCCAGCGGCGGCCGCGGCCTCGGCCTGACCGCCGGCCGCCGAGGTCGCACCGCCGGCCGTCGAGGTCCCCTCGCCACCGCCCGCCGTGGCCGCGTCGCCAGCGGTCCGGGAAACCCCGAGTCGGGCGGCCACCATCGGGTACTCGGCGGTCTCGCCGCCACCCGCCGCGGCGGCCATCACCGCCGCGGCCGCCAGATCGGCGACCCGCTTGGCCTCCCGCTGCACCCGGGCCCGGGTCTCCTTGGCGTGCCGTTCGGCGGCCTCGGCCGCCCGGCGCACCTCGTCCAGCCGCTGGCGCTCCGCCACGAGTTCGTGGCTGGTCTCCTCCAGCAACTGCCGCAGCCGGGTCAGCTCGGCCTCGGTGGCGTCCTTGGCGCGGCGAGCCTCGTCGAGCTGCTGCTCGGCATCGTCCAACTGCTCGTGCAACTGGGCGAGGGCCTGACGCTGCTCCCCGACCTCAAGCTGGACGGCGTGCAGCTGTTCCTCGGCTGCCGCGGCCTGCTCGTCGCTGAGCTCGCGCACCTCGGCCGCCTGCTCGTCGGCGCGCTTGCGGATCTCCGCCGAGTACTGCTGGGCGTCGGCGATCATCGAGCTGACCCGCTGCTCGGCGGCGGTGCGCTGCGCGGCCAGCTCACGCTCGACGGCGGCCCGCTGCTCGGCCAGGTCCTCCTCGGCAGTGGCCCGCCGCTCGGCCAGTTCCTCCTCGACCGTGGCCCGCCACTGCGCCAGCTCCTGCTGGCTCTTCGACCGGGCCGCCTGGATCTCCTGGTGGATCTGGGTACGCGCCGAGGTGGTCAGCGCCTCCGCCGCCGAGCGGGCCTGCTCGACCTGCTGGCGGCACTGCTCGCCGATCCGCTGCGCCTCCTGCTGCGCACGCTCGTGCGCGGCCTCCCCGTCGGCGCGCAGCTTGTCGGCCCGCTCGCGGGTCTCGGCCAGTTCCGCGTCGGCCGCCGCCCGCAACTCCTCGTACGTCTTCTCGTGCTCCGCCCGTCGGCCGGCCAGCTCCTCCTCGAGGTCGGCCAGTGCCTTGACGGTGCGTTCCCGCGCGTTGGCGAGCGTCTTCTCCGCCTCCGCCTGGAGCTTGGTGGCCCGCTGGGTGTGCGTGTCGATGATTGCCGCAGCCTGCTTTTCGGCCAGGTCCAGGATCTGACCGACCATCGGGCCCACGTCCTGGAAGGTGGCCTTGTCCACTTGCGCCGGTCGCTGCCGCAGCTCGGCCATCTCGCTCTGCACCGCCTGGAGCTTTCCGCTCAGCTCCCGTACGTGCGCGGTGGCCCGGTCCCGTTCTGCCGAGATGGCGGCGAGTCGGCCGTCCATCTGCTCGACATAGCGCTCGACCTGCCGTTTGTCGAACCCGCGCAGGGCGACCTCGAAATTCGGCCGCGAGGCCAGGTCGTCGCGGACTGCGAACGGCTCCTCGCCGATGGACATGCCCCATCCTCCGTAGGATCGAAGAGCGCCACGCCGGCGGGCCGGCGGTGGATGACGCGCAACGTTACCGCTGCTCCGACTGCTCTGTCGTCCCACCCCGGTACGGATTTCGGGCTGCCTGACGGGTGGCCCGGCATCGGCGTCCCGCCCGATCGCAGGTGACTGCTCGTCCGGGTTCGCGCCAGGGAACCGGTCGGCGACGCGGCGTGCCGTATCGACCCTGTTCACCAGCGCCGAGAGGGGACGGGTGGGGTCGATGAAAGTGAGACAGACCCGCGTCTTGACAGGTACTTAGGTTAGGTTAGCCTAACCGCATGTCGAGCGGACTGATGTCGAAAGACGCCGAACAGAGCCTACGGGGTGTCGACCTGCGCCTGGGCTACCACGGCACCACGGTGGTGCACGGCGCCGCGATCACCCTGCGTCCCGGCACGGTGACCGCGCTCGTCGGTCCCAACGGCAGCGGCAAGTCCACCCTGCTGCGGGCGTTGGCCCGGCTGCATCCGCTCGACAGCGGCAGTGTGCTCTTCGCCGACGGCATCGCCGCCGCGGGTCTGCCCGCCAAGGAGTACGCCCGCCGGGTGACCCTGCTCGCCCAGAGCAGGCCGATCCCCAACGGCGTCACCGTCCGCGACGTCGTCGGCTACGGCCGCCACCCCTACCGGGGCCGCTGGCGCGCGGATGACCCGGACGGCCCGGCCGCCATCGCCCGCGCGATGGAGGTCACCGGCGTCACCGCGATGGCCGGCCGGCCGGTGGACGAACTCTCCGGTGGCGAACTCCAGCGGGTCTGGCTGGCCACCTGCCTGGCCCAGGACACCCCGGTGCTGCTGCTCGACGAACCCACCACCTTCCTCGATCTGCGCTACCAGGTCGGGATTCTCGATCTGATGCGTGACCTCGCCGACGACCACGGGGTCGCGGTCGGCGTCGTGCTGCACGACCTCAACCAGGCCGCCGCGGTGGCCGACGAGGTGGTCCTGCTGCACGGTGGCCGGGTCCGCGCCACCGGCACCCCGGCCGAGGTCTTCACCGAACACGACCTGACCGAGACCTACGGCATCCGGATCGAGGTCAGCATCGACCCGCTCAGCGGGCTGGTGACGACCCGACCCGTGGGCCGACACCTGGCCCGAATCCCGGTCTGAGCACAGACCGTTCACGACACCCACCCGAGAAAGAACATCATGTCCCGTACCCGTGTAACCGCCCTGGTGGCCGCCGCCACCGCGGTGCTGCTGGCCGCCTGCGGCACCACCGAGAACACCACCGAGCCCGCCGCCACCACTCCCGCCGCCAGCGGCCCGGTCACCGTCACCGACAGCCGGGGCAAGGAGGTCAAGCTCGACGCCCCCGCGACCAAGGTGGTCGGTCTCGAATGGGGCGAGGTCGAGATGCTGGTCAGCCTCGGCGTCATGCCGGTCGGCGTCGCCGACCCCAAGGGGTACGCGACCTGGGTCAGCGCCGCCAAGCTCGACGCGGGCGTCAAGGACGTGGGCACGCGCGGTGAGCCGAGCATCGACTCCATCGTGGCGCTGCAACCCGACCTCGTGGTCATGGAGGACGACCGCGGCGCCAACGTGATCACGCAGTTGGAGAAGTACGTCCCGGTCATCGTGACCAAGGGCAGCGACGCCGCGGACAACCTCGGCCGGATGCGGGCCGACCTGAACATGATCGCCACGGCGGTCGGCAAGACCGCCGAGGCCGAGAAGCTGCTCGCCGACTTCGACGCCGCCATCGCCGACGGCAAGAAGAAGATCGCCGACGCCGGTGCCGCCGGCAAGCCGTTCGCCATCGCCGACGGCTGGAAGGAAGGCAGCACGGTAAGCATCCGGATGTTCGGCGAGGGCGCCCTGGTCTCCCAGATCGGCATCCAGCTCGGCCTCACCAACGCCTGGACCGGCGAGACGGACCCGGCCTGGGGCCTGGGCCAGACCGACGTCGAGGGCCTGACCGTGCTCAAGAGCCCGGACCTGCACTTCTTCTACAACGCCTCGGACGGCACCGACGTCTTCGCCGACGGGCTGAACAGCAACGCCATCTGGAAGTCGCTGCCCTTCGTGAAGCAGGGCAACCTGCACCGGATGCCCGACGGCATCTGGACCTTCGGCGGGCCGCTCTCCGGCAAGCAGTACATCGACCAGCTCGTCAACACCTACGCGGTGTGACCATGCTGTCCGCGCCCTCGCGTCCGGAGCCGGCTGTCCAGCCGGCTCCGGCCGGGCGCCCCTCGGTTCCGCGCGTCGCCGGGATCTTCGTCGCCGCTGCCGTGCTGCTGCTGGTGGTCGTGGCGGTGCACCTCACCCAGGGCACCTCCGCCGTGGGTGCGCTCGACCTGCTCCGCCTGCTGACCGGCGGGGACGACGAGACCGCCCGGGTACTCGTCGCGTCCCGGTTGCCCCGGCTGCTCGCCGGGCTGACCATCGGTGTGGCCCTCGGCTTCGCCGGCGCGGCACTTCAGTCGATCGCCCGCAACCCCCTCGCGTCCCCGGACACCCTCGCCGTCAACGCCGGCGCACACCTGGCCATCGTCTCGGTCGCCGCGTTCGGCGTCGCACTGCCCGCGCTGCCCGCCGGTGGTCTGGCCTTCTGCGGTGGCCTCGCCGCCGCCGGCCTGGTGATGGCGATGTCCTCCGGCGGCCAGGCCGGCACCACCCGGCTGATCCTCGCCGGCTCGGCCACCGCGCTGGCGCTCAGCTCGGTGACCATGCTGCTGCTCCTGTTGTTCGAGCAGGCCACCATCGGCCTGTTCGCGTGGGGCAACGGCTCCCTGGTGCAGAGCGACCTCGACACGCTCACCCAACTCGCCCCGGTGATCGTGGCCGCCGTCGCGGCGTTGATGCTGTTCGGCCACCGCCTCGACATCCTCGCCCTCGGCGACGACACCGCCACCGTGCTCGGCATCGACGTACGCCGGACCCGGCTGATCGTCACCGTGCTGGCCGTGCTGCTGTCCGCCGCGGCGGTCACCCTCACCGGCCCGGTCGGCTTCGTCGGCCTCTGCGCGCCGGTGATCGTCCGGCTGCTCGGTCCGCTGGTGCCCGGAGTCCATCGGCACCGGATCCTGCTGCCGCTGTCCGGCATGGCCGGCGTCATCATCGTCCTCGGCTCCGACGTGCTGCTGCGGGCCCTGATGGGTGGTCAGGCCGGCGTCGACATTCCCACCGGCGTGGTGACCACCCTGTTCGGCGCGGGAATCCTGATCTGGCTGGCCCGCCGGCACCGCGACGCAGGCCCCACCCGCCGCCCGACCGGCGGGCACGCCGCCGTACGCTCCGCGGGCTTCCACCGCACCGTGGTGGCGGTCGCCGCCACGGTCACCGCCGGGGCGGTGCTGCTCGGCATGCTCGCCGGGGACACCTGGCTGCTGCTCGGCGACATCGTCAACTGGATCAACGGCAGCACCGGGCCGGCGTACACCTTCGTGCTCGATCAGCGGTGGCCGCGGGTCGCCGCCGCGATGCTGGCCGGCGCGGCCCTGGCGGTCGCCGGCACCACCGTGCAGGCGGTCTGCCGCAATCCGCTGGCCGAGCCCGGCATTCTCGGCATCACCGCCGGCGCTGGACTGGGCGCGGTCTCGCTGCTCACCTTCGTACCGCTGGCCGGTGTCTGGGCCGTCTCCGGGGTCGCCGGGCTCGGCGCCATGCTGGCCTTCGCGCTCGTGTACGGCGCGGCCTGGCGTGGCGGCCTCAGCTCCGACCGGTTGGTCCTGATCGGCTTCGGTGCCTGGCAGGGCGGCATGGCCATGATCACCTTCATGATCGTCGCCTTTGATCCCTGGAACACCGGCAAGGCCCTCACCTGGCTCTCCGGCTCCACCTACGGCCGAACCGCGACCCAGGTGCTGCCGGTGGCGATAGCCCTGCTGGTGCTCACCCCGGCCGTGGTGGCCGCCCGGCGCGAGCTGGACCTGATGACACTCGACGACGACACCCCACGGGTACTCGGCGTCCGGCTGGAACGCACCCGACTGATCGCGCTCGGCGCGGCGGCCCTGCTCACCTCGACAGCGGTCTCCGCCGTCGGCGTGATCGGCTTCGTCGGCCTGGTCGCACCGCACGCGGCCCGGGCCCTCGTCGGCGGCCGGCACACCCGGGTGCTCCCGGTCGCCGCCCTCCTCGGCGCGGCCCTGGTCAGTCTCGCCGACACCCTTGGCCGCACCGTGATCGCCCCGGCCCAGATCCCCGCCGGGCTGGTCACCGCCATGATCGGCACCCCCTACTTCGTCTGGTTGCTGTGGCGTTCACGCGCCGCCGCCCCACCCCGGTAAGCGCACCGAACCGACCCGGAGAGGCACCATGACCCACACCCTGCCCGTCGCACCCTGGCGACTGTTCGCCGTCGAGGTCCGCGCGGTACGTCGGCTCAGCCCGTCCTTCGTCCGGGTCACCTTCACCGGTCCCGACCTGGACCGCTTCGCCGACAACGGCTACGACCAGCGGATCAAGCTGGCGTTGCCGCTGCCCGGCCAGGCCAGCGTCCACCTCCCGCAGGGGCCGGACTGGTACGCGCGGTGGCGGACCCTGCCGGATCACGAACGCAATCCGATCCGTACGTACACGGTGCGCGCGGTCCGGCCGTACCTGGGCGAGGTCGACGTCGACCTGGTGCTGCACGGCGACGGCGGACCAGCCACTCGGTGGGCCCGCCGGGTCCGCCCCGGTGACGAGATCGCCATCGTGGGCCCCGACTCGGCGTACGGCGGCGACCACGGCGGGGTCGAGTTCCGGCCCCCGTCGACCGGGTGCCTGCTGCTGGCCGGGGACGAGACGGCGGTGCCGGCGATCAGTGGCATCTGCGAACGGCTACCGCTGGACGCGCGCGGCCGGGTGCTGCTGGAGGTCCCCGAGGCCGGTGACGCGTTGCCGCTGATCACACCGCCGGGTGTCGAGGTGACCTGGCTGCCCCGGGGCGCCGGTGGATACGGCAGCCGCCTCGTTGCCGCGGTCGCCGCAGCCGCCGGCGACCTGCTGGCCAGCGCCCCGGTCAACGGGAGCGGGCCGACCCCGCAACCGGTCGACGAGGTGGACGTGGACCACGAGATCCTCTGGGAGGTGCCCGACGCACTCCCGACGGCCCCGCTCTACGCCTGGCTGGCCGGAGAGGCCGGAGTCATCCGTATCCTCCGCCGACACCTGGTCGCCGAGCGCGGCCTGGACCGCCGCGCCGTCGCCTTCATGGGCTACTGGCGCCACGGCCGCCCCGACCCCTCCTGACCCACCCACCCCACCCACCCCACCCCCGCCCACCCCACCCTCGCCCACCCCACCCTCGCCCACCCCGTTGATCATGAGGTTAGCGGCAGTTTTGGAGATCAACACCGCCGCTAACCTCATGATCAACCGGGCGAGGTGGGGTGGGTGGGGGTGGGGGGGTGGGTAGTGGGGGGGTGGCTAGGGGAGGGGGTGGGAGATGTTGCGGGCGTGGTCGGTGAGGGCGGCGGAGACGACTGTGGCCTCCAGGGGGAGCACTTCGAGGCAGCGGCGTACGGCGGTGGCCATCAGGGCGTTCGGCACCCGCATGGACAGGGTGCAGTGCGGTACCCACCGGCCCGGCCGGTAGTGCTCCACCAACGTCACCCCGCCCGCGACCAGCAGGTCGTGCACCCGCCGGTGGTGCGCCAGCAGTTCCGGGGTGGGTACCGGACCCAGCCAGAGCACCCGGCCGACGAACTGGCCGGCGTGCTGGAACGACAGCCGCAGCGGTGCCGCCACCGTGGTGCCGGCCAGCGCCGCCGTGACCTGCTCCGGGTCGAAGCGCGGCGCGACCGCGAGTGAGACGTGTGGCCGGTGCCGCTGCTCCAGCAGGGAGCGCATGCTCTGCACCCCCTCGGCCTCCAGGGCGTCCCACAGCACCCGGATCCGCCGGGTGGCGACGGTGTCCAGGTACAGCTCCAACGCGGCGACCACATGATCATTCTAGGGGGACGCCTCGCCCGGGCAGCTCACGGCACGATGACGGCCCGACCTTCCAGACTGCCGTCCTGCATCATCCGGTACGCGCTCATCGCCTCGTCCAGGCCGAACGTGGTGGTCTTCGGTCGCACCAGCCCGCGCGCACCCAGGTCGAGCACCTCAAGCAGTTCCGGGCGGCTGCCCCAGTAGGTGGTCTGGATGCTGACCTCGTACGGCACGGAGAAGAAGCCGACCGACAGGGAGCCGCCGCCGAGCCCGACGACGGTCAGGTCACCCACGGTGCGGGCGGCGGCGACGCCCAGCTTCAGCGTGGCGTCGGCGCCGACGAAGTCGAGCACCACGTCGGCGCCCCGGCCGCCGGTGACCCTGCGGATCTCCTCGGCGGTGCCTTCGGCCGAGCGCATCGTCAGGTCGGCACCGCACTCCTCGGCGAGCCGCAGCGCCTCCTCCCGGGTGTCCACCGCGACGACCCGGGCCGCGGTGGTCGCCTTGAGGATCTGCACGCCGACGTGCCCGAGCCCACCGACACCGATCACCAGCGCGGTGCTGCCGGGTGGCAGCTTCGGCCAGGACCGGCGAATCGCGTGGTACGGGGTGAGCCCCGCGTCGGTCAACGGCGCGGCGTCGACCGGATCGAGCCCCTCGGGCAGCGGCAGCACGTGCCGGGCATCCGGCACCAACTCGTATTCGGCCATTCCGCCGTCCAGACCGAGGCCACCACCTCCACCCGGCACCGGCGCGGCGGTCGGGTTCTCGCAGTAGTTGTCGACACCGACCCGGCAACGGGCGCAGCGACCGCAGCCCCACGGGCCGTAGACCGCCACCGGCTGGCCCACCTCCAACCCGGTGACCCCGGAGCCGAGCCGGTGCACCCAGCCCGCGTTCTCGTGACCGAGCGTGAACGGCGGATTCCAGGGCAGACCACCGGCTTCGAAGTCGTGCATCAGGTGCAGGTCGGAGTGGCACGCACCGGCGGCCCCGATCCGCACCACCACCTGGCCCGGGCCGGGTGTCGGTTCGTCGACCTCGACCAGTTCGGGCTCGGTCTTCCAGGCGGGTAGCCGCAGTGCACGCATCCCTGTCTCCCGTCCTCGTGACGCCTGCCCGGGGGCTCCCCGACGGAACCCGACTCAAACCACCTCCGCCGACCTCGTGCCCTCCGCCCCCTCCGCCGTCGGTGCCACAGCGCCGGGCGGTGCCGACCCGGCAGGACCAGGCGGTGCCGACCCGGTGTAGAGGGTCACCGCACCGGTGAGCCCGTCCGGCGGATCGGGCCGACCCCGGCGAGCCCGCCAGACCGCGTACCCGGCGACCAGACCCACCGCGAGGTTGCTCTGGATGGAGAAGTACGGCAGCAGTCCGGTCACCGTGGCCGGGCCGAGCGCGGTGAGCACCACACCGGCCAGCACACTGATCACGATCGTCAGGCGGAGCACCACCGCCACGGATCGACGCCGCAAGGTCATCGCGGCACGTTACCAACGGGTCGGCCCGGCGGTCACCGCCCAGCGGTTGCCGATCCGCCCGTTCGGCGGTCCACTGAATTACATGGGTGTCATCAAGGTGGGCACGTCCTCGTGGGCGGACCGGACGCTTGTGCGTTCCGGCTGGTACCCGCGCCAGGTGAACACCCCGGCCGGTCGGCTGGGCCACTACGCCGGCCGGTTCGGGTTGGTCGAGGTGGACACGTCGTACTACGCGGTGCCCGCACCGGAGACGGTGCAGGGCTGGGTCGACGCCACACCCGACGGGTTCACCTTCAACGTCAAGGCGTTCAGCCTCTTCACCGGTCACCCGACCCCGGTCGCCACCCTGCCCGCCGACCTCCGCCCTACCGGCGGGCCGGCTCGGATCCGGCGGCGTGACCTGCCGGCGGCCGCGTACGACGAGCTGTGGAGCCGGTTTCGGACGGCGCTGACGCCGATCGCGGCGGCCGACCGGCTCGGTGCGGTGCTGTTGCAGTTTCCGCCGTGGCTGGCCCGTGGGGAGGCGGCCCGCCGACGGATCGCGGAGCTGGCGTCGCGCTGCCGGCCGTGGCGGGTCGCCGTCGAGCTGCGGCACGCCTCCTGGTTCGACGGGACGGCGGCGCTGGAGACGCTGGCCTTCCTGCGCGCGCAGGAGCTGACCTTCTGCTGCGTGGACATGCCGCAGGGGCATCCGGACTCGGTGCCGCCGATCCCGGTCGCCACCGCCGATCTGGCGATGATCCGGTTCCACGGCCACAGCAGCGCCTGGACCAGTGGCGACAAGGAGAACCGGTTCCGGTACGCCTACGGCGACGAGGAACTGCGCCGCTGGTCCGAGCTGCTGGTCGACCTCGCCGGGCAGGCCGACGAGTTGCACGTGCTGTTCAACAACTGCTGCGCCGGTCAGGCCCAACGCGACGCGGAACGGCTGGCCGGCCTGCTCGACGAGGCCGCCCGGCGGGCCGTACGGTCCTGACCGGACGCCGTGGTGGCGCTCAGCCGCGCCAGGTTCCCTCCGGGTGCATCCCGGTCGCCTCCTCCAGCGCGTTGTCCGGCAGGTCTCCGTCGGCCTCGTCGTCGGGGAAGCTGCGCCGCGACGGCGCCGGGTCCGGCGGCGCACCGGGCCCGGCCACCGGTGCACGGGTCGGCTCCACCGAGCCGAACCCGTGCCGCCCGGCGGGCCGGTCCGTCGGATCACCGGCGACGGTGCCGGCCGCGCGTCGTTCACCACGCCGTCCCTCGGGCACGGCGGTCTCCTCGCTGCCCTCGTCCATCGGGGAGTGCTCACCGGCACCCCACGGCGGATCCGCGTCGAAGCCGTCGGTGGTCCCCCAGGGCGCGACACCCTCGGGTGCCCGGTCCTGCCTGTCCCTGTCCGTCATGGCCACCTCGCTGATCGGTGCCCGGTCGCCGGCCTACGTGACGCCGACGCTCGGCAGATGGGTGCGCTGGCGTTCGTGCAGTCCCGCCGTCAGCGGCCGGACATCGTCATCTGCCGGATCGCCTTGGCCGCCGCCATCCCGCCGGCACCCTTGCCCATCGTCTTCGACGTGTGCCCCAGGCCACCCACGCGGCCGAGCATGCCGCGCAGGACCTGCCCCGGCTTCTGCTGCTCACCCATGTAGGCGGTGACCACGATCAGGGCGCCGGTCAGCGCCGGAATCGCCCATTGCAGCATCTTCAACTGGCGCTGGCAGGACGCCACGTTCGCCGGTGTCTGCTGGTTCGGCTCGGTGATCCCCTCGACGGACGGCTGGCCGGCCTTTGCCAGTCGCATGCCGAGTAGTCGGCTGTACCCGGTCACCGCCAGGGCGCCGACGGTCAGTGCGGTCTTCACGGTGCTGGCCCGGCCGACGCCGGCCTGGGCGGCCATGCGTGGACTCTCGGTCACCAGCTCGCCGACCGCCCCGGCGAGGTGGGCGCCGATGGCCGCCGCGTTGACCGGCGTCCACCGGTTCCAACCGGTGGACGCCACCGGAAGTCGTTGGGTCGAGTCGCCGATCCGGGCCGCGGCTCCGTTGACGCCGAAGGCACCCATCAGGGAGCCGCCGAACCAGGCCGCCAGGCCCAGGTCGTGCATCGAACGCAGTGCGGTGTGGTTGTCAGACATCTGGTCCCCTTCCGCCGTGTCGGGCGCAGCGGCTTACCCACCTTCGGTGGGGCTAATCGCCGTGACTCGGGCGACGCGCCCGCGACGGTCCGGCGTTCAGCGTCGGGCGAGTCGGGTCTCCGATTCGACCCGGGTCAGCTTCTCCGGGTTGCGGACGTAGTAGAGGCCGCCGATGCCCGCCTTCCCGACCCGGACCGCCATCACGCCGTCGAGCTCACCATCCAGATGTACGACGAGGGCCGGGCTGCCGTTGAGCAACGTGACCGCCGCGGTCAGCCGGCCCGGCACCTTGCCGAGACCACCGACGATCATGCGGGCCACCTTGTCCGCGCCGATGATCTGGTTCGGTACGGCCTGCCGCACGCCGCCGCCGTCGGCGACCAGGACGACCTCGGGGGCGAGCACGTCGAGCAGCGCCTGGAGATCGCCGGTCTCCACGGCGCGCTGGAACGACTCCAGCGCTGCCCGGGTCTCGCCGGGGGAGACCACGTCGCGCGGACGGCGGGCGTTGACGTGCTGGCGGGCCCGGTGCGCGATCTGCCGCACGGCCGCGGGGCTGCGGCCGACCGCGGCGGCGATCTCGTCGTAGCTGACGTCGAACGCGTCGCGCAGCACGAACACGGCCCGTTCGGTCGGCGACAACGTCTCAAGGACGAGCATCAACGCCATCGAGACGCTCTCGGCGAGTTCGACGTCCTCGGCCACGTCCGGCGCGGTGAGCAGCGGCTCGGGCAGCCACGACCCCACGTAGGCCTCCTTGCGGCGGCGCATCGTGCGCAGCCGGTTGAGGGCCTGCCGGGTGGTGATCCGGACCAGGTAGGCACGCTGGTCGCGGACCCGTCCCAGGTCGACGTCGATCCACCGCAGCCAGGTCTCCTGAAGGACGTCCTCGGCGTCGGCGGCCGACCCGAGCAGCTCGTACGCGACGGTGAACAGCAGGTTGCGGTGGGCGACGAAGGTCGCGGTCGCCGGTTCGGTGGCGCGATCACTCACTGTCTCGACCTCTCCTCCGTGCGGGTTACGGTACGTCCACGGCGCGGTCCGATCGGACCGCGCCGTCGACCGCCGGTCTACGCACGCTCCGCGTGGACGGAGCCGTGCGGGGCCCGGCCCGTAGCACCTGGCGGCGCTTGTCATCCTTGAACGGCCAGCGGTACGAGCCGGGTTCGCGTGCCTCGTGCGCCAGCTCCTTGAGCACCGACCTGATGGCGTACTCCTTGATGGTCGCGGCGAGCCGTCCGCCGAGGTAGAACCGGTTCGCGGTGTCGTCTCGGGAGGCGATCTGCGCGGTGGCGGCCCGACGGCCCAGCCCGATGCACTGGCCGAAGAACCCGATGTTGATCGGCTCGGGTGGTTCACCGGCGATCCGGCGGAGCACCGTGTCGGCGGCGTGCGCGCCGAGCGGACGTGCGGACTGGCAGCTCATCCGCAGTGGCCGGTCCGACGGCGCCGCCGCGTCACCGGCGGCGACGACGTGTACGTCGTCCACGCTGGTCAGCGTCTCGTCGGTGCGCAGGCGACCCAGTGCGTCGGTGCTCAGCCCGCTGCGCGCGGCCAGGTCAGGCACGCCGAAGCCGGCTGCCCAGACGGTCACCGTGCTGACGAGTTCCCGGCCGTCACCGAGCCGCACGGCGTCCGGCGTCACCGCCGTCACCTTCGTGCCGGCGCCGTCGAGCACGGTCACCCCGAGCCTGGCCAGCCGGCGGGCGATCGACCGTCGGCCCCGGGGATGCAGGTAAGGCCCGAGCACCCCACCGCAGACCAGGGTGACCGTACGACCCGCCTCCGCCAACTCGGCGGCGGTCTCGATACCGGTCGCACCGGCGCCCACCACCGTCACCGAGGCCGTCGGCGGCGCGGCGGCGATCACCCTCCCCAGCCGCTGTGCATCCTCCAGGGTGGCGACCGAGTGGGCGTGTTCGGCCGCCCCGGGCACCTCCGGCTCGACGCTGCCGCTGCCCACCGCATAGATCAGGTAGTCGTAGTCGATTGTCCCACCGGACCAGGTCGTGATCCGGTGGCCCGCCGCGTCGATGCTGGTCGCGGCATCGACCTCGAGCCGGACGCGGTCGGCCAGTATGTCCCGGTAGTCGACGACCGCCTCGGCGGACCCGCCCGCCACCTGGTGCAGTCGCAGCCGCTCGACGAAATTCCGCCGCGGGTTCACCAGCGTCACCTGCACGTCGGCGCGCCGGGTCAGGCGGTTGGCGGCCATGACACCGGCGTACCCGCCGCCGATGACGACCACCTTCGTGTGCTGGGTCATGGTGTCTCCTTCGCGTCAGGGTCCGGCCGCAAGACACCGCAGCCCTGGCCGCTGTGCCGCCGAGTGGCGTAGGTCACATTTACCTCGGGTGGGTCGCCGGGCGGCGGTGGTCGACCGCCGCCGGTAGGTCCCCACCCGATCGCATTGACCGGTCCCATTAGGCTCGCCGCATGGCGCACCCGGCACCCGAAACGGGCTCGGAACACCAACTCGTGTGGGCCCCCGGCGAGGTGATGGCCCGCATCGAGCAGGAGGTACGCCCGCAGCCGAGCCTGCCGGGCAGGATCGCGCTGGCGGCGCCAACCGCCTTCGTCCTCACCTGGCCACCGAGCTTCGTCGTGTTCGCGCTGGCCACCCTCGTCGCGCCGTCGGTGACCGACGAGGCCGGTGTCGGGCGGGTCGCCCTCTGGGCCCTGCAGTTCGCCGGTCTGACCGCGGTCGCGGCGGCGGTCGGCGCGGCTCTGCGGCGATCCGGCGAGCCCGACATGAACCTGTCGCCGGGACGGATCGTGGTGCGGATCGCGGGTCATGCGCTGGTCACCGTGGTGTGCGCCGGGGTGGTGCTGGCCGTGGCCGGGCTCTCCGTGGGCCAGTACGCGACGCTGACGGCCGTGCTGGTGGTGGTGCTGCACCTGCTGCCGATGACCGTGGCCCGGCTGCTGTTCCGGCTTCGCCGACGCGGTTCGGCCGGCCCGTCGGCTTAGGCACTGCCCTGCCGACAGTCAAGATCGACTAGGCGGGCCGAGCGGCTGTCGGGGAGCCCGCGTGGAGTCCCGACCGGCCGCTCGGCGGGTCAGCGTGCGGGCAGGGTGGTGACGAAATCGGCCACCCGTGCGGCCAGCGGGCCGGCGGCGCGTACCCAGGTGAAGTGGTCCAGGTCGGTGCCCGGTGCGCCGTAGCGCTCACGCTCGACCGGAGCTGCGGTCAGCTTGGCGCAGAGCCGGTCCAGCGTGGGATGCGGGGTGTACTGGTCGCCGTCGACGCTGATCGCCAGCACCGGGGTGCGGATCCGGCGTACCGCCGCCTCGGTGTCCATCCCGTCCAGCTCGGGAAAGCGTCCGGTGCGAGCGGTGTGCGCCCAGTCGCGGATCACCCCGCGTGCCTGCCGACCACCGAAGCCCCATCCGGGCCAGACGCCGAGCAACCGGGCGGTGGCCGCGATGCCCTGGGTGTACGGCAGTACCCCGTACCGTCGGGGGCCGGCGAAGTCACGCCAGTAGGGGATGCCGACCGCGATCAGGGCCAGCCCGTCCACCTCGTGCTCGCCGTGCAGGGCCAGGTGCAGCACGGCGGCCTGGCCGCCGAGGGAGTGCCCAAGCAACAGGGTCCGCCGGCCGTCCAGCCGGGGCTTGAGCGCCGCCCGTACCGCCCCGATGTCGGCGGCCAGGTCGGCGTAGCCGTACCGGCAGGTCCGGCTCGGCCTTGGAGTGCTCTCGCCGGTTCCGCGCAAGTCCGCCACGACCACGGCGAGGCCGGCGGCGCGCAGCGCGGCGGCGAACGGTCGGTAGTAACGGGCCCGGACCCCCATCGCGGGCGCGATCACCACCACCGGGGCGTCGGTCACACCGTCGGGCTCCGGGTAGACCTGGATGCCGAGCCGGGCACCGTCGACCTGGACGAACTCCTGCTGGTACTCCACCGCGTTCACGACCACAGGTTACCGGCGGGTAGGTAGCGGCCGGGGGTCGCCCCCGGCGGGGCGTCGGCCCGCCGGGGACGACCGGGGAGTCAGTGTGCCTCGCCGCGCAGCATGCCCGGGCCGAAGACCTCGTAGGCGATCCGCTCCACCGGTACGCCCCGACGCAGCAGACCGCTGCGAACCACGTTCATGAACGGCAGCGGACCGCAGAGGTGCACGTGGGCGTCGGGCGTGAGCGGGATCAGCTCCGGATCGACCCGACCACCGCTCACCGTGGCGGCGAGTCCGCCTGGCGTGGCTTCGCTCGTGTCCTCGTACCACAGCGTGGTGTGCAGGTTGGGCAGCGCGGCGTGCAGGCGTGGCAGGTCGCCGCGCAGGGCGTGCGCCGCGCCGGCCCGGTCGGCGTGCACCAGCACCACCGGGCGTCGTGGTGCGGTGACCGCCAGATGCTCCAGCGCGGCCATCGCCGGGGTCAGCCCGATACCGGCGCTGACCAGCAGTAGCGGCCCGTCTCCGGCCACCGCATTGACCTCGCCGAAGGGCGGGCTGAGCCGCAGCGTGTCACCGACCGCCACCTGCTCGTGCAGGAAGGTCGAGACCAGGCCGTCGGGTGCGCCGTCGATCCCGCGTAGCCGCTTCACGGCGATCCGCCAGTCGGCGGCCCCGGGGCGACCGGTGAGGCTGTACTGCCGGATCTGCTGACCGCGACCGCCGTCGAGGTCGACGGCGACCGAGGTGTACTGGCCGGGGATGAAGGTGGGTGCGGCCGTGCCGTCCGCGGGTGCCAGGGCGAACGACACCACGTCACTGGTCTCCTGTCGGCGGGCGGTGACGCGCCACGTCCGCCACACCGACTCGCCCTCCGCCAGGCCGGCAGCCGCGTAGAGCCGGGCCTCCCGGGCGACCAGCTCGCAGGCCAACAGCCAGTAGACCTCGTCCCAGGCGGCGGCGACCGGCGGAGTGACCGCATCGCCGAGCACCTCGCCGACGGCGGCGAGCAGGTTGCGACCCACGAGGGTGTACTGGGCCGGGGTGATGCCCAGCGACGCGTGCTTGTGGGCGATCCGGTCCAGAATCGGCCCCCAGGGCATGGTGCTCGCACCGGTCAGGTGCTCGGCGTAGGCGACCACCGCGGCGGCCAGGGCGGCCTGCTGCGCCCCGCTTGCCTGGTTGCCCCGGTTGAACAGGTCGAGCAACTCCGGATGAGCCTCGAACATCCGCTGGTAGAACCGCCGCGTGATGGCCTCGCCGTGCGCGCGTACCGCGGGCAGGGTCACCGACACCACCGCTGCTGAGGACTGCGTGAGCACGATGTTCTCCTTATTGTTCGACCGTTCGGGCCCTCACACAAAACAGGAGTCCCAGATACCTGTTTTAGGGTCGAAGGTCCCGGATCGACGGTCGCACAGGTCACACCGGCGCCTCGGCCGACCGTGGCACCGTGCCGTCGCGGCCTAGGGTCGATACGTGAAGCTCAACAGGTCCACCGACATGGCACTACGGATCGCCATGCACGCCGCGGCGACCGGTCGCCGGACGACGGTGGACGAGTTGGCCGACCAGTTGGCGCTGCCCCGCAACCATGTGGCCAAGGTGGTGCAGCGACTCCAGCGCCTCGGCGTGCTGGTGACCATCCGGGGTCGCTTCGGCGGGGTGGCGTTCGCCGCCGAAGGCGCGGCGTACACCGTCGGGCAGGTGGTCCGGGCGTTCGAGGGCGACGGCGAGGTGGTCGACTGCGACGCACCGGCCTGTCCACTGCGGACAGCCTGCCGGCTGCGGGCCGAGCTGCGCCGGGCACAGGAGGCGTTCCTCGCCGTCCTCGACGGGGTCAGCCTCGGCGAGTTGGTCGACGGGCCGGCCGGGCCGGTGCTGCTCGCCCTCGGCCCGACACCGGCATCATGAGCAACGGGGTACCGCCCGGACCTCGCGGGTCCGGGCGGTACCCGAGCCGGTCAGGAAACGCTGATCGTGCCGTTCGAGCCGCGTACGCAGGCGACCGAGCGGGCAGCGGTGGTGGCCGCGCCGGAGAGGCACTGGCCCAGCACCTGGTGCCCGGCGGCGTTCGGGTGCCACGACTCCTGGCAGGTCTGGAAGTAGCTCACACAGGTGTTGGCGATCCGCTGGATGGCGATCTTGTCCTTGCCGGAGAGGCTGGTCACGAAGGTCCCGTTCGGCGGGTTGTCCATCAGCCGGATCGGGGTGGCCAGGGTGCCGGTCGGGCTGTTCGTGTTCTCGCAGAGCCGGGCGCCGTCGAAGGCCCGCTGCACGTTGAGGTAGACCAGATCGGTGCCGGCGAACTCGGCGGCCAGGGTGTCCCGGGCGGAGCGCACGATGGTTCCGAGGCCCTGCGAGAACCGGTGACCGGGAGCGAGGCTCGCCCGGTGGATCGGGCAGCCGGCCGCGTACCGCTCGGCACCCAGTGCGCGGAACTTGTCCCGGGTGTCGTCCCGGTTGTCCTCGGAGTGGTAGGTGGGGGCCAGGTCCAGCGGCAGCGGGTTGGTGTAGTCCTGCAACACCACCCGGTGCTGGCCGTCGGCGTCCACCTCGCGCAGCGTGTTCAGGATCTGGCGTACCGCCGCGGTGGTCTCCGCCGTCGCGGCGGTGAGCTGTGCCGCGGTGGCCAGGTCGGCGTCCGTGCACGGCTTCTGCTCCACCGGCCCGTTCAGGTACGCCCAGAACTCCCACCAGCCGGTCCAGGCGTCGGCGATGAACCGGTTGGCGCACTTCTCGGCGACCCCGCCGAAGGTGAACGAGCTGTTGTTCGAGCCGAGACCGATCAGCACCAGGTCGATGTCGTGGCTCTGGGCGACTGCGCGGAGCTGGTCGAGTTGGGCGGCGACCTGTCGGCCGTTCGTCCGGGCCGACGAGGCGGCGGCGATGTCGTGCGGCTGGCCGCCGGAGCAGGCGAGATTGAACCTGTCCTGGATGCCGGGCAGCGTCGCCTTGTGCAGTGAGGCGTTGGCCGAGCGGTGGCAGAAGAAGGCGTCGCTGTTGGGCGCTGTCCACCCCGGGAAACCCCGCGCCACGCCGGTCACGTCGACCACCGGCTGGTAGGAGCCGGCGCCCTCGCCGCTGATGAAGCTGTCGCCGAGGGCCACCGCCGCGGTGGGTGGTGCGGCCGAGGCGGCGGGGGCCGCGACGGCGGTGGAGAGGGTCGCCGCGGTGACGGCCAGGGCCATCGCGGCGGCGGTACGACGCAACGCGGACATCGGCATCCCCATCCGTTCATAGAAATGTGAAAGATCCTCTGGTGCCGTGATGAGATCACGCAGGTGTGACGAACGTCAACAGTGGGAAACATCTGTGACCGACGGGCCCACAGAGGTCGCAGATGCTCCCGTGACCGGCCGCCCGGGTGCGCGTCGAGCAGCACCGCCGGGCATAAGGCCGGTGGCCGGGGCGTTGACCGCAGCAGGTCCGCCAGCAGCGGCCCTCGGCGTGCCGGGCGGGTGTCCGCACAGGTTGTCGGGGCGTGCGGCTACGCTCGCTGCGGCGTGCCCGCGCCGGGCCGACCGCCGACGGCGCGGGAGAGCACATCGCCGAGACCGGGGAGTACGACCAGTTGACCGCAGAGCCTGACACCCTGTATGGGGCCGACGACCTCACGCACCTTGAGGGGCTGGACGCCGTTCGCAAGCGGCCCGGCATGTACATCGGCTCCACCGACAGCCGTGGCGTGGGCCACCTCGTCAACGAGATCCTGGACAACTCGACCGACGAGGGCGTCGCCGGCCACGCCACCGCCGTCGAGGTCGTCCTGCACGCCGACGGCTCGGTTCAGGTCGACGACAACGGCCGAGGCATCCCCACCGACGTGCACGCCCGCTCCGGCATCTCCGGCGTCGAGTTGGTGCTCACCCGCCTGCACGCCGGTGGCAAGTTCGGCGGCTCCGGCTACAAGACCTCCGGTGGGCTGCACGGCGTGGGCGCCTCGGCGGTCAACGCCCTGTCCCGCCGCTTCGACGTCACCGTGCGTCGGGGCGGCAAGGTGCACGCCATGTCGTTCCGGCACGGCGTGCCGGGCATCTTCGACGGCGACGGCCCCGACGCGTCGTTCACCCCCGGCCCCGGGCTCCAGGTCGTCGGCGCCATGAAGCGCGGCCACCGCACCGGCACCTCGATCCGCTACTGGCACGACCCCCGCTACTTCGAGACCGGTGCCGCGCTCGACCATGACGCCGTGCGGGCCAAGCTGCGCCACACCGCCTTCCTGGTCCCCGGCGTCGGCTACACGCTGCGCGACCGCACCACGGAGGAGCCCACCGAGGAGCGCTTCCACTACCCCAACGGCCTCACCGACATGGTGGAGTTCCTGGCACCGGCCGGAGACCGGCCGGTCTCCGGCACCCTGCTGGTCACCGGCGAGGGGACGTACCGGGAGAACGCCGCCGACGCCAACGGCGTCATGCAGTCAAACGTGCAGCGCCGGGCGGAGGTCGAGATCGCCTTCCGCTGGGGCACCGGCTACGAACGCACGGTCGAGTGCTTCACCAACACCATCCGCAACGCCCACGGCGGCACCCACCGCAAGGGTTTCGAGCGGGCGCTGGCGCGTACTCTCGCCGACGCCGTGCGCAACACCCGGGGCCTGCTCAAGGCCAAGGAGGACGCGCCCACGCTGGACGACGTCCTGGAGGGCATGACGGCGGTGGTGCACGTCCGGGTGCCCGAGCCGCAGTTCACCTCGCAGACCAAGGACGAGCTGTCCACCGCCGGCATCACCAAGGTCGTGCAGGGCCTGGTGGAGCAGCACGTCAAGTCCTGGCTGGACGACCGTAAGACGCGCACCGAGGCGCGTACGGTCCTCCAGAAGATCGTCGACGCGTCCCGGGTACGCCTCACCCAGAAGCAGCAGAAGGACGCGGCCCGCCGCAAGACCGCGCTCGAAGGCGCGGCCATGCCCGCCAAACTCGTCGACTGCCGCGCCTCAGGCATCGACAGGAGTGAATTGTTCATTGTGGAAGGGGACAGCGCCCTCGGAACAGGCCGACTTGCCCGTTCTGCGGAGTATCAGGCGCTTCTTCCGATTCGAGGCAAGATCCTCAACGTGCAGAAGGCCAACCTTCAGCAGGTGCTCGACAACGCCGAGTGCGCGGCGATCGTGCAGGTGCTCGGTGCCGGCTCCGGGCGCACCTTCGACCTGTCGGCGCTGCGTTACGGCCGGGTGCTCATCATGGCCGACGCCGATGTCGACGGCGCACACATCCGGACGCTGCTGATCACCCTCTTCGCCCGGTACATGCGGCCGTTGATCGAGGCGGGCCGGCTCTACGCCGCGATGCCACCGTTGCACAAGATCACGACCAAGGGGCGCAACCCGGAGACCGTCTACACCTACACCCAGGCGGAGATGGAGTCGACGGTGCGCCGGTTCGAGAAGGCCGGCAAGCAGATCGTCACCCCGGTGCCCCGGTTCAAGGGTCTCGGCGAGATGGATGCCGACGAGCTCTGGGAGACCACCATGAATCCGGCCACCCGCGCGGTCCGCCGGATCACTCTGGACGACATCGAGGCCGCCGAGCGAATCCTCGAACTGCTGATGGGGGAGAAGGTCGAGCCGCGCCGCAAGTGGCTGATCGACTCCGCCGACCGGGTCGACCGTGACGCCATCGACGCCTGACCATCGGGTCTCTCGGAAGGAAAGCTGAGCCATGGCACGCCGCAAGGAGACGAAGGTCGACCGTTCCGCGTTCGACCTGGCCGGCGCGCGGATCATCGACAACCCGCTGACCACCGAGGTGTCCGACTCCTACCTGGAGTACGCCTTCTCGGTCATCCACTCGCGGGCACTGCCCGACGCGCGCGACGGCCTCAAGCCGGTGCACCGACGCATCCTCTGGTCGATGTACGAGCAGGGCCACCGCCCGGACCGGGCGCACGTGAAGTCGGCTCGGATCGTCGGGGACGCGATGGGCAAGTACCATCCGCACGGCGACACCGCGATCTACGACGCGATGGTGCGGCTGGCGCAGGACTTCTCGCTGAACGTGCCACTCATCGACGGGCATGGAAATTTTGGAAGCCCAGACGATGGACCGGCGGCGGCGAGATACTGCGTGACGGGCGATACCCGCATTCGCCTGGCCGACGGTTCAAGTCCCCGGATCCAGGAACTGGTCGATCTCGCCCCCGACAGCGAGGCTGATGTCGATCTTGCAGTGCTGGACAAGGACGGAAAGACCGTCCAGGCGAGCAAAGTCTTTAATTCGGGAGTTCACCCCACCATCCAGATCCGTACGGAGGCCGGGTTCTCACTCCGGGGTAGCGAGAATCATCTCGTCCTGTGCCTGGACGCGCCGCTCGGTGTGCCGGTGTTCCAATGGCGACGTCTTGATGAGGTCGCGCCCGGCACGGTGGTCTGCGTCGCGCGGAACGCCTGGTACCAGGTGACCCCTACGGCCAGGGAGTACATGCTGGGAATTCTCGGCGGAGCATGGGTCTCTGAAGGGTTCGCGAACGAGTCTAGAGCAGGTTTCAACAACACTGACGAGCACTTTTTCGGTGAGGTGCTGCACGCCTATGACCAGATTGTCGGTGGGCGGCGTTATGTGAGCGAGCGGCACACTCGCCGTGACCGCAAGCGCATCCAGGAATTGGATGTCCAGGAGTACGTGGGTGGAATGGCGGCGTTCCGCGCCAGCCCACTTGGCGAGTTGATCGGCTGCCAAGCGCGGGACAAGTTCATCCCCCAGTTCGTTTGGACTGGCGGTTGGGGCGTGAAGCGGGCCTTCCTGATGGCGCTGTTCGAAGGGGATGGCGGCGTCCGGGTAGCCAACGACAGCTTTACCGTTCAGTACACCAGCTTCAGCGAACGCCTAGCCCGCGAGACCCAAGAGTTGTTGGCGGAGTTCGGCGTCATCGCGTGTCGGCGGCAATACACGCGCCCCAGCGGCTCGGTGGAGCACCGGTTGATCATCTCCGGGTTGCGGAACATCACCGCATTCGCCAACCGGGTTGGTTTCCTCCGTAACAAACAAGCCGTACTGCATCGAGTTCTCAGGCGTTCACCGTTGCGCCCCCATCGACTCAGCAAGGATCATGTGCCATTCGTGGCCGAGTATGTTCGGGGGGCGCTCGCCTTCGACAAGCGTGGTTCGGGCCGCAGTTGGCTGACTCAGCACAACTTCGACCGGGTCGAGCGCTGGGAGACCGAGCGGCTCCGGATCATCGATCGGGTCAAGGACCCCGAGGTTCTTGCCACGATCCTGCCCGTGATGGACTCCGGTTACCGCTTCGAGCGGATTGCAGAGGTGACGTCCCGCGAGCCGGCCGAGGTCTACTCGATTAGGGTCGACACCGAGGACCATTCCTTCCTTGCAGGTGGTTTCGTCAACCACAACACCGAGGCCCGGATGTCGCGGGAGGCGATGCTGCTCGTCGGTGAGCTGGGCGAGGACACCGTCGACGTCGAGCCCAACTACGACGGGTCACTGACCCAGCCCACCGTGCTGCCGGCCGCCTTCCCGAATCTCCTGGTCAACGGTGCCGCCGGGATCGCGGTCGGGATGGCGACCAACATGATCCCGCACAATCTGGGCGAGGTCGTCGCGGCGGCCCGGTGGCTGATCCGGCACCCGAACGCCACCCTCGACAAGCTGATGGAGTTCGTGCCCGGTCCCGACCTGCCCACCGGCGGCATGCTGCTCGGCCTCGACGAGGTGCGCCGGGCGTACGAGACCGGCCGGGGCGTGGTGCGGATGCGCGGCAAGGTGGAGATCGGGCCGCTGGAGGGCAGCCGGGGTCGGCAGGCCATCACGGTGGTCGAGTTGCCGTACGGCGTCGGCGCGGAGAAGGTCATCGCCGCGATCACCAACGAGGTGACCAAGACCAAACGGCTCACCGGGATCGCCGACGTCAAGGACCTCACCGACCGGGAGAGCGGCACCCGGCTGGTCATCGAGTGCAAGGTCGGCGTGAACCCGCAGGCACTGCTCGCCGATCTCTACCGGTTGACCCCGCTGGAGCAGTCCTTCGGCGTAAACAACCTGGTGCTGGTCGACGGGCAGCCGCGCACCCTGGGGCTCAAGGAGCTGCTGGAGGTGTTCCTGGCCCACCGCTACGAGGTGGTGACCCGGCGCAGCGCGTACCGCAAGCGTAAGCGGGAGGAGCGGCTGCACCTGGTCGACGGTCTGCTGATCGCCCTGCTCGACATCGACAAGGTGGTCAAGCTGATCCGGGCCAGCGAGGACGCCCAGGCGGCCCGCAGCGGCCTGATGCGCCAGTTCAAGCTCTCCGAGATCCAGGCCAACTACATCCTGGACACTCCGCTGCGCCGGTTGACCAAGTACGACCGGCTGGAGCTGGAGGCGGAGCAGCAGAAACTGCGTGCCGAGATCGCCGAGCTGTCCACCATCCTCGACGACGAGAACGTGCTGAAGAAGGTCGTCTCCGACGAGTTGGCCGCCGTGGTCAAGCAGTTCGCCGCGCCCCGGCGGACGACGCTTGTCGACGGTGACCTCAAGGAGGTGCTGGCCGCGTCCGCCCCGGCCGGGCCGTTGGAGGTGGCCGACGACCCGTGCCAGGTGATCCTGTCGGCGACCGGGCTGGTGGCCCGTACCGCGGCCGAGTCGGAGGAGTCCGCCGAGGGGCGTCGGCGGCACGGCCGGGTCAAGCACGACGCGGTACGCGCCGTGGTGCACTCCACCGCCCGGGGGCGGGTGTTGCTGGTGACCAGTGCCGGCCGGGCGTTCAAGGTGGACGTGCTGCCGCTGCCGGTGCTGCCGGAGCAGGCCGGCACGGTGTCGTTGCGTGGCGGGATGTCGGCCGCCGAGCTGGTGCCGCTGGAGCCGGGGGAGACCGTGGTCGGCCTGGCGCCGCTCGGCGCTGCCGCGGAGGGTTCCCCGGGTCTGGCACTCGGTACCCGGCAGGGTGTGGTGAAGGTGTGTGCTCCGGACTGGCCGGTGCGATCCGACGAGTTCGAGGTGATCGGGCTGCGGGACGGCGACGCGGTGGTCGGGGCGACCTGGCTGGTCGACGGTGCCGAGACGCTAGCCTTCCTGACCAGTGCGGCCGCGCTGCTGCGGTTCCCCGCCGGGACGATCCGCGCCCAGGGGCTCAAGGGCGGCGGGATGGCCGGGATCGCCCTGCCGTCCGGGTCGCGGGTGGTGTTCTTCGGCGCGGTCCGCACCGACGATCCGGAGCACGGTGAGCCGATGGTGGTCACCTCGACCGGCGCGACGGTCAAGGTGACGCCGCTGTCGGCGTACCCGGCGAAGGGGCGGGCGACCGGCGGAGTGCGTGCCCATCGGTTCCTCAAGGGTGAGACCGACGTGGTGGTCGGTTGGGTCGGTCCCCGGCCGGTCGGCTCGACGGCCAACGGTGAGGCGGTGGAGCTGCCGGCGGCCGACCCGCGCCGCGACGGTTCCGGCTTCGCCGTCATGCTCGGCCCAGGCGTGGTGGGTCACCAGATCGACCGCGAGTAGGTATCTGCTCCTCGACTGCGGCGTGCCGGACACGATCGTCCGGCACGCCGTCATCCATCGATGTCGGTCATTGACGTATGACGTATTACGACGATACGTTGAGCCTTGCTCGCTGGTGGCCCGACGTGTCGACACCACCATCCACAACGTCGGTGCCTGCGACAACACGCGTCCTTCCCGATCGCGTGTGGTCCTAGTCGAAGGAGTGGATCAATGAATGGTGAGGTTCGTCCCGCCTCTCCTCCCAGGCGTCGGCGGCGGTCGGTCGTGGCGGCGGTCGGTGCGGCGGCCCTGGTGGCCGGCAGCCTCGTCGCGGTAAACGCGGCACCCGCAGCGGCGGCAACGGTGGACCCGAACGCCTGGTACGTGCTGGTCAACCGCAACAGTGGCAAGGCATTGGACGTGTACGGCCTGGCGACCAACGACGGCGCGCGGATCAGCCAGTGGACCCGCAACGACGGCGCCAACCAGCAGTGGCAGTTCGTGGACTCCGGCGGAGGCTGGTACCGGCTGAAGTCGCGGCACTCCGGCAAGGTCCTGGACGTGTCGAACGCGTCGACCGCCGACGGCGCCGCGATCGTGCAGTGGTCCGACCACAACGGCACCAACCAGCAGTTCCGGTTGGCCGACTCGGACGGCGGTCACGTCCGGCTGATCAGCCGGCACAGCGGCAAGGTCGTCGAGGTGCAGGGCGCCTCCACCGCAGACGGCGCGAACATCGTGCAGTACGCCGACTGGAACGGCGCCAACCAGCAGTGGCAACTGGCCCGGGTCGACGGTGGCGGCCCCACGTCGCCACCACCGACCGGTGAGCCGGGCGCGGGGTGCGGCCGGACTCCGACGCTGGGCAACGGTACGCACACCATCCAGAGCGGCGGCCAGAGTCGTAGCTTCATCCTGAGGATCCCCGCCAACTACAACAACAACACCCGCTACCGGTTGATGTTCGCGTTCCACTGGTGGGGCGGCACCGCCGGCGATGTCGCCTACGGTGGAGCCGACGGGGCCGCCTGGGCCTACTACGGGCAGCAGGAACAGTCCAACAACAGCGCGATCCTGGTCGCGCCCCAGGGCATCGGCAACGGCTGGGCCAACTCCGGTGGTGAGGACGTCACCTTCGTCGACGACATGATTCGTCGGATCGAGAGTGACCTGTGCGTCAACACGGCACAGCGCTTCGCCCTCGGGTTCAGCTACGGCGGGGCGATGAGCTACGCCCTCGCCTGTGCCCGCGCGAACGTCTTCCGGGCCGTCGCGGTCTACGGCGCTCCCCGGGAACTGAGTGGGTGCAGTGGTGGCACCCAGCCGATCGCGTACTTCGGCATTCACGGCATCTCCGACAACATCACAAGCGGGCGGTCGTTGCGTGACAGGTTCGTCCGCAACAACGGCTGCACCCCGCAGAACCCGCCGGAGCCGGCGGCGGGCAGCCGGACGCACATCACCACCGTCTACTCGGGATGCCGCGCCGGCTATCCGGTGCAGTGGGGTGCGTTCGACGGCGGCCACACCCCCGGTCCGGTCGACGGCGGCGGCGACAGCGGCGCCAGGACCTGGACCAAGGGCGAGGTGTGGCGGTTCTTCGCGCAGTTCTGAGTCGAGGGGTCGGAGTCCCCGGTCGAGGCCGGGGACTCCGACGTGCCCCGACCGGTGGGTCAGGCGACGCCGGCCGGGCGGAACTGGACGCTGACCCGGGGGCCGACCGGGCGGGAGGTCTTCGGTATGGCATGTTCCCAGGTGCGCTGGCAGGAGCCACCCATCACCACCAGGTCGCCGTGGCCGAGCGGAAACCGCAGGCTGGTCCCGCCGCCGCGCGGGCGGAGGAGCAGCTGGCGGGGGGAGCCGAAGGAGACGATGGCGACCATGGTGTCGGTGTGCGCGGAGCGGCCCTGGGTGTCGCCGTGCCAGGCGACGCTGTCCCGGCCGTCGCGGTAGAGGCACATGCCGGCGGTGACGAAGGGCTCGCCAAGCTCGTCGGCGTACTGGCGGGTCAGCGCCGCGCGGGCGGCGGTCAGCACCGGGTGCGGTAGCGGCCGGCCGGCACCGTACCAACTGAGCAGCCGGGGCACGTCGACCTCGGTGTCGTACATGGTGCGTCGCTCGGCCCGCCACGGCACCTCGCGTAGCAGCACGTCGAGGACCTGGTCGGAGCCGTGCACCCAGCCGGGCAGGTGGTCGACCCAGGCGTCCCGGCTCAGCGGGTGCCGGCGCGGCTGCCCGACCAGCGGGCCGAGTGCGGGCGCCGCGTCGGTGACCTCCAGCATCGACGGCTGGTACGCGGTCTGCGACATGCCCGCAGCCTAGCAGGTGTTTAGTACACCAGTGCTACACAGTCATGCCGACGGGAGGATCCGGGTGGCCTGGACGGCGCGGCGCAACCGGCCGTCGGCGGCCAACTCCCCGAACATGTAGATCTCCGTGGTGATGGTCCCGCCTTTGCGCAGCTCTGCGACGAGCCGGTACCGGGCGGCCACCTGGTCGCCGTCCACAAGCGCCTGCTGGACCTCGACCCGGAGACCGGCTGCCCGTCTGCGAGCCGGACGGATGTGCTCCAGCAGCCGCTTCCGGTCGAGTGACACACCGTCGTTGACCAGCTCGTAGTCCGGCGTGTGGTAGCGGTCGAGCACGGTCGCCGGATCCTCGTCGCCCAGCCCTGCCTCCTGCGGATAGCGGATCAGATAGCTGGTCAGATCGGTGCGAGGCGTCATTGGCCCCCCTCAAAGGCTTAGCTTTGACATCGTGTCTACCTTAACCTCGGGCGGTAACTTGGACAACGTGTCAGAGGTCAAGGACGGGCGACGTCGACGGAGGCGTTCGGACGCCGAGCGCAGCGCCGCCGCTGTGCTGGATGCCGCCGTGCGCGTGCTCGGTCGGCATCCGGACGCGAAGGTGGAGCAGGTCGCCGCCGCGGCCGGCGTCACCCGCCAGACCGTGTACGCCCATTACCCGTCCCGACAGTTGCTGGTGGCCGCCGTCGTCGACCGCATCACCGCCGAAGCCGTCGCCGCGCTCGACGCCGCCGACGTCGACAGCGGCACCGCCGCCGAGGCGCTGGTGCGCTGGCTGGACGTCACCTGGCGGCTGCTCGACCGGTACCCGCTGCTGCTGCATCCCTCGGTGACCACGATCGACCAGGGGGACTCCGACCGTCAGCACGCCGTGGTCGCCGAGCGCCTGGCCCGGCTGATCGGCCAAGGTCAAGCCGCCGGTGAGTTCGACGGCACCCTCGACCCGGTCTGGTTGGTGTCCGCGACCATCGCGCTCGGTCATGCGGCCGGCGGTGAGGTCGCTGCCGGCCGGATGACCACCGCGCGGGCGGCGACGATGCTGCGCCGCAGCATCCTGCGTCTCTACGGCGCCCGCGAGTCCTGACCGGCGACGACGCGCCTGGGCCGTCGGCACGCCCGGCTGGCCCCAACCGGCTGGTTCACCACAGGGTTGTTGTCACTGCCTCGGCGGGTCGCGCGGCAACAACCTACCTGTCGATGGCCGGGCGGGGGGGGGGGGGGGGGCGCGGTGCGGCCCGCACCCCCCGCACGCCCCGCCCCAGCTCCTCGACCAACAGGCAACTGACTGACGTCACAACGGAGCCCGACTCGGACAGCAGCCGC